>JAPLPF010000137.1:1485-42281 GCA_026400325.1 Rhodobacterales bacterium
CGCTTGAGGCGTAAAAGCAGCGCGGCGTGACCAAGCGTTTTGCCACCCTGGTGATCGAGGCTGCCGAGCATGACCCCCCCTATATGGCGACGATCTGGCACGGCGGTCAGGTCGTTGGAGAGTTGACCAGCGGTTACTGGGGGCACCGGGTCGGCGCCTGCATCGGCCTTGGCATGCTTCAGGCTGCGGTCAACCAACCGGGTCAGGCGGTCGAGGTCGAGATCTTCGGCCGACGCTACCCGGCCACCGTCAAGGCAGACGAGCCGCTATGGGACCCCAGGAACGAACGCATCCGCGCATGACCCCTGTGCCTTCCACCATGTCTGGCGTGCAGCTTGTCGGCCATGGCGGACCGGAGATGCTTGTGTGGCGCGATGACATCCCGGTGCCCCGCCCTGGCCCGGGCGAGGTTCTGGTGCGTGTGCTGGCGGCGGGGGTCAACATGACCGATCTGAACACCCGGGTCGGCTGGTATGGCCAGGGCGAGGGGCGCGCGGCGGGCTGGGCCGGTGCCATGGCCTTTCCGCGCATCCAGGGCGGCGATCTTTGCGGCCGGGTGGTGGCGCTGGGCGCAGGCGTGGCCGACGTGGCGATCGGCGCGCGGGTCACCTGCTCGACCTGCCAGCCGGAGCCGACGGCGGAAAACCCCATGGCGATCGCCGTCATCGGGTCGGAATTCGACGGTGCCTTCGCGCAATATTGCGTGGTGCCGGCGCGGTATCTGTATGACGTCACCGACTCGCCGCTGTCGGATATCGAGATTGGTGCCATGCCATGTGCCTATGGTACGGCCTTCAACCTTGTCTCGCGCTCTGGCGTTGCCGTGGGCGAGCGGGTGCTCGTCACAGGAGCCTCGGGCGGGGTTGGCCTTGCGGCGGTTCAACTCGCGATCCTGCGCGGGGCCGAGGTGACGGGGCAATGCAGTCATGCAAAGTCGCAGGCGGTGCGCGCGGCAGGGGCAACTGTGCTGGACCGCGCCGCAACACCGAAAGCGCGCGGCTTTGACGTGGTGATCGACATTGTCGGCGGTGAGGGCTTTCAGGGGCGGCTGGAGGCTTTGAAGCCTGGCGGGCGCTACGCCACCAGCGGAGCGGTCGGCGGCCCATTGGTCAGCGGCGATCTGCGCACGGTCTATCTGAACGACCTGACGCTTTTCGGCTGCACCCTGCAGCCGCGCGAGGTCTTTCAGGGCCTTGTCACCATCATCAACACCGCCCGCGTCCGGCCGGTGGTGTCGAAAACCTACCCTCTGCGCGACATCGCAACCGCGCAAGCCGATCTTGCCGCCGGGCGCTATCCCGGCAAACTCGTCCTCGTCCCACCGGAGCCTGCCCCATGACGATCCCTCAAAAAGCCCGTGCCGTTGTCATCGGCGGCGGCATATCGGGCTGCTCTGTCGCCTATCACCTCGCCAAGGCCGGTTGGACCGATGTGGTGTTGCTGGAGCGGCGCAAGCTGACCTCGGGCACCACCTGGCATGCGGCGGGGCTGATCGGCCAGCTGCGCGGGTCGGCCAACATGACCCGGCTGGCAAAGTATTCGGCGGACCTCTACCGGGGGCTGGAGGCGGAAACCGGCGTTGCGACGGGAATGAAGCAGGTCGGCTCGATCTCGGTCGCGTTGACCCGCGAACGGCATGAGGAATTGCTTCGCCAGGCCACCGTCGCGCGCATCTTCGATGTCGAAGTGCACGAGATTTCGCCAGGTGAGGCGAAGGCCAAGTATCCCCACCTAAACATCGACGGGGTGGTCGGTGCCGTCGCCTTGCCGCTGGACGGCCAGTGCGACCCTGCGAACATCGCTATGGCGCTGGCCAAGGGCGCGCGGATGAAGGGCGCGAAGATCTTTGAAGGTGTGACCGTGACGAAGGTGGTCACAGCGGGCGGGCGGGTGACTGGGGTCGACTATGAAACCGCCGAAGGCCCCGGCCATATCGACGCCGACGTGATCGTGAACTGCGGCGGGATGTGGGGCCGCGACCTTGCAGCGCAGAACGGGGTCACGCTCCCGCTCCATGCCTGCGAGCATTTCTATCTGATCACCGAGCCCGTGGCCGGGATCGACCTGAACCTGCCCGTCCTGCGCGTGCCGGACGAATGCGCATATTACAAGCAGGACGCCGGCAAGATGATGCTGGGCGCGTTCGAGCCGGTCGCAAAACCCTGGGGCATGGGCGGTATCCGCAAGGATTTCGAATTCGACACCCTGCCCGAAGATTGGGACCACTTCATGCCCATCCTCGAGATGGCCACCAACCGGATGCCACTGTTCCAGACCGCCGGCATCCACACCTTCTTCAACGGTCCGGAAAGCTTTACCCCCGACGACCGCTACTACCTTGGCGAAGCGCCCGAGGTGAAAGGCTACTGGATCGCCGCCGGCTACAACTCCATTGGCATCGTGTCGTCGGGCGGCGCTGGGCAGGCCCTTGCCCACTGGATCACCGAAGGCGAACCGCCGTTCGATCTGTGGGAGGTGGACATCCGCCGCGCGCAGCCCTTCCAGAAGAACCGCCGCTACCTGAAGGAACGCGTGACCGAGACGCTGGGCCTTCTCTACGCCGACCATTTCCCCTACCGCCAGTTCGCCACAGCGCGTGGCGTGCGCCGCAGCCCGATCCATGAGCATCTGAAAGCCCGCGGCGCGGTCTTTGGCGAAGCTGCGGGATGGGAACGTGCCAACTGGTTCGCCAAACCGGGGCAGGAGGCCGAGTATCGCTATTCCTGGAAGCGGCAGAACTGGTTCGACAACCAGCGCGCCGAGCACATGGCGGTGCGGGAAACCGCCGGCCTGTTCGACATGACCAGCTTTGGCAAGATCCGGGTCGAGGGTCGTGACGCCTGCGCTTTCCTCAACCGCATTTCCTCGGCCCAGATGGACGTGGCTGCGGGTCGGATCGTCTACACCATGTTCCTGAATGAAAATGGTGGGATCGAGGCCGACCTTACGGTGACACGCCTCAGCGAGACCGCCTATCTGGCGGTTGTCCCCGGTGCCACGCTGCAACGCAATCTCGCCTGGATGCGGGCGCAGGTCGGCGACGATTTCGCTGTCATCACCGATGTGACGGCGGCCGAGTCGGTCCTGTGCGTGATGGGTCCGCAGGCCCGCGACGTGCTTGCAAAAGTCTCGCCCAACGACTTTAGCAACGCAGCCCATCCCTTTGGTACCATGCGGGAAATCGAGATTGGCCTTGGCCTCGCCCGCGCCCACCGCGTCACATATGTCGGCGAACTGGGGTGGGAGCTTTACGTCAGCGCCGACCAGACCGCCCATGTCTTCGAGGCATTGATGGAAACCTCGCCCGACCTTCAGCTGTGCGGCCTGCATACGCTGGACAGCTGCCGGATCGAGAAAGCCTATCGCCATTGGGGCCATGACATCACGGATGAAGATCATGTGCTGGAAGCGGGCCTTGGCTTTACCGTCAGTCGCAAGAAGCCCGCCTTCATCGGGCGCGATGCGGTCCTGCGGACGGAAGAAGCAGGCCCCGCGCGCAAGATGCTCCAGTTCCGCCTGACCGATCCCGAACCGCTGCTTTTTCACAACGAGGCGATCGTGCGCGACGGCAAGATCATAGGCCCGGTCACCAGCGGCAACTACGGCCATTTCCTTGGCGGCGCGATAGGGCTTGGCTATGTTCCGGCGCAGGGCCAGACAGACGATGATATCCTCGGCTCGACCTACGAGATCGAGGTGGCAGGCAAACGTCATGCCGCGGTGGCCGCTTTGGCCCCGATGCATGACCCCAAATCAGAACGGGTGCGGGCATGAACGATGATCTGACGGAAATGGACCGCCTGGGCGAAAGCTGCGAACCCTCGCGGTCACGGCGGTCTGGCGGCAGGCAGGCCCGCGTCGCGATGCGCGCGGCCCCCCTTGCCGATGACGTGAAACCCGTGCGCGCGGGCATGCCGGGCGGGCAGTACAAACCGCTCAGCGAGGTGGCGGTCCAGCAGATCCACGCCGCTGCACTGGACGCGCTGGAACAGATTGGCCTTTCCCAGGCCCCGCCGTCGGGCGTGAAGCTTCTGACCGATGCGGGGGCCATCCAGGGCGATGACGGACGCATCCGCTTTCCCCGGGCGCTGGTCGAGGACATGCTGACCATCGCCGCCCGCAACATCACGCTGCACGCCCGCGACCCGAAACACGACCTGCACCTGACCGGCAGCAATGTGCATTACGGCACGGCAGGGGCGGCGGTGCATATCGTTGATCCGGTGACGCTCGATTACCGCGAGTCGACCGCGCAGGATCTGTATGACGCCGCGCGTCTGGTGGATAACCTGGACAACATCCATTTCTACCAGCGCACCATGGTCTGCCGCGACGTGGTGGACAACAAGGAGATGGACCTCAACACCCTTTACGGCTGTCTTTCTGGCACCACGAAACACGTTGGCACCAGCTTTTCCGACCCGTCGCATGTGGCCGATTGCTTCGAGATGCTGCACATGGTCGCCGGGGGCGAGGCGGAATGGCGCGACCGGCCTTTCGTCAGCAATTCCAACTGCTTCGTCGTCCCGCCGATGAAATTCGCCGAAGAATCCTGCATCACGATGGAAGATTGCATCCGGCGCGGCATGCCGATGCTGCTGCTTTCCGCCGGGCAGGCCGGGGCCACGGCGCCCGCGCCGATCGCGCTGACCATCGTGCAGGCCGTGGCCGAATGTCTGGCGGGTGTGGTCTATGTCAACGCGATCAGGCCCGGCGCCCCGGCGATCTTCGGCACCTGGCCGTTCGTCAGTGACCTGCGGACTGGCGCGATGTCGGGCGGCAGCGCCGAACAGGCCCTGCTGACCGCTGGTTGCGCCCAGATGCACCGGTTCTATGACCTGCCCGGCGGGGCTGCTTCGGGCATTTCCGACAGCAAGCTGCCCGACATGCAGGCCGGATGGGAGCAGGGGATCACCAACGCCCTTGCAGGCCTCGCCGGTCTGAACATGTGCTATGAGGCGGTCGGCATGCACGCCAGCCTGCTTGGCTTCTGTCTGGAAAGCCTTGTTCTGGGTGATGACCTTCTGGGCCAGACCATGCGCCTTGTCCGGGGTATCGACGTGACCCCCGACACCACCAGCCTGGACGCGATGAAAGAGGTCTGCCTTGGCGGCCCGGGCCATTACCTTGGATCGGACCAGACGCTGAAGCTGATGCAGACCGAATACATCTATCCGAAATCCGCAAACCGCATGTCGCCAAAGGAATGGAACGAGGCGGGCAAACCGCTGTTGCTTGACACCGCGATTGCCCGCAAGAATGCAATTCTCGCCAAGGCCGGGTGCCGCGTCGATCCCGAGATTGACGCCGCCGTCCGCGCCCGCTTCAACATCTACTTCAAGTGAGGTCGCCATGATCCCCGCCAACATGCTGAAATTCTACATCAACGGCCAATGGGTCGATCCGATCTCGAAAAACCGGATGGGCGTTGAAAACCCGGCGACCGAGGAAATCGTCTGCGAAGTCGCCATGGGGAGCGCCGAGGATGCCGACCGGGCGATTCTTGCCGCCCGCGCCGCGTTTGAAGGCTGGACCTACCGCCCGGTGGCCGAACGCATTGCCGTGATGAAGCGGGTGCTTGAGGTCTACAACGACCGCTATGAGGATTTCGCCCAAGCCATGTCCACCGAGATGGGTGCGCCGATCACCTGGGCGCGCGGTGCGCAGGCCTGGGCCGGTCAGGTCCACATGGAGGCGACGATCAAGGCCGCCGAGGAAATGGTCTGGGAATACAACCGCGGCACCACGCGGATCCTTTATGAAGGGATCGGCGTCTGCTCGCTGATCACGCCGTGGAACTGGCCGATGAACCAGATCGCCTGCAAGGTCGCCCCGGCGCTGGTTGCGGGCTGCACGATGGTGCTGAAACCGTCGGAAATCGCACCCCTGTCGGGCACGCTTTTCGCCCAGGTCTGCCATGATGCGGGCGTGCCTGCGGGTGTGTTCAACCTTGTCCACGGGGCAGGCCCCGAGGTTGGCGCGCGGATGTCGACCCACCCCGAAGTGGACATGGTGTCCTTCACCGGATCTACCCGTGCGGGCACCCAGATCGCCGCCGTCGCCGCCGCGACCGCCAAGCGCGTCGCGCAGGAAATGGGCGGCAAGTCGCCGAACATCATCCTGCCCGGCGCCAACATCGCCGAGGCTGTTGCCGCAGGCGTGACCGCGGTGATGTCGAACACCGGCCAGTCCTGCGATGCGCCGACCCGGATGCTTGTCCACCGCTCGCAGCAGGCCGAGGCTCTGGCCGTCGCGAAGAAAGCCGCCGAGGCGATCCAGATCGGCGATCCCCGCGATGAGGCGACGGTCATGGGGCCGCTGATCTCGAAGCTGCAATTCGACAAGGTCCAGCGTCTGATCCAGGCGGGGATCGACGAAGGGGCAACCCTTGTGACGGGCGGAACCGGGCGTCCCGCAGGCCTGAACCGCGGCTGGTTTACCCGCCCGACGGTCTTTGGCGATGTGGTGAACGCAATGACCATCTCGAAAGAGGAAATCTTCGGGCCGGTCCTTGCGATCCAGCCCTATGACAGCATCGAGGACGCCATCGCCCAGGCCAATGACACGATCTACGGCCTTGCCGCCTATATCGCCGGTCCGGTCGAGGATGCGATCCCGGTCGCCCGTCGTTTGCGCGCAGGCACGGTGAACCTCAATTACCCCGACTGGGACACCTCCGCCCCCTTCGGCGGCTACAAGCAGTCCGGCAACGGCCGCGAATATGCCGACTGGGGCATCCACGACTTCTGCGAGGTCAAGGGCATCGTCGGCTACGGCGAGGCCTGAGCCCGCGCCACAACCACAGACGGGGCGGGCCGGAACCCGCCCCCATCCGAACGGGGACATCATGCATTACGGATACATCGGCCTTGGCAACCTCGGGGCCGCCTGCGCCGGCTGTCTGCTGAAGGACGGCTTCAAGGTCACGGTCTACGACCTGAACCCTGCCCTCGCAGCGCCGCTGATTGCCAACGGCGCCGTGCTTGCATCCAGCGCCGAGGAACTCGCGGCCGGAGTTGACCATGTCATCACCTGCCTGCCGTCGCCTGCGGTATCCGAGCGTGTGCTGCGGAACATCCTGCCCCACATGAAGCCCGGCGCGTCCTGGGTCGAGATGTCCACCCTTGGCCGCGACGAGGTGCTGAAACTCGCCGCCATTGCGGGCGAGGCGGGCGTGCGGATGATGGAGCTGCCGGTGACCGGGGGCGTCCATCTCGCCTATCAGGGCAAGATCACCATGCTGGCGGGCGGGGACAAGGACCTGTTCGATCTGCACCACGGGGCAATGCAGGCCATGGGGGACAAGATCTTCCACATGGGTCCGCTGGGGTCGTCCTGTATCATCAAGGTCATCACCAACATGCTGGCCTTCATCCACCTCAAAGCCACGTCCGAGGCGCTGATGCTGGCCAAGCGCGGCGGGTTGGACCTTGCTCAGTCCTGGCATGCGATTGCCGCCTCGTCCGGCAATTCCTTTGTGCATGAGACGGAAGGGGCACTGATCCTGAATGGCAGCTACGATATCGCCTTCAACGTCGATCTGGCGCTCAAGGATCTGGGTTTTGCATTGGGGTTCGGCAAGGAGTTCGGGGTGCCGCTTGACCTTGCGTCGATGACGAACCAGACCTACATCGCCGCCAAGGCCGCCTATGGCGGCGAGGCGCAGTCGCCGATGATCGCCAAACTGCTTGAGGATCTGTTGGGCACCGACCTTCGCGCCCCGGGCTTTCCGGCCCGGCTGGAGTGACGGTTGCCAAGTGCCAAAGGCCCTGATCGGCCGGAAAGGAGCTGATGGTGGGGCAGAACGACGACAACGCCATCCGCGCCGCGCGGCTTTTGCATCATCGCAAGGCCGGGCTTGCCCCCGGCGATCCGGTCGCGCCGCCGATCATTCCAGCCACCAGCTTTCATCTGCCCTCGAATGGCACCGGCGCCTTCAGCTATGCCCGCGCCGGGAACCCGACCTGGACGGAACTTGAGGCCCAGCTTTCGCTGCTGGAGGACGCCGAAACGGTTGCCTTCCCATCGGGGATGGCAGCGATTTCGGCGGCGCTTTTCGCCTGCCTGAAGGCGGGTGATCGGGTGATCCTTCCAGCCGACGGGTATTATGTGACCCGGGCGCTGGCAGAAAGCTTTCTCCAGCCTCTTGGGGTAAAGGTTGAAACCCTCTCAACCGCAGCCTTTGACACGGCCGATCTGTCCGGGGCGGCCCTCGTCTACATCGAAACGCCGTCCAACCCGGGTCTTGATGTCTGCGACATCCGCAGCGTCGCCGCCCGGGCCAAGGCGGCGGGGGCGCGGGTGGTTGTCGACAATACCACGATGACGCCCTTCCTGCAGCGCCCACTGGACCTTGGGGCCGATCTGGTGGTGGCCGCCGACACCAAGGCGCCGGGGGGGCATTCCGACCTGTTGGCAGGACACGTGGCAGGCCGCGATGCCGATCTTGTGGCCCGGGTGCGCGATTGGCGGCGGCTGTCCGGCGCGGTGCTGGGCCCGTTCGAGGCCTGGCTTTTGCACCGGGGGCTGGAAACGCTGGAGCTGCGTTTGTCCCGGATGTGTGACAGCGCCCAACGGATTGCCGAACGGCTGCAGGCCCATCCCCGGGTGCAGAAGGTGCGCTATCCGGGCCTGGCCGGTGATCCCTCGCATCGGGCCCTTGGCGGGCAGATGGCGAATGGCGGTTTTCTGATCGGCCTCACGCTCGCCGACGCTGGCGTGGCCGAGAGGTTCCTGTCAGCCTGTCCCTACCTTGCGCAGTCGACAAGCTTTGGCGCCACCCACTCCTCGGCCGAGCGTCGCGCCCGCTGGGGCGATGCGGTGCCGGAAGGGTTCATCCGACTGTCGGTCGGGATCGAGCCTGTCGAGGTGTTGTGGACAGCGATTGACGCCGCTCTGGCAGGATAGGGGGCCAATTTTCTCGAGCAGGAAAATTGACGAATTCCTTGCTTAAGGAATTTGGGTTTCGGCCCTACAGGCTGGCAAGAATACGTGCCGCCTCGTCCTGCAGGTCAGCCAGTCTGGACCGATCCTCGCCCGGAAAGAACCGGGCACGGGTTGCCGTGGGCATTGGCGCAGGGGTGGCAATCAGCACGCGGGGGCCGTGCTTTGCCGCTTCGACCTGCCAGCTTTGCGCCAGCGCGATCTGCGCGGCCTTGGTCGCGCCATAGGCGCCGAAGAACGGCTGTCCGGCGCGGGGGTCATCCAGAAACAGCGCGGTGCCACCTTTCGCGCGCAGCAAGGGTTCCACCAGCGGGATCATCAGTCCGGTTGCCCGGGTGTTGGTGGCCAGCGATTTTTCCCAATCCTTCTGGTCAATGTGACTGGCGGGGGCGAGGGGTGCTGCATGGATTGCAGCATGCACCCAGAGGCCAAGGCCGCCCCAGCGGTCGTGGATGCTGCGGCACAAATGGCGCATCGCGTCGTCATTGGTCACATCCATCGGCGCCAGCGTCAGGCCACCAGACCCCGGCAGCCCGGCGCGTTTCACCCGATCATCCAGATCCTCCAGCCCGCCTACGGTGCGGGCGACGGCCACCACATGCCAGCCGCGCAGGGCCAGCTGTTCGGCAAGGGCCGACCCGAGGCCTCGCGAGGCGCCGGTGACAAGGGCGATCTTCTGGGTCATGCGTCGGTCCTTGCGGAAGTGTTGGAAGCCTCCGGCGGGGATATTTGGGCCAGAATGAAAGGGCAAGGGGTCAGACTTTGCCGTAGCCTGCGGCAAGTTCGGCCTGTCGCGTGCGGATGATCTGTTCGAGAAGGGCGTCGGGGAGGGGGTTGTCGGTCGTGAAGAGGACGCCGGACTTCGAGGTCTTGAACGGCGCGCAGTCGATCCGGGGAATGACAGTGCCGGAATGGGGGTAGAGGCCGAGGTGGCGGGTGAAGGCCGCGTAGCCCACGACCATCCTGCCTTTTGGCCCCGGCTGGCGAAGCCCTGGCATGGCGTAGGACATTGTTTCAAGATGGTCGGGAAGAAGCGTCTTCAGGCGCGCCCGCAGGTTGGTCAGGGCCTCGCGCTGGTCCTGGGGGAGGGCGGAAAGATAGGTGTCGACGTCGGCGCTCACTCGGCCGCCTTCATCTGGAACCCTTCCTCGATCTTGTCGGACGGGGCTACGGGGTAGTCGCCCGAGAAACAGGCGTCGCAAAAGCGGGGCGCGGCTGCATCGCGGCCAGCGGCTTCGCCCGCGGCGCGATAGAGGCCGTCGAGGGACACGAATTTCAGACTGTCGACGCCGATCCAGTCACGCATTTCGTCTTCCGACATCGTTGCTGCCAGAAGCTTTGACCGTTCCGGCGTGTCGACACCGTAAAAGCACGGCCATGCGGTCGGGGGTGAGGCGATGCGGAAGTGGACCTCGGCAGCCCCCGCCTCAAGGATCATGTCCTTGATCTTGCGGCTGGTGGTGCCGCGCACGACGCTGTCGTCCACAAGGATCACCCGCTTGCCCTTGATGAGGGCGCGGTTGACGTTCAGCTTGAGCCGCACACCCATGTTGCGGATGCTGTCGGTGGGCTCGATGAAGGTCCTGCCCATGTACTGGTTGCGGATGATCCCCATCCCGAAGGGGATGCCGCTTTCATGTGCATAGCCGATGGCCGCGGGGGTGCCGCTATCGGGCACCGGGCAGACAAGATCGGCATCCACCGGGGCCTCGCGCGCAAGTTCGACGCCGATCTGGCGGCGGGTCTCATAGACCGAGCGGCCACCTATGATGCTGTCAGGGCGCGAGAAGTAGACGTTTTCGAAGATACAGAACCGGGATTTGGCGGGCTGGAAGGGGCGGGTCGATTCGATCTTGTTGCCTTCGATCACCACCATCTCGCCGGGTTCGATCTCGCGGATGAACTCGGCCCCGATGATGTCGAGGCCGCAGGTCTCCGACGACAGCGCCCAGCCGTGATCGCTGATGCGTCCAAGGACCAGCGGGCGCACGCCAAGGGGGTCACGCACTCCGATCAGCTTGGTGCGGGTCATGGCGACGACGGAAAACGCGCCCTCGACCCGGCGCAGCGCGTCCTTGATGCGTTCCGACAGGGTCTTCTGGATCGACCGGGCCATCAGATGAATGATGCATTCGCTGTCCGAGGAGGACTGGAAGATCGACCCGCGCTCGATCAGTTCGCGACGCAGCGCGGTGGCATTGGTCAGGTTGCCGTTGTGCGCGATGGCGCAGCCACCCATCGAAAACTCGCCAAAGAAGGGCTGCACGTCGCGGATCGCGGTGGCGCCTTTCGATCCGGCGGTGGAATAGCGGACATGGCCGATGGACAGGTTTCCCGGCAGGGTGTCCATCACGTCTGGCTTGGTGAAGTTGTCACGAACATAGCCGAAGCGGCGGGCCGAGTTGAAGCCGTGGTCGGGGTGGTAGCTGACAATGCCGCCGGCTTCTTGCCCGCGATGTTGCAGGGCATGCAGACCAAGGGCCACGAAGTTCGACGCATCGGCCACGCCGACGACGCCGAAGATCCCGCACTCCTCCTTCAGCTTGTCGTCATCGAAGGGGTGCGAGCGGAAGGGGTCCATGGGTCCGATTCCTGAAAGGCGCGGCTGCCGTTCACTTACGGCAGCCGCGGGGGACTGTCACGCCCTGAAACGCCAAATCCGGTCAGTTGCTGGCGGCAGGCGCCTCGGGTGCTGGTTCTGCCGCAGGAGCGGCGTCACCGACAGAGGCAGGCGCTGTCCCGATGCCACAGACATTTGTCAGATCGTTGTAGCGCTGGAGGATCCAGCCGGGGGCATCTGCGGGAATATTCTCGTCGATCTGGGCCTGGAAGTTGGCAAAGACCAGAGCAGTGCGCGATTCGTCGATCATCGGGATCGCCTGATCGGACAGGACGCGGTCGTAAACGATGAAGGCGACCGCGATCAGCAGGATGCCACGCGCCGCGCCGAAAAGAAATCCAAGCGCCTGGTCGATGCCGCCAAGGGCAGAGCGCTGCACCGCCCCCGAAAAGAGCGGGGTGAAAAGGGCCGCCACGATCAGGCCGATAACGAAGACCCCGGCAAAGGCGGCCACAACCGACAATTCGCAGCTTTCGGAAAGAAACTTGCCCACGACGGGCAGTTCCTTGACAAGCGGCTGCACACCGGGCGCGAAGTAGTAGGCCGCGACGGCAGCGCCGACCCAGCCAAGGATTGCCATCATTTCGCGGATCAGCCCGCGCGAGAAGGCGAGGATTGCGGAAACAATCACGATGAGGGCCGCACCACCGTCAACCGCGGTCAAGTTTT
This sequence comes from Rhodobacterales bacterium, assembly GCA_026400325.1. Lineage (GTDB taxonomy): Bacteria > Pseudomonadota > Alphaproteobacteria > Rhodobacterales > Rhodobacteraceae > Tabrizicola. The sequence goes on from JAPLPF010000137.1 coordinate 13,718, forward strand.
CCATTTTCAGTCCCCATTCCCGTTCTTCTGGCAGGGCCTATCCTGCCCCGAACATCTCGCCCACAAAGGCCGTCAGGTCCGGCATTTGCCGAACTGTCAGGCCCGCCGCTCCACCTTGCGCCCCTTCGATCTTTGAATGGGACGGCAACGTCGCCTGTGAGAAACCAAGTTTCGACGCTTCTTTCAACCTGTTTTCCGATTGTCCCACAGGCCGTAGCGCGCCGGAAAGGCTGATTTCACCGAAAAGCACCATGTCTGGCGGAATTGCCACATCTTCGCGCGCCGAAAGCAGGGCACCGGCCACTGCAAGGTCGGCAGCCGGTTCATTGACCCGCAAACCACCGGCGACGTTGAGGAAAACGTCAAGGCCGGTGAAGGGAATGCCGCAGCGCGCCTCCAGCACTGCAAGGATCGTGGACACCCGCCCGCTGTCGAGGCCGACGACCGTGCGGCGCGGGCTGGCAAGGGTGGAGGGCGCGACAAGGGCCTGGATCTCGGTCAGGACGGGCCGCGTCCCTTCGATCCCTGCAAAGACCGCCGATCCGGGCGCGGGTTGGTCCCGGTTGGCCAGGAACAGGGCCGAGGGGTTCGGCACTTCGGCCAGCCCGCCACCCGTCATCTCGAACACGCCGATCTCGTCCGCCGGACCGAAACGGTTCTTCACCGCGCGCAGGATGCGGAACTGGTGGCCCCGCTCGCCTTCAAAGTAAAGGACGGTGTCGACCATGTGTTCCACGACGCGGGGGCCCGCGATCTGGCCGTCCTTTGTGACATGGCCGACAAGGATCACCGCGACGCCACGCCGCTTGGCAAAGGTCACCAGCTCATGGGCCGAGGCGCGGACCTGGCTGACCGACCCCGGGGCCGCCTCGATGCTGTCCAGCCACATCGTCTGGATCGAATCGATGATCGCCAATGCGGGCCGTTCGGCATCCAGTGTGGTCAGGATGTCGCGCAGGTTGGTTTCGGCGCCGAGCTGGACATTCGCATCCGTAAGGTCCAGCCGCTGCGCCCGCATCCGAACCTGCGCTGCCGCCTCTTCCCCCGATATGTAAAGACATTTCAGACCCTTGCGCGCAAAGCTGGCCGCCGCCTGCAACAGCAGCGTCGACTTGCCGATCCCCGGATCGCCACCGACAAGAATGGCCGAGGCCGGGACCAGCCCGCCCCCCAGCACCCGGTCCAACTCGTCAATGCCTGATGAGGCGCGCGGCGGCGGGGCCTCTGCGGTCGCAAGGTCGGACAGCGGGATCAACCGCCCCCTGGCCCCAAGAGACTTTGGTCCGGTCGACAGAGGCGCCTCTTCCACGACGGTGTTCCAGCCGCCGCAGGCATCGCATTTGCCGGTCCATTTGCGGTAACTCGCCCCGCAGACGGAGCAGGTGAAAGAGTTTGTCGCTTTGCTCATGCGGCCTTAGTGCCTGCAAAGGGCCCGCTCATCAAGCCTGACGGCTTTCTTCTCTGGGGCCGGCGCAAGCGAATAGGCCCGTCAGGGCTGCACAGCGGCGGGTTTGCTTTTCCACGAGATCAGCACCTGCGCCAGGATACAGCCGGTGAAAAGGTAAAGCCCCCAGGCGGTTTCGATGGTCACCATGCCCGCGCCCTTCACGATCACGATGTAAAGCGCGATCAGGAAGACATCGGCCATGGCAAGCTTGCCCAGCACCTCCAGCGCCGGAAGTACCTTCGGGCTGAGAAGGTTGAAGTGCAGGAGCGCAAGGCCGATGGTCTTGGCATAGGGCGCGAAGATCGCAAGGAACGTGACGAGAAGGGCGAGGGCCGCGTCTGACCCCCACAAGGACTGCAAGCCGGTGATGACGCTGATCTCGTCCATCCCGAAGATCGGCAGAAGGGCTGCGCGCAGAAGGGGCGCAAACCAGGCGATGGGGAACAGGACAAGCAGGGTCAGGTTGAGGTATTTCATCGGGCGCCTTTGAGCATGGCTGCGGGACTGGAGGGTTTCACACCCTCCAGACCTCCCGTGGGATATCTGGCGACGAGAAAGCCATGGTGGGTGTCATCGCACGCCCTCGATCGGCCCATCCGCCCGCCCGTGGATGAACTGCTGCACGTAGGGGTCTGGCGTTGCATCCATTTCCGAGACCGGACCGGTCCAGCGGATCACCCCGCCATGCAGCATCGCGACATTGTCCGCAATCGCGCGGACCGAAGACATGTCGTGGGTGATCGTCATCGCAGTGGCCCCCATCTCCACCACGATCTCGCGGATAAGGTCGTTGATGACGCCGGCCATGATCGGGTCAAGGCCGGTGGTGGGCTCGTCAAAGAAGATGATCTCGGGTTCTGCCGCGATGGCGCGGGCCAGGCCCACACGTTTCTGCATGCCGCCCGAAAGCTCGGCGGGGAAGAGGTCGGCGGTTTCGGGTTTCAGACCGACGCGGCGAAGTTTTTCGATGGCAATTGCACGCGCTTCGGCCTTTGGCAGGGCCTTCGCACCGCGCAGCAGGCGAAAGGCGACGTTTTCCCACACCTTCAGCGAATCGAACAACGCTCCGCCTTGAAAGAGCATTCCGAAGCGGGCCAGAAAGGCATCGCGGTCGGCCTTCGTCACATCCTGGCCATCAAGGGTGATCGTGCCGCTGTCGGGGCGCACCAGGCCAAGGATGCATTTCAGCAGCACCGACTTGCCCGTCCCCGACCCGCCAATGATCACCATCGAGGTGCCCGACTGAACCGTCAGGTCCACCCCCTGCAGCACCCGGTTGGCCCCGAAGGCCTTGTGATCAGGATCGAAGCCGAGACGACGGCGGATTTCGTCGCCGCACCCACGCCCTGCGCGCCGCGCGCCGAGTTCATGCCGTGATAGCAGCCCATCAGCGCCACGATGAAGCCGAAGACCGCGCCCTTTACCAGGCCCGAGCCCACATCCCAGGTCTCGAGGAAATCGATGGTGTTCTTCAGGTAGGTTGCCGAGTTGAAATCTAGTCGCGTTATGCCGACCAGCCAGCCGCCCATGATGCCGATGGCGTCACCCACGGCCACCAGCACCGGCATGGCAAGGGTCGCCGCGACCACGCGCGGAACGGCAAGGTACTTCAACGGGTTGGTGGAAAGGGTCACCAGGGCGTCGATCTGTTCGGTCACTTTCATGGTGCCGATCTCGGCCGCGATGGAACTGGCCACCCGGGCGGCCACCATCAACCCGCCAAGAACGGGACCAAGCTCACGCGTGATGCCGATGGCGACGATCGAGGGGACCACGGTCTCGGCGTTGAAGCGGGCGCCACCGGCATAGATCTGCAGCGCCAGGGCGCCGCCGGTGAAGATCGCGGTCAGGCCGACGACGGGAAGCGAATACCAGCCGATCTGCAACAGGGATTGGCCAAGTTCCCGCAGATAGAACGGTGGCCGGAAGAGGTGGCCCAAAATCGCGGCCGCAAAAAGCGCCACGCGGCCGACAGCGGCGATAGCTTGCAGGGTTGGGCGCCCAATCGCTGCCAGGGCCGCGGTCATGCGCGCGGCTCGAGGTAGCGGCGCAGGTAGCGGGTGCCAAGGGCGGTCAGAAGCTCATAACCGATGGTCCCGGCGGCATCGGCCAGCGCGTCCACGGTCTGATGCGGGCCAAGGATATCCAGCGTCTTTGGCACTTCGGGCAGATCGGTGATGTCGACAGTGATCAGGTCCATCGACACGCGGCCGACAAGCGGGCAGGGCGTGTCGCCGTCCCAAAGCTGGGCGCGGCTGGAAAGGGTGCGGGGCAGGCCGTCGGCATAACCGCCCGCCACGGTGGCGATGATGGACGGGCGTTCGGCCGTCCATGTGCAGCCATAGCCTACGCTTTCGCCCGGCTCGACCTCGCGCGTCTGGATCACCGGCAGGGACAGCCTGACCACCGGTTGGGCCGACGGAAAGGGCAGACCGCCATACATCCCCACGCCTGGGCGGGTCAGGTCAAAGTGAAAGCGCGGGCCAAGAAGGATGCCGCCGGTGGACGCAAGGCTGCGCGGCAGGCCGGTGCCGTCGGTCATGGCGTGAAACGCCGCAAGCTGGACCGCGTTCATCGGGTGGTCCGGCTCGTCCGAGCAGGCAAGGTGGCTGAGCAGAAGCTCCGGCCCGGCCTCGATCAGGATCGGCGCCACCGCCTGCCACTCCAGCATCTCGACGCCAAGGCGGTTCATGCCGGTGTCAAGCTGCACCCCGAAGGCATGGCCGGGCAGCGCCTCAAGATGGCGGGTGATCTGGTCAAGGCTGGTCAGCATTGGTGTCAGGTCAAGATCGTGGATCATTTCGGTATCGCCCGACATGTGTCCCGACAGAAGGGCAATCTGCGGACCCGGCCCCAGGGCCTGCCGGACGGCAGCGCCTTCTTCGGCGCAGGCGACAAAGAACCGCCGCGCCCCGGCCCCTGCGAGGGACCGGGCTACCCGGGTGACACCCAGGCCGTAGGCATCGGCCTTGACCACGGCCGCGGTCTGCACTTCGGGACCGGTCAGCCGGTCAAGCGCGCGCCAGTTCAGGGCCACGGCATCAAGGTCGATGGTCAGGGTCGCTGTCGCCATGGCCGCTGTTTTGACCGGGCCGGGCCCGGGGTCAAGGGAAAACCTCTGCCCTGCATCCTGCTTGCCCTTTTGCCGCCTGCGCGCAAGGGTAGGCAAAACCGGGGGCCTGCCGCATGTCCAGCATGACCGAAAGCGACGCTGAAAGGGATGCGGGCCTTTACGTCACCGCATTGTGCTGGATCGGCCTTGGCATCGCGACGCTGGACGCTTTCGTTCAGCCCTTGCCGAAGGGGCTGGTCTGGGCGGCGCTGGCCCTTGCCTTTCTTGCCGGGGGACTGCCCGCCGCGCGGTCGGCGCTGGCCGAGCTTTGGCATGAGAGGCGGCTGGATATCGACCTTCTGATGGTGGTCGCGGCGCTGGTGGCGGCGTCGGTCGGCGCGGCGCTTGAGGGGGCGGTGCTGCTGGCCCTGTTCTCGCTGTCGCAAACGCTGGAACATCGCGCCATGGGCAAGGCCCGTCGCGCGGTCGAAGCCTTGATGGAACTGCGCCCCGAAACCGCGCTGCGCGAGGGGCCGGAGGGTGTGACCGAAGTGCCGGTGGCCGACCTTGTGCCGGGGGATCGGGTGATCCTGCGCCCCGGTGCGCGCGTGCCGGTCGACGGGCGCGTGGTCGCAGGGTCGGGGCACATGGACGAAAGCTCGGTCACCGGGGAATCCTTGCCGGTGCGCAAGGAGGCGGGCGCGGCCGTGCATGAAGCGACGGTCAACCTTGACGGCATCCTGACGGTCGAGGTGATGCGCGGGCTGGCGCAAAGCACGGTCGCCCAGATGATCCGGATGGTGACCGAAGCACAGGCGATGAAAGCCCCGTCCGAGCGGTTTTCGGACTGGTTCGGCCAGCGCTACACAGTGGCGGTGCTGGCCGGGTCGATCCTGGCCTTCTTCGGCTTTCGCCTGCTTGGCCACGACACCGGGGACGCGATCTACCGCGCGGCCACGGTCCTTGTGGCGGCCAGTCCGTGTGCGGTGGTGATCTCGGTCCCGGCGGCGATCCTTTCGGGGCTGTCGGCAGCGGCACGCGGCGGGGTCCTGTTCAAGGGGGGGGCGGCGCTGGAAGGGTTGGCCGATGTCCGCACCTTCGCGTTTGACAAGACCGGAACCCTGACCACCGGACAGGCCGAGGTTACGGGCGTTGTGGTGCTTGCAGGGGCGGAAGACCGGTTTCTGGCCTTGCTTGCCGGGCTGGAAGCGCAGTCGGAACATCCCATTGCCGGGGCGATCCGCAGGATGGTTGCCTTGCGCGGGATTGTCCCGGCCCCCGTCGGCGATGTGCGCGCCCATCCCAGCGAGGGGATCACCGGCACGGACGCCGAAGGCGCGCTCTGGGCCGGGAATGCGCGGATGCTGGCCGCGATGGGGGCCGAACTTCCCGCGGCGCTTGCCGCGATGATCGAAGGGGCCGAGACGATGGTTGTCCTGGGCCGGGGCGCGCAGGTTCTGGGGGCCGTGACCGTGGCCGATGCCCCGCGCGAGTCGGCCGTGGCAGCCCTTGCCGCGCTGCGCGCCGGGGGAACCGATATCCTGATGATGACCGGTGACCGCCAGGCGGTTGCCGACCGGATCGGCGCGCGGCTGGGGCTGCGGCCAGACGAGATTCACGCGGGTCTTCTGCCCGGCGACAAGGTGCGGCTGGTCGATGCGGCAACGGCGCGGGGCCGCGTGGCCTTTGTCGGCGATGGCGTGAACGACGCCGCCGCTCTGGCGCGGGCCGATGTCGGCGTGGCAATGGGCGTGGCAGGCAGCGAGGTGGCGCTGCAAGCGGCCGATGTGGCCCTGATGGCCGAGGATCTCGGCAAGCTTGCCGCCGCACAGGCCCTTTCGCGCCGCACGGCCCGGGTGATCCGGCAGAACCTGACCCTGGCCCTGGGGGCGATGGTGGTGCTGGTGACCGGAAGCCTGTTCTTTGCGCTGCCGCTGCCGCTGGCGGTCATCGGGCATGAGGGGGGCACGCTTCTGGTCGTGCTGAACGGGCTGCGGTTGTTGGCCGACCCGATCCGGCAGCGCCACGGGCCTGCGTCACCTGCCTAGCGCGCGGTCGAGGTGGACATATCCGCCATCGACGAACAGCCATTGTCCCGTGGTGTGGCTGGCGCGATCGGACAGGAGAAACACCACCGTCGCGGCGATCTCCTCGGCCGTGGTCATCCTTTGCCCAAGAGGAATGCGCGCGGTGATCAGCGCCTCTTGCGCTGCGGCGTCCTGGAAACTGTCCAGCCAGGTGCGATACATCGGCGTCATCACTTCGGCCGGGATCACCGCGTTGACGCGAACCCCGTGCGGTGCCAGGGCCGCCGCCCATTCCCGCGTCAGGCCAAGTTGCGCCGCCTTGGCCGCGACATAGGCCGAGGTTGATCCCTGTCCGGTCACCGCGGTCTTGGACGAGATGTTGACGATCGCCCCTCGCGCGGCTTTCAAGTCGTCCCGAAGCAGATGCACGAGGGTGTAATAGTGCAGAAGATTCTGGTCGAGCGAAGCGCGGAACGCTTCTGGCCCGGCGTCAAGCCCGACCCCGTCATTCGTGCCTGCGTTGTTGACCAGTCCATGAACTTGTCCCCACCGCTCGCGCAGTTCGGCGACAGCGGCGCGGCAGTCATCGTCCCGGGCAAGGTCCGCCCGGACCCAGCCTGCCCGCGGGCTGAGTTGTTTGAGCCGTGCGAGATGATCGTCATCCGGTGCGCGCCGGGCAAGGATAACCGGCACCGCACCTTCGGCGGCCAGCGCCGCGCTTATTGCCCCGCCGATCCCGGCCCCACCGCCGGTGACAACCACCACCTTGCCCTGAAGTCCCAGATCCATCCTGCGTTCCTTCCATTTCGGCCAGATTGCCCCAATCAGACTGCCCCAAGGCGGTGCCTTTCGGAAGGGGGGCCGCCCCCGGGGCCATCGAGGCCCCAGGTGCGGCGCTGCCGGTGAAAGGTTGGAACCGTTGTCCCCGGTGGCTGCGACGGGATGCCTCCGGCGGGGATACTTGGGCCAGAATGAAATGCGGGGCCGAGTTTCAGACTGGTACAAATATCCTCGGGGTTTGGGGGTGAAACCCCCATCCGCCAAGCCGGTTGGCCGGAACGGCCAGAGGCGAGAGAAAAGGCTTGCCGCGGCACGCGGCGCAATGTGCAGGCGCTTGTGTCAGAAGCCCACGTCCGGCCCGCCAGAGCCCTGCCAGGGTTTTGCCAGGTTGCCGAAGCGGGTGAAGCGGCCCTCGAAGGACAATTCTACCGTGCCGATCGGTCCGTGGCGCTGCTTGCCGATGATCACTTCGGCCTTGCCATGCACTGATTCCATCATCGTCTGCCATTGGGCCATCTTTTCAAGCTCATGGTCACCCGGCTTTTCCCGTTCGCGGTAGTATTCCTCGCGGAAGACGAACATGACCACGTCGGCGTCCTGCTCGATCGAGCCCGATTCCCGCAGGTCCGAAAGTTGCGGGCGCTTGTCCTCGCGGTTTTCCACCTGGCGCGACAGCTGCGACAGGGCGATCACCGGGATGTTCAGCTCCTTGGCGATCGCCTTAAGGCCCTGGGTGATCTCGGACACTTCCTGCACCCGGTTTTCCCTGGACGTGCCTTTCAGCAGCTGCAGGTAGTCGATGATCAACACATCCAGCCCATGCGTCCGTTTGAGCCGCCGCGCTCGAGCGGCAACCTGGCTGATCGGCAGGGCAGGGGTGTCGTCGATGTAAAGCGGGCAGGCCTCCAGGGCCTTGGCCGCCTCGACGAAGCGGCGGAATTCCTGTTCGGTCATGTCGCCCCGGCGGATCTGTTCGGAGGGCACTTCCGACGCTTCCGACAGGATCCGCGCCGCCAGCTGTTCGGCCGACATCTCGAGGCTGAAGAACCCGACCACGCCACCTTCGACGGATCCGTCCGTTCCGTCCGGCAGTCGCCCACGCTTGTGCGCCTTGGCGATGTTGAAGGCGATGTTCGTCGCCAGCGAGGTCTTTCCCATCGAGGGTCGCCCGGCCAGGATCAGAAGGTCGGACGGGTGCAGACCGCCCAGCTTCTTGTCCATGTCGATCAGGCCGGTCGAGATGCCGGCAAGGCCACCGTCGCGCTGGTAGGCGGCGTTCGCCATGTTGACGGCATCGGTGACCGCCTTGAGAAAGCTTTGAAAGCCACGTTCGGCCGTGCCCTGTTCGCCCAGCTTGTAAAGCCGCTGTTCGGCCTCGATGATCTGGTCTTTCGGCTCGCTTGCCACCTCCACCCTGGCGGCCTGGGCGGCGATGTCGCGGCCAAGCTGGATGAGTTCGCGCCGCACCGCCAGGTCATAGATCATCTGCGCATAGTCGCGGGCGGCATAGGCCGAGATCGCCGCCCCTGCAAGGCGGACAAGGTAGGCCGGGCCGCCCAGTTCCTTCAGACCGGCATCATCGTCGAAAAAGGCCTTGAGCGTGACCGGGGACGCAAGGGCGTTCTTCTGGATGCGCGCCGACGCGATCTCGAAGATGCGCTGATGGACGGGGTCAAAGAAATGCGGCGGTTTGACCAGCGACGAGATGCGGTCATAGATCTCGTTGTTGGTCAGGATCGCGCCAAGAAGCTGCTGCTCGGCCTCGATATTGTGGGGCAGCACGTCAGTCTCGGCAGCGACAGGGGCCGGAACCAAGGGGCGTAGTGTGGTGATCTCTGTCATGTAAGTCTCCTGCCGGTGCCTTGTCTGCCCGATCCCGAGGGGGGCCGTCCATAGGGGAACAACCCTGTGGATAAGACGGGGCGAGTCGCGTCTGTTGCGCGGACTTGTGGAAACCATACCACATCTTGCGGGCAGTTGTGCCGGTGATCGATTCCCGGCGGGTTGTCCACCGAGGTGTCCACAAACCTGCCCACCGAAATCGGACAGGCCGCTGCGATCAGGCGGGTTTGCGCGCCTCTTGCCAGGCGCGGGGGGCTTTGAGGAATTGTTCCACTTCGGTCAGGGTGGCTGCGTCAAAGGCGCCTTGTGCGCGGGCTTCGGCGAGGACATCCCACCAGGTGCAGAGATGATGCAGCCGAACCCCGTGGTCGGCAAGCCGCGCCTCGGTGCCCTCGAAGATGCCGTAGTAGAAAATCACTGCGGTGTGGCCACAGGTCGCCCCCGTCTCGCGGATCGCATCGACGAAGGACAGCTTCGAGCCACCGTCCGTCGTCAGATCCTCGACCAGAAGGACGCGCTGGCCGGGTGTCATGGCGCCCTCGATGCGGGCGTTGCGACCATAGCCCTTGGGCTTTTTGCGCACATAGGTCATCGGCAAGGCCAGCCGTTCGGCCACGAGGGCGGCAAAGGGAATGCCCGCCGTTTCGCCGCCGGCGATGTTGTCGAAGGCCTCGAACCCGGCGTCGCGCTGGATGGTGACGGTCAGGAAATCCATCAGGACCGACCGGATGCGCGGATAGCTGATCAGCTTGCGGCAATCGATGTAGGTGGGCGACGGCAGGCCCGAGGCCAGGGTGAACGGTGTCTCGGCGTTGAAATGCACGGCCTTGATCTCGAGGAGCGCCCGGGCGGTCAGGCGGGCAATCTCGTCACGGGGCGGGAAAGTCGAGGGGATCATGGGCAGTCCTTTCGGGCGGGCTTGTCGTTCGACTTCGTCTCCTCCTCGCCGGTCGCCCCGACGAGTGACGACGTCATCAAGGAGGCGTTTCAGGTTGCGACGTGCCAATATACGGGAAATCCGGGGTCGAAGACGGTGACCGGGCCGTTTTCGGTAACGATGCCTTTCGGCCAGACACAGGGATCGGGGCGTTTCTCAAGGCGGACCTTTCCGCCATTCACCGGCAAGCCGTAGAAGGCCGGGCCATTTTGCGCGGCAAAGCCCTCCAGCCGGTCAAGGGCTGCCTCCTGCTCAAAGACATGCGCGAGCAGGGACAGGGTGTTTGTCGCGGTGAAACACCCGGCGCAACCGCAGGCGTGTTCCTTCAGCGCATCGACATGCGGCGCGGAATCGGTCCCAAGGAAATAGCGCGGATTGCCCGAGGTCGCCGCCCGGCGCAGCGCCAGCCGGTGCTTTTCGCGCTTGGCCACCGGCAGGCAGTAATAGTGCGGCCGGATGCCGCCCGCCAGAATGTGGTTGCGGTTCAGGATCAGATGGTGGGTCGTGATCGTCGCTGCCAATCGGTCGCCACCTTCGACGGCATAGGCGACACCCTCTTCCGTGGTGATATGCTCCATCACCACGCGCAGGGCGGGCAGCCGGCGGCGCAGCGGGTCAAGGACGGTGTCGATGAACACCGCCTCACGGTCGAAGATGTCCACCTGGGGGTCCGTTACCTCGCCATGCGTGCAAAGGGGCATCCCGATCTCGGCCATCTTTTCCAGCACCGGCATGACCCTTGCAAGGTCGCGCACCCCGGACTGAGAGTTTGTCGTGGCCCCCGCCGGGTAAAGCTTGACCGCCTTCACCAGACCCGAGGCATGGGCGCGTGCCACATCGGCGGGATCGGTTCCTTCGGTAAGATACAGCGTCATCAGCGGCTCGAACACCATCCCCTCGGGCAGGGCGTCCATGATCCTGCCCCGGTAGGCCACCGCATCGGCCAGTGTAACAACCGGCGGCACCAGGTTCGGCATGATGATCGCCCGGGCAAAATGGCGGGCGGATTCCGGCAGGACGGCGCGCAGCATCGCGCCATCGCGCAAGTGCAGATGCCAGTCGTCGGGGCGGGTCAGGGTGATCGTTTGCATGACGCGTTTGGGTAGCGCAATCCGGACCTCGTTTCCAGTGGCAAGACAGGCAAGACTGCGACATGATCTTTCCAGTCATCGAAGCCAGAGCCCCATGTTCAAATTGGTCCCCGTCCTGATTGCCCTTGGTCTGGCCTGTCCCGCGACAGCCCAGGAGGTTGACTGCGCAAATGCCATGGCGCAGCAGGACCTGAACCAATGCGCCTATGCGGAATGGGAACAAGCGGATGCAGGGCTGAACGCGGCCTACAAGCAAGCCATGGCGCTTTTGAAGTCATGGGATGCAAACCTGCCTGAGACGGACCGGGGCGGGGCCGAGGCCCTGAAGGCGGCGCAGCGCGCGTGGATCACATTCCGCGACAATGCCTGCGCGGCCGAAGGCTGGGCGATGAAAGGCGGCAGTGCCGAACCGCTTCTGCTTTATGGCTGCATGCGGCAGTTGACGGAAGAGCGGACGGCCCACCTGACCGGCTTGCTGGACGCCTTTGGCGGCTGATCAGCCCGTCTCGCCCGTCAGTTCCGCCAGCCTGCGGGCAAAGCGCGGCGCGTTCAGGCGCGAGGTCACCGACCGGCAGATCATGATTTCGCGCTTGCGGTGTCCGGTCAGGCGCGCCGCGGCCAGGATCGCGCGCAGGTAGCTGCCGTTTGACCGTCTGCCGCGCCAGAGCCAGGCAAAGAACGACGCCGAGAACTTGCCGTCCATCGCCGCCTCAAGGATCCTGTCAAGCACGCGCATCTCGCGCAGCGTGTCTTCGGTTCCTTCCGCGGTGTATCGCGCGTGAAGGGGTGTTACCCAGGTCCGGTGGAAAAGGGAGGCGTGCATCGCGTCCGGGCGGTGCAGCGGATCATGGATCAACCAGACGCGTGCCGCACTTTCCGTCATGTCCGGGGCGAAACCATATCGGTTGCGGAAGTTGATCCGCCGCGCAATCCGGTGGCGTTCGTCCCAGCCGGCGCGGGCCGGGTCAAGCGTGGCGCGCGGGGCGACCAGTACCAGTTCGGCCCCCGGTGCCGTGATCGAGAAGGCGGCCGCCGCATAGCCGGCAGGCCCGGCCCCATAAAAGATCACCCGGTCGAAATCCTCAAGAAACCCGTCGTCGGCCAGCCTGTCAAAATAGCGAAAGACCGCCTGGTCGCGCCACCAGGTCTCGCCCTCGGCCAGGATGGTCAGAAGCGACCAGCCCCGCGCCTTGGCCAGGGCAAAGTGTTCGGGAAGGTTGTCCTCACGCTCGCGCAGGGCGGCGGCATCCTCGAAGGTGACCAGAAGGACGGGGCGCTCTTCTGCGAAGAAGGCATAGTGCCGGTCGCCCAAAGGCAGAAAATCGCCATCCCCTTCGGCGATCGCAAGCATGGCTCGCTGCCAGTCTGGTGGCATGTCGGCCTTGTCCATATTCATCCTTGCCCGCCGGCAATGCCGACAATTGACTTGAAGGTGAGACTAAAACTCAGTTTCCACAAGGTCTTGCGACCAAGAATGATTGAAGAAAGGGAAACAAAACAACGCGATTGCCGTCGTCGCCACGACAGTTTGCAAGTTTGGCGTGAATATGTTTCCGCTCTACAACTTGCGGTTTTATTCGGCTTGCGTCGCTTGCGCCCTTGCCAGTGCCTCGGACCGGCCAAGCGCCCGTGATGGCGGTGTAGCGACGATTTGGTCGAAAAGCGTCCGCCATCTTGCGTCGGCCAGCAAGTCTTGCAGGCGTTCCTGCCGCCAGGTCACAGCCTGCCGGTGCATGGGGCCAAGGTGCGGATCGGCATGCAACTCCGCCAAAATAGCGCCACTGTCCAGCCCGAGAATGCTTTTGTCCTCGACATCGCACAGGTTGAAGGTGGCCCAGTACTCGCTGCCGATCGGCGTGCCCTTGCGAAAGCCTGCGATGCGATGTCCACGCGCGCATTTCAGGATGAACCCTTCGACGGACCCGACTGCGTAATGGTTCAATTGCGCAAGCCTGATCGTGTTGCGGCCGGGATCCGAAAACAGGCGTCTGGTGTGGAAAAGCGCGGGCATCGCCAACCCGGATCCGTCGAACCAGCGCTGTGTTGCAAGACGATCCGGGTTCGGGTCCCGCGGCCGATGAACGCCCAGCTTTCGGTAGGTTCCGTCATTGCGAAACAGGGTCTTGAACAGCAAGGCCTGCAATGGCCATTCAAGCACCTCCGGCGCTGCGCGAGTGAAAGTCTCCGTCATCGGCTGATCGGTGTATTCGACCACACCCGCATTGCCGAACAACCGCCAGGTCAGCGGGATAGCGGTTGCATGCGGAAGTGCGGCCAGAAGTGAGGGCAGTCTTCGGTCGCCGACATGAATGTTGATGAACTCGTCTATGTCGCAGGTGATCAGCCAATCTGCGCTGGTCACCAATGGGTGCCGGCTGGCCTCGTTCAGCGCCTGCCAGTGCGGGCCGTTCCGCCATGGACCGGGATTGCGCTGATGGGTCAACCAGCCTGACGCGGCAAGCCGGTCCAGCATTGCATCGGTTCCGTCCGTGCAATCGTTGGAAAAGACCAGAAAATCCGTGATCCCGACGGCCCGGTGGTGCGCCAGCCATTCCAGAAGGAACGCGCCTTCGTTGCAAACCGTCAGAACGGCAGTCACCTTCATTGTGCCCACCCTTTCAGTCCGGGCCAGACAGTCCCGCCCGGGGCGCTTGCCTGCCCGGGGTTCAACGGCAGGTGACGCAGCGTGACACCCTTTCCTGCCAAATCAGAAGAATGCCTGAACCCCGGTGATCGCGCGCCCGATGATCAGGGCGTGGATGTCATGCGTGCCCTCGTAGGTGTTCACCGTTTCAAGGTTGACCATATGGCGCATGATCTGGAAATCTTCCTGAATGCCGTTGCCGCCGTGCATGTCCCGCGCCCAGCGCGCGGCATCCAGCGCCTTGCCGCAGTTGTTGCGCTTGATGATGCTGATCATCTCGGGCGCGGCATTCGCCTCGTCCAGAAGACGCCCGACCCGCAGGCTGGCCTGAAGGCCCAGCGAAATCTCGGTCAGCATGTTGGCCAGCTTCAACTGGTAAAGCTGCGTCCCCGCAATGGGTTTGCCGAACTGCTTGCGATCCAGCCCGTACTGCCGCGCCGCGTGCAGACAGAACTCTGCCGCGCCCAGCACGCCCCAGCTTATGCCATAGCGTGCGCGGTTCAGGCAGCCGAAAGGTCCCTTGAGCCCCTCGACGAAAGGCAGAAGGGCCTCTTCGCCCACCTCCACATCCTTCATCACGATCTCGCCGGTAATGCTGGCGCGCAAGCTCAGTTTTCCCCCGACCTTCGGGGCGGACAAACCGGCCATGCCCTTGTCCAGCACAAAGCCCCTGATCTTGCCGCCATGCGCCTCGGACTTGGCCCAGACCACGAAGACATCGGCAATCGGCGCGTTGGAGATCCACATCTTCGCGCCGTTCAGCACATAGCCCGACGCCGTCTTCTTTGCGACCGTCTTCATCCCCGCCGGATCGGACCCCGCGTCGGGTTCGGTCAGGCCAAAGCAGCCGATCCATTCGCCGGACGCCAGTTTCGGCAGATACTTCTGGCGCTGCGCCTCGGTGCCATAGGCATAGATCGGATACATCACCAGCGACGACTGCACCGACATCATGCTGCGATAGCCTGAATCGACGCGCTCGACCTCGCGCGCCACAAGGCCATAGGCCACATAGGACGCGCCAAGCCCGCCGTATTCTTCGGGCACTGTCACACCCAGAAGCCCCATCTCGCCCATCTCGCGAAAGATCGACGGGTCGGTGGTTTCCTCGCGATAGGCGGCCACCACGCGCGGCTGCAGTTTCTCTTGCGCATAGGCCCTGGCGCCGTCGCGCAGCATCCGCTCCTCTTCCGTCAGCTGGTCATCCAGCCGGAACGGATCCTGCCAGTCGAACCGCCCCAGATCCGGCGCGTCCTTCGGTTTCAGCTTCGGGGCGGGCTTTGCGGCGTCAAGCATCGGAACCTCCATTGATCGGCTCAGTATTGCACGATTGACCCGTTCAGGCTAACGAAAGCCGGACAAGGGTTCATGAGGAAAACTCATAATGCTGCCGCGCCGCTACCTTCCGCCGATCCCCGCGTTGATGGCGCTTGAGGCCGTCGATCGCCTTGGCACCGCCTCTGCCGCCGCCAGTGAACTGAACCTGACCCAAGGCGCCGTCAGCCGGGCCCTCATCGGGCTGGAAGGCCAGCTTGGTTTGCCGCTGCTGATCCGCGAACGCCAGCGCCTGCGACTGACCCCCGCAGCCCGCGACTATGTGGCCGAGGTCAGGAAAGCCCTTCATCTGCTTGCCTCAGCCTCGATCACGTTGCGCGCCAATCCGATGGGCGGCAGCCTCAACCTGGCCATTCTTCCCGCCTTTGGCATGCACTGGCTTGCGCCCCGCCTGGCCCGGTTTTCCCAGGCGCATCCCGAAGTCACGGTGAACCTGTCCACCCGCCTGCGCCCCTTCGACTTTGCCACCGCCACCTTCGACGCGGCAATTCACTATGGTCGGCAGGACTGGCCAGGCGCGGACGATCTGAAACTCATGGAGGAAGAGGTCATTGCCGTCGCTGCCCCCGGCTTTCCGCCCATGGCCAGAGCCACAGACATCCTTGGACACCCGCTCCTCATGCTGGACAGCCGTCCGGGCGACTGGGGCCGCTGGCTTGCCCATCACGGGGCGCCTGGCCAACGACCATCCGGCATGATGTTCGACCAGTTTGCCACCCTTGGCCAGGCGGCGATCCATGGCATGGGGCTGGCCCTGATCCCCAGCTTCCTCATCACGCGCGAGCTTGCCGAACGCCGCCTCGTCCCGGTTTTTGGCCCCCCGGTTCCTGCGCATGGGGCCTATTACCTTGTCTGGCCCAAAGCCGGTCCCGACCGCCCCCCCCTGCGCTCGTTGCGCGATTGGCTTGTCGAAGAAATCGCCGATATGGCTTGACCCCCGGCCCCCGGACCGACAGTCTCGCCACAGCAGCGCGAGGCAGGATTTGACCGGTATTCCCAAAGACATCGACGCCGTCGAAACCCTGCTTTCCGGGCAGGGCTATGTCGCATCGCGTGCGTTGGCCACGGTTGTATTCCTTGCCCTGAAACTGGGCCGCCCCCTGTTTCTGGAAGGCGAGGCAGGGGTGGGCAAGACCGAGATCGCCAAGGTGATCGCCACCGCCCTTGGCCGCCGCCTGATCCGCCTGCAATGCCATGAAGGCCTCGACGCCGCCTCTGCGGTCGCCGACTGGAACTTCGCCGCCCAGATGATCGCCATCCGCACGGCCGAAGCCACCGGCGCGGGCGACCGTGATGCCCTCAGGTCCGAGCTTTTTACCGAAGACTACCTGATCGAACGCCCGCTTCTGGCCGCCATGCGCCCGCAACCCGGCGGCGCGCCCGTTCTCCTCATCGACGAAATCGACCGCACGGATGAACCGTTCGAGGCGTTTCTTCTCGAAGCCCTTTCCGACTTCCAGGTCACCATCCCGGAACTTGGCACGATCCGCGCCCCTGAACCGCCCATCGTCATTCTGACATCGAACCGCACGCGTGAAGTGCATGACGCCCTGAAGCGGCGCTGCCTTTACCACTGGGTCGATTACCCTGACTTCGACCGCGAGCTCCTGATCCTGCAGGCCCGCGTCCCCGAGGCCGAGGCCAGCCTCAGCCGCGAAGTCGTGGCCTTCGTCCAAAGGCTCCGCCGCGAGGACCTCTTCAAGCGCCCCGGCGTCGCCGAAGCCATCGACTGGGCCAAGTGCCTTCTTGCCCTCGACGTGATCACGCTGTCGCCGGACGTCATCTCCGATACCCTTGGTGCAATCCTGAAATACCAGGACGACATCCAGAAACTGCAAGGCTCGGAAGCCGGACGCATCCTTGACGACGTCAGGCGCGAGCTTGTCCCTGCATGACGATTCATCTGTCCAAAAATATCCCACGGGGGGTCCGGGGGGTGTGAAACCCCCCGGGTTTGGCCCAAAATGCCCACGCCGGTCTCTTCCGACCTGACCCCTCCCGAAGACGGAAAGCTTGCCCACAACATCGCGCATTTCGCTCGTGCGCTGCGCAAGGCCGGGTTGCCGATCGGCCCCGGGCGCGTGCTCGATGCCATCCGGGCCGTCGAAATCACGGGTTTTGACCGTCGCGAGGATTTCTACCACACGCTTCAGGCGGTTCTGGTCAGCCGCCCCGAAGAACGCATCGTCTTTGCTCAGGTCTTTCGCCTGTTCTGGCGCGACCCCCGCTATCTTGAACACATGATGACCCTGCTCTTGCCGCAAGTGCAGGGCGGGCAGGAAGAGCGTGTGGCCGAAGCCGCCGAACGGCGCGCGGCCGAGGCACTGCTTGACGGCCAGCTGCCGCCTCCGCCGCCCCAGACCAGCGACCCGGGGGAAGACATCACGATCGACGCGACGGCCACCATGTCCGCCGATGAGCGGCTGAGGACACTCGACTTCGAACAGATGTCGGCCGCGGAAACCGCCGAGGCCCAGCGGATGCTGGCCCGGCTGTCGCTGCCGGTCCGTCCGCTCGTCACCCGCCGCAGCCGCGGCAGCACCGTCGGGCCGATGATCGACGCACGCCGCACCTTGCGCGACGCACTCCGTCACGGTGGCGAGATTCGGACCCTGTCCCGCAAGGCTCCGGTCACCCGCTGGCCAAACCTGATCGTGATCTGCGACATCTCGGGCTCGATGGCCGATTACAGCCGTATGGTGCTGCATTTCGTCCATGCGGTGGCCAATCGCAGGGGGCAGGGCTGGGCCCGGGTGCATGCCTTTACCTTTGGCACCCGTCTTACCAACATCACCCGGCATCTGCAGGCCCGCGACGTTGACGCCGCCTTGAAAGCGGCAGGGCAAGAGGCGCAGGACTGGTCCGGCGGCACACGGATCGGGACGTGCCTGCAGCGTTTCAACCAGGACTGGTCCCGCCGGGTGCTGGGGCAGGGGGCGGTGGTCCTTCTGATCACCGACGGTCTGGACCGGGATGATGCGGGCGTCCTGTCGGCCCAGGTCGAGAGGCTGCACCTGTCCTGCCGCCGCCTGATCTGGCTGAACCCGCTTCTGCGCTGGACCGGATTTGCGCCGAAGGCCGCCGGCATCCGGGCCATGCTGCCCCATGTCGACAGCTTTCGCGCCGGCCATTCCATCGCCTCGCTCGAGGCGCTGGGGCGTGCAATCTCGGACGCAGGCGACACCGGCGAGAAAGCCCGGCTGCTTGCCACGTTGCAGAGCTAGGCATGCATTTGCCAATGCTATCACCCGTCAGCGTCGTGATATCGCATATCAGGTACAACCGGATTTAACTGCCCCTAGAACGACAGCCAGAAAGCCGCAGACGAATCATGCCGGTTGCCCATCGCAAGGTTAGTCGTTGCAAAGACAAGGAATGGTCATGAGAAAGTTTCTGATTTCCACCACGGCGCTTTCGGTTGCGCTCAGCCAGGTCGGCACCGTACCAAGCTTTGCCCAGACGCTGGCCGAGGACGGCTCGGTGATCGGCACCGACGGGACTGTCCTGTGCTTGCCCACTGCCGACGTTGCGTGCAATCTGGAAGCGATCACTCAGGCCCTGCAGGCAGAAGCCGCCGCCGCGCAGGCCGCCGCTGATGCACAGGCGGCTGCCGACGCGGAAGCTGCAGCACAGGCCGAGGCAGAAGCCGCCGCCGCGCAGGCCGCCGCTGATGCACAGGCGGCTGCCGACGTGGAAGCTGCAGCACAGGCCGAGGCAGACGCCGCCGCTGCTCAGGCAGCTGCCGACGCACAGGCCGCTGCCGACGTGGAAGCTGCAGCACAGGCCGAGGCAGACGCCGCCGCCGCTCAGGCCGCTGCCGATGCACAGGCCGCTGCCGATGCAGAAGCCGCAGCACAGGCCGAGGCAGACGCCACCGCCGCACAGGCTGCCGCCGAGGCGGACGCTGCTGCCGCACAGGCGGCTGCCGATGCACAGGCTGCTACCGACGCGGAGGCCACAGCCGAGGCGGATGCCGCTGCCGCACAGGCTGCCGCTGAAGCGGAGGCTGCGGCACAGGCTGCGGCACAGGCTGCGGTTGAGGACACGACTGAAGCCGCGACGGATGTCGTGACTGACCCTGCGACCGGGGCTGTGATAGACCCCGCCGTCGCTGCTGCGGCACTTGCCGCAGCCGAGGCCGAGCTTGACATCTCGGACAGCGGCGAAATCGCCGACCCAGCCGCCGGCCTCAAGGTTGCGGATCCCGCCACGCTGGAGGTGACCGAACCGGTCGATGCGCCTGTCGTTTCGGAAGCCGAGGTCGAAAGCCTGACCGAACTTCTGACCATCGACCCCGCAGCCGTTGACCCTGCAGCGATTGCGGCGGCCGGAACGGTCGTGGCCGCTTCTGCCGAAGGAGAGGGTCCACTGGTCGTGGCACCCACTGATCCCGCACTGCTGGTTGGCTCGGTGACAGAGACGATTGCAGCCGCAGGCACGCGCACGTCGGCGGACGAATTCGCGGCGGCCCCGACACGGCGCGAGGATGGCCGCAAGAGCGGGTTGTCCGATCTGGAAAAGGCCGGGTTGCTTGTCCTTGGCGCGCTGGCAGTCGGCGCGATCATCAAAAGCAACAATGACGCCCGCGATGACCGACGCGTGGTTTCCAACACCGGTGACCGGGTGGTCGTGCTGCAACCGGACGGCACCTACCGGGTGCTGAAGGACGACGATACCCTGATCCGCCGCCCGGGATCGACCGTGCGGACCGAAACGTTCACCGACGGTTCGACCCGCACGATCGTGGAACGTGACGACGGCACTCAGGTGGTGACGATCCGCGATGCGACCGGCCGTGTGCTGCGCCGTGCTTCCTATGACGACCGGGGCCGCGAGATCATTCTGATCGACGATCTTGGCCGCGAGGATGCCGTGGTCGTCAGTGAATTGCCAAAGCCGAAGTCGCGCATCGTGATTTCGTCCAAGGACAACGACGTCGCGCTCAAGCGCGAGCTTGCCGCGATCGAGGCGGAACGCGCCGGGCGGACCTTCTCGCTTCGCCAGATCCGCGAGATTCCGCAGGTCAGGGCCCTTGCCGCCGTGATCGACACGCAGAACGTGACCTTCGCCAGCGGATCGTCCGCGATCCTGGCAGCCGAAGCGCGCAATCTGGCGGATCTTGGCCGGGTGATGCAGGATCTTCTGGAGGAGAACCCCGACGAAATCTTCCTTGTCGAGGGCCACACCGATGCGACCGGCAAGGCGGCGATGAACCTTGCGCTGTCCGACCGCCGCGCGGAATCGGTGGCATTGGCCCTGACCGAATATTTCGACATTCCGCCGGAAAACATGGTCGTTCAGGGCTATGGTGAGACCGAGCTTCTG
Source organism: Rhodobacterales bacterium (assembly GCA_026400325.1). Classification (GTDB taxonomy): domain Bacteria; phylum Pseudomonadota; class Alphaproteobacteria; order Rhodobacterales; family Rhodobacteraceae; genus Tabrizicola. The sequence continues at coordinate 34,198 of JAPLPF010000137.1, forward strand.
ATCGAGACGCAGGAAAGCGAAGCCGCAAACCGCCGGGTCGAAGTGCGGGTCATCACTCCCCTGATGCGGTCGGCGGCGCTGCGCTGAGAGGCTATTGGGCGAAAGGGGCGCCGCAAGCTTGCTGCTTGCGGCGCTTTCCTTTCTTTCGGCTCTTGCGCATAGTTTGCCCTGGAGGAGGCCATCATGACGCACGGCACGCACACGCACGACCAGATCCCCGAGGCCGCACTTGCCTGGCACCGGGACGGGCATGGATCGGTGCTTGCGACTGTGGTTGAAACCTGGGGCTCGGCACCGCGGCAGGCTGGCAGCCAGCTGGCGATTTCCGGCAAGGGCGAGATGATGGGGTCGGTGTCCGGCGGCTGTGTCGAGGGCGCCGTGGTCACCGAGGCGCTTGAGGCGTTGCAGGACCGTCAACCCCGCCTGCTGACCTTCGGGGTCAGCGACGACACGGCCTTTGCCGTGGGTCTGGCCTGCGGGGGCACGATCCGGGTGCTTGTCGAACCGGTGGGTGAAGGCGACAAGGCGCTGCCCGAGGCCCTGCTTGCCGACCTTGTCGCCGCCCGCGCCGCCCATGAACCGGTGGCCATCATGACCCGCACTGACCGCTGGCAGCGCAAACTGGTGTTTCCCGGAGAGGATGCCGCTACCGATGCCCGGTTCCGGTCCGACCGCGCCGGCATGGAAGAGGATGGCCGCTTCATTGCCGTGCACAATCCACCCCTTCGTCTTGTCGTGGTTGGGGCCGTCCACACGGCAAAGCCGCTTTTGACCATCGCACGCGCGTGCGGCTATGCGCCCACGCTGATCGATCCCCGCGACGCCTTCGGGTCGGCCGCGCGTTTCCCGGGCGAGACGATCCTGGGTGACTGGCCGGATGAAGCACTTGCCAGCCTGAACCCGGACGGCCGCACGGCCATCGTCACTCTGACCCACGACCCAAAGCTTGACGATCCTGCGCTTGCCATCGCGCTGCGGTCGCCCGCCTTCTATGTCGGTGCTTTGGGATCGAAAAAGACCCATGCCAAACGCGTCGAGCGGCTGACCGCCGTCGGCTTCACGCCCGCGGAGGTTGCCCGAATTCACGCCCCCGTAGGTCTGGATATCGGCGCACGCACCCCTGCCGAGATCGCGGTCAGCATCATGGCCCAGATCACTCAGACCTTGCGACAGTAATGCGGTTCGGCTTTGTCCCGCTGGCGCAGGCAATGGGGGCGATCCTCGCACATTCGGTCGCCCTGGGTGACGGGCGGCTGCGCAAGGGCTGCATCCTTGGGCCGGGCGAGATTGGCCGGCTTCAGGCCGCGGGTCTGACCGAAGTCACTGTCGCCCGACTTGACGCCGGCGACATTGCCGAGGATGCAGCCGCCCTGGCCGTGGCACGGGCGCTGGTGCCGAACCCGGTTGCGGCGGGGCTTGCCTTGCGTGCCGTGGGGACCGGCCGCGTCAACATCCATGCCGATGTGACAGGAGTTCTGGACCTTGCCGCCGACCTCGTGGATGCGCTGAACGCGATCGATCCGATGATCACGCTTGCTACCGTTCCGCGCTGGCAGCGCCTGTCGCGGGGGGACATGGCGGCCACCGTCAAGATCATCTCGTATGCGGTGGATGGTCCGGCCCTGGACGCCGCTTGCGACGCGGGCGCCGGGGCATTGCGGATGCGGCCCGTCGCCATGGCCCGCGCCGCGCTGATCCAGACCGTGACCGATGCCGACGACGGCGAAAAGGGCCACCGTGCAATCCAGAAACGTCTGTCTGCGATGCATGTGGTGATGATGCCGAAATGCCTTGTCCCCCATCGCGAGGCCGAACTTGCCGCCGCCCTGAGTGCTGCTTCAGATGTGGATCTGATCCTGATCCTCACCGCCTCGGCCACGTCCGACCCGCAGGATGTGGGCCCGTCGGCTTTGCGGCGGGCGGGGGGCCAGGTCCTCCGTTTCGGGATGCCGGTCGATCCAGGCAACCTTCTGTTCCTTGGTCAGCTTGGCAGCGTGCCGGTCATCGGCCTGCCGGGATGTGCGAAAAGCCCCGCGCTGAACGGGGCCGACTGGGTGATGGAACGGCTGATCTGTGGGGTCCCCGTCACCAGCGCAGACATTGCCGCGATGGGGGTAGGGGGGCTTTTGAAGGAAATCCCGCAACGCGGCAGACTGCGAGAGGCGGGGCCGATGAACGGTGAGGATTGAGATCGGAGGTCGAGGCCCCCGGCGAATGAAAGCGGGGGCCAAGGCCCCCGCATCACATGCGATCGGCAAGGATAGCCCTACTTCGGACCGATCATCATCACCATCTGGCGGCCTTCAAGGCGCGGGAAGGATTCGATCTTGCCGATTTCGACGACATCCGCCTCGACCCGACGCAAAAGCTGCAGCCCAAGATCCTGGTGGGCCATCTCACGGCCGCGAAACCGCAGCGTGATCTTGACCTTGTCGCCCTCTTCCAGGAATTTGACCACCGACCGCATCTTCACGTCATAGTCGTTCGTATCCGTGCCGGGGCGGAACTTGATTTCCTTGATCTCGATGATCTTCTGCTTCTTGCGGGCTTCCGCCTCGCGCTTTTGCGTCTCGTACTTGAACTTGCCGAAGTCCATGATCTTGCAGACCGGCGGTTCGGCCGTCGGAGAGATCTCGACCAGATCAAGGCCGGCCTCTTCTGCCATCTGCATGGCGCGGGCCGGCGTCACCACACCAACGTTTTCACCGTCCGCGCCAATCAGGCGGATCTCGGGCGAGCGGATGCGGTCATTGATGCGCGGACCGGTTTCGCGTTGCGGCGGGGCATTGTGGGGGCGGCGGGCTATGGTGGTCGTCCTTTGCGTCGTAATCTAGACCCGCGCGCGGTTCCCCGCAACCCGGCAGCGCCCTTGCCGAGGTCGAATCTCCCGCAATTTCCGCCCTATCTGAAGATGACCGGCCATCGCGGTCTTTTCATTCACGGTCTTTGCTGCCATATGACCGCCATCCGGGCCAGAGGCTCCGGTCATGGGAGAAATGACATGAACAGAACCTTCATCATCGGCGCAATCGTCGTCCTGCTGGCCGCTGGCGGCTATTACCAGTTCAGTTTCAAGCCGGCTCAAGAGGCCGCGATGGCTGTCGAAGCCGCCAAGAAAGCTGAGGAGGCCGCTGCTGCCGAAGCTGCTGCTGCCGAGGCTGCCGCTGCCGAGGCCGCTGCTGCCGCGACCGCTGCTGCCGAAGCCGCTGCTGCCGAAGCTGCCGCTGCGGCAACTGCAGCTGCCACCGCCGCACTTGATCCTGCGGCCTTCAACGCCGACTCCGTTGTCGCACTTATCGACGGCTCTTCCCTCGACGACGCGATGAAAACCACGCTCAAGACCGCTGTTGAAGCTGCCCGCGCCAACCCGGCGCTGGTTGCCGACACCATCGCTCAGGTCAAGACCGCTCTTGGCATGTGACAACGCCAAGATGCCACGAGATCGGGCCGCAGGATCACCTCCTGCGGCCCGTTTGCTTTGGCGCTGACGCTGGCGGGCCGACCTGCGGCGGATCAGATCCCGTCGCCGACAAAGGCCTTTTCGACCACGAATTCCTTCGGGTCCGAATTGGCACCCTCGCGCAGGCCGAACCCTTCCAGGATCGCCTTCACGTCGACGTTGAAGGCCAGAGACCCGCAGACCATCGCCCGGTCTTCCCCCGGGTTCATGGCAGGCAGGCCAAGGTCGGCAAAGACCTTGCCCGAGGCCAGATTGTCCGTCACCCGCCCCATGTGATGGAACGCCTCACGCGTGGTGGTGGGATAGTAGACCAGCTTGTCGCCCACCAGATCGCCGATCAGCGGATCGTCCTTCAGGCTTTCCACCAGCTTTTGACCATACTCCAGTTCAGCCACCTCGCGGCAGGTGTGCATCATGATGACCCGGTCATACTTCTCATAGGTCTCGGGCTCGCGCATCAGGCTGGCGAAAGGGGCAAGCCCGGTGCCGGTGGCCAGGAACCAAAGCCGCTTGCCCGGCAACAGTGCGTCATGGACCAGCGTGCCCACGGGTTTGGGGCGCAGGATGATTTCGTCCCCGACCAGAATATGCTGCAGCTTCGAAGTAAGGGGCCCGTCGGGAACCTTGATCGAATAGAACTCCAGCTCCTCATCCCAGGCGGGCGAGGCAATGGAATAGGCCCGCAGAAGGGGTTTGCCGTTGTCGCCCATGAGGCCGATCATGACAAACTCGCCCGACCGGAACCGCAAGGTCCGGGGTCGCGTGACGCGGAAGGAAAACAGCCGGTCCGTCCAGTGCGTGACCTGTGTCACAGTCTGAGCGTCGGGCAGATGCGGCTTGGCTTTGATCGGACTTGCTTCGGTCATCACGGGCACTTTGGTCATGGGGCTGTTCCGGCGCAGGCCGGCCCCCGGGTTCTAGCCTTGATTGAGGGCAAGCGAAAGTCAGGCGCGCAGGCGGGCCTGGTAATGATGCTGTTTCCAGTCAGCGGCGCGGAACTGCCACTGATCGGCGGGCTGGCGGGCGGCGATTTCATCCGGAATCTCGGCCCCGTCAAATCCCACACGCCGCAACATGGCATACTGGTCGGCGATCACCGGTCCAAGTGCCAGAAGCTGGCCTGTATAGCCAAGCTCACGCAGGCGGCGGGCAATGGTGAAGGCGCGGCCGTCGTTGAAGGCCGGAAAGGCGACGCGGATCAGGGTCAACTGGTCCAGCCGCCCGACCAGTTCATGGGGGTCATCGGTGTTGGCCAAGTCCACCGCCGTCTGGTCGGTCAGGTCGGCCAGTGCCACGATCTCGCGCTGGGTGGCGGGGGAAAAGCCTGCGTCGGTGACGATGACGGTCATGCCGCGTTGTCCTTTTGAACCTTCACGGCCTTGCCGTCGATGAAGTGAATGCCGCATTCGGTTTTCTGGCTGTTGCGCCAACGGCCTGCGCGCGGGTCTTCACCGGGTTTCACCGCGCTGGTGCAGGGCGCGCAGCCGATCGAGGGGAAGCCCTTCGCGACCAAGGGATGCCGGGGCAGGCGGTTTTCCACCATGTATTCCTCAAGGTCCTCGCGCCCCCAATGGGCCAGCGGGTTGACCTTGATCCGGAAGTCGCCCTCGTTCTCAAAGAAGTCGATGGTCCCCCGGTCCGCGTTCTGAAAGCGCTTGCGGCCGGTGATCCAGCCATCAAACTTTGACAGCGCGCGCTCCAGGGGTTCGACCTTGCGAACGTTGCAGCAACTGTCGGTGTTGAACTGGTGCAGGGTGCCGTCCGGGTCTTCGAAACTCACCCGGGCCGGGTTCGCGCGGATCGTGCGGATGTCGCAAAGCGCCAGCTTTTCGGCCAGCTCGCGCTGGTAATCCAGCGTTTCCTGAAACAGCATCCTGGTGTCGACGAACAGCACCGGGGTTTCCGGCGCGATCACGCTGACAACGTGCAAAAGCACCACCGATTCCGCACCGAAGGAACTGACCAAGGCCACACGGCCAAGGTCGGCGTCGTGCAGGGCATGTTCCAGCACGGCGGTAGCCGAATGGTGCCGGTAGCGCGCATTCAGCGCGGCCACACGGTCTGCCACCGGTCCCCCATGCAGGTCACGCGGCATCTTGAGCCGAGTCCGATTCGTAAAGAGCGGTCTTGAAGGGTTCCATCCCGACCCGGCGGAAGGCCTGGAGGAAGGTCTCTGACGGCTCCAGACGCAGGCCGAGGTAGGCGCGCAGGATGCGTTCGATGGCGGGGACAATCTCGGTATAGGCAAAGCCCGGGCCGGTCTTGTCGCCGATTACGGCGGTTTCCGTGCCGTCGCCGCCGAGGGTGATCTGGTAGTTCTCCACGCCCGCACGGTCGAGGCCAAGGATGCCGATATGGCCGACGTGGTGATGGCCGCAGGCGTTGATGCAGCCCGAGATCTTGATCTTCAGCGGGCCAATTTCATGCTCCAGCTTCAGCGCCTCGAAATGGGTGGCCAGCTCCTGCGCGACGGGAATCGAACGGGCGGTGGCCAGCGCGCAATAGTCCATGCCGGGACAGGCGATGATGTCGGACAGAAGCCCGACATTGGCCGTGCCAAGACCGGCTTGCAGAAGGGCGGCATGCAGGGTCGGCAGGTCCGACTTGTGGACATGCGGCAGGATCACGTTCTGTTCGTGGCTGATCCGCAGGTCGGAATGGCCATACTTTTCAGCAAGATCGGCGATGAGGCGCATCTGCGCGGACGTGGCATCGCCCGGCGTTTCGCCATGCGCCTTCAGGCTGATCGTGACGATGGCGTATTGCGCGTTGCGGTGGACGGTCAGGTTTGTATCCGCCCAGGCGCGGAAGGTCGGATCGGCCTTGTAGAAGGCATCATAGGCATCGACCGGCGCATTTCGGAAAGCGGGGGGGGCGAAAGCCTCGCGGATTTCCGCCAGAAGCTTCTGGTCGGCACCGCCGAAAAGCGGGCGCAGTTCCGCAAAGCGGGCCTCGATCATCCGGGTGATTTCCGCGGCGCCGGTCTCGTGCACGGTGATCTTGATCCGCGCCTTGTACTTGTTGTCGCGGCGGCCAAGCGTGTTGTAGACGCTGAGGACAGCTTCGACGTAAGGCAAGAGGTCTGCCTCGGGCAGGAACTCCCGCACGGTGACGCCGATCATAGGGGTGCGGCCAAGGCCACCACCGACCATGACTTCAAAGCCCGGTTCACCGGCGGCATTGCGGACCATGCGCAGGCCGATGTCATGCGCCTTCGTCACGGCGCGGTCGTTCGGCGCGCCGGTGATGGCGATCTTGAACTTTCGCGGCAGGAACTGGAATTCCGGGTGGTCGGTGGACCGTTGCGAACGCAGTTGCCCGAGGTCTGGATGGCGTGCATTTCCACATCCGCCAGTGCCTGAAGGATGGCAGGCACGTCGGGCAGTTTCGGCCAGTTGAACTGGATGTTCTGCCGGGTGGTGAAGTGGCCGTAGCCCTTGTCCCAGGTGTCGGCGATATGGGCCAGTTGCCGCATCTGGCCGGGGTTGAGCGAGCCATAGGGGATGGCGACCCGCAGCATGTAGGCATGAAGCTGCAGATAAAGGCCGTTCATCAGGCGCAGGGGGCGAAACTCATCCTCGGTCAGGCTGCCGTCAAGGCGGCGGTCCACCTGGGCAGCGAACTGGGCCACGCGGGCGCGGACGAAGGCTTCGTCAAAGTCGGAATAGTTCGACGGACCGCGTGGGCGAAACTCTTCGCGAAGTGCAGGGGTTCCGGTCCCTGCGGTCCGGGCCGTGCATCGGCGAGATAAGCGCCGACCACAAGAAGCTTTTGCGCCGCCGCATGCAGAAGCCGCATCTGGGCATGCGCTTCGTCTTCGATCAGCTCTGCCGCATGGTGAAGGGGCGACCAGCGGTCATCGGCGGTCAGGTAGACCACATCGCCTTCGCGCAAGCGGTTGGCTGTCACGACCTTTGGGGTGAAACGGCGGCTCATCGTGGACGATCCTCATGCAATCCTGCCGTTCAATATAGAATATTTTCCTAGTCATGGGCCAGTCACCCTTGCAGATAAGGACGTGTGTTCCGATACTGCGTTCTGCATGAACGCGCGTTCCAAGGATGAAGGGTATTCAGGAATGACAGCACCGCTGGACGATCTGGATCGGAAAATCCTGTCCGAGCTGCAACAGGATGCCGAGCAGTCGCTGGATGAAATCGCCCGCAAGGTCGGGTCATCCAAGACCCCGGTCTGGAACCGGATCCGCCGGATGCGCGAGCAGGGCGTGATCACCCGGACAACCGCGATCCTTGACCCCGAGGCGCTGGGGCTGGAGGCCTGTTTCTTTGTCCTGATCCGCACGTCCGAGCACGAGGCCGAGTGGCAGCGCAAATTCCTGAAGGCCCTGCGCGAGCGCCCCGAGGTGCTTGAGGCGCACCGGTTGGCGGGCGACATTGACTATATCCTGAAGGTGCGGGTCAAGAATGCGCGGGCATATGACACGTTTTACCAGGCGCTGATATCGGAAGTGCGGATCTACAATGTGACGGCCATTCTGAGCATGGAAGAGATCAAGTCGACTACTGTCTTGCCGCTGTGACGCCGACAAGGTCATGCAAGAAGGGCGGAGAGGCGGTTGCCCCGCCTCGATCCTGCGAATGAGACTAAAGCGCGCCTTCGCTGC
>JAPLPF010000070.1 GCA_026400325.1 Rhodobacterales bacterium
GACCCTTGCGTCGGCATCCGCGCTGTCCCGGTGGGCGAGGCGATGATGGCCTGCGTCATCCTCGACCACCTGCTGCTGGACCGTGGTCAGACCGGCGGCGTAAGGGGCCGGATCGGTCAATAACCGCCCGGGCCTGCCTCGGTCGCCTTGCCGCCGGTCAGGTGCCGGAACCCGGCCACCGCTTCGGCGGCCCCCGCCGACAGGAACCGCGTGTCGCCGCCGACCGTGGTCATTCGATAACCCCAGCCGATGGCGCGGGCGGCATAGGCCGGCGTTCCGCAATGCAGGGCCGCAATGATCCCCCGGGCGTGACAGGCCAAGGCAATCCTTTGCAGGGCGGCGATCATCTCGGGCTCTTCCCGGTCCATTCCGGCGGCCAGCTTCCCCTTGCTCAGCGACAGGGACAGATCGGCGGGACCGACATAGATGCCATCCAGCCCGGGCGTCGCGACGATGGCTTCAAGGTTCGCGAAGCCTTCGGCAGTTTCGATCATCGCAAAGGCAATGACTGAGGCGTTCGCCGTCTCGGCGTAGTCCGCCCCATGGGCATAGACCGCCCGTGTGGGGCCATAGCTGCGGGTGCCAAGCGGGGGATAGCGCAGATAACTGACCAGTGCCGCCGCCTCGTCCGCCGTGTTCACCATCGGGCAGATGATTCCCTCGGCACCCGCATCCAGCGCCTTCATCACGTGTGACGGGTCAAGCCAGGGCACCCGCGCAATCAGCGTGGCCCCGCTGGCACGCATAGCCTGCAACATCGGCAGAAGGTCACTGTAGTCCAGCGCGCCGTGCTGCATGTCGACGGTGATCGAATCAAACCCTTGCGCCGCCATGATCTCGGCAACGAAGGCATCGCCGATCGAACACCATCCGTTCAGCGTTGGCCGCCCGCCAGTCCAGAGTGTGCGAAGCCGGGTCATTCCATTTTTCCCCTGAAGCCGGACAAAACCTTGCCATCCGTGGCGCAAAGGCATCCGCCTTGCAAGCCCGGTCCGCAGGGAGAAAAAGGGCCGGCCAGAAGAAACCGTCGGGCAGGATGGGATTCAGGGAAGAATGGTGCCGCTGAAGGGACTCGAACCCCCGACCCCATCATTACGAATGACGTGCTCTACCAGCTGAGCTACAGCGGCATTCTTCCCTGCGCGGGCTATTAGCATCGCCGCCCCGCACTGTGTAGCCCCAATCTGCTGCCCTAGTTTGCCCGTCGCGCAATCTCGTCCAACGGTGGCTGAGGTGCGGGTGGCTCTGGTTCAGGTTCCGGCTCGGGCTCGGGTTCGGGAGGCACCGGGCGCGCCTCGATCAGCGGCAAAAGCTCGGCAAGGGCGCGCGACGGGCCAGTGGCCGGCGGCTCACGCCAACTGAGCGTGTCGAAACTGCCGCAGTTTTCGCAGACCGGTTGCCAGCTGGCATGGATCGCCTGGCACTTGTCGCACACCCATTGCGGACCGCGCGGCGCGGCAATGGCCTTTGCCACAAGGTCGCGCACCACCGCGTCCTCGGCCCCTTCGCCCCGCGCGATGGCCGCAAGAATCGCCAGCGAACGTTGCGTCGGGTGCCGGGTCGCGACATCGCCAAGGGCACGTCGCGCGGCAGGAAAATCCTCGGTGGCAAGCAGAAGCTCGGCCAGCAACATCTTCGTTTCGTCGTGGTCCGGCTGTGACCCGGTCAGCGTGCGAAAGCGTTTCAGCCGTTCCTGCGGGTTTTCGTCAGGTTCAATCCCGGCGAAGGCTGCGGCCAGGTCGGGGTGGGGCATCACCTCCCACGCCTTTTTCACGACGCGGGTTGCAAGCTTCTTGTCACCCTTCGCGACATAGCTGCGCGCGGCCATAGCTGCGGCGGGGATAAGGTCCGGCGACAGGCGGTTCGCCTCGATCGCAGCCTCGCGTGCCTCGATGCTGGCATCGTCGTCGATGACGGTTCTGGCTTGTTGCAGCGCAAGAACCGCGTCGCGGCGGCGGTATACATCCCTGGGCAAGGCCCCGGTTTTCAGCTTTGCCCCCAAGGTCGCCCTTGCACCGGACCAGTCACCGGCATCCGATTGCAGTTTCAACAGGATATCCTGTGTTTCGGCGTGCCTGGGCCGAAGCTCGAACGCCTTTTCCGCCAGTTTCAACGCCACCTCACGATCACCCTCGGCAAGCTTTTGCTGCAGAAGGCCGCGCACGCCCACGAAGCGGGTCTTGTCATCCTGCAAAAGCGTCTTGTAGGCCTCGGTTGCGCGCTTGCCGTCCCCCGCCGCCTCGGCGGCCTGAGCGACAAGAAGCGTCGTCAGTTCCGGCTTTCCCAGAAGACGCTCGGCCGTCTGTGCCCGCGCCAGAGCCACCCGCGCCTCGCCCGAAGCCAACGCCATCATCCCTTCGCTCAGCGCGCGATAGCCCTTGCGCTCGCGATTGCGGTCGAAATAGCGCGAGATTGCGGTCTCATCCCCGTTCAGAAATCGGATGACCGCACCCAGAAGGCCAAGGATCTTCAGCGCCAGCCAGACCGCAACGACAAGCAGCAGCAGCAGGACCACCGCTTGCACAGGCCCGATGCTGAACTCCCAGCCCGCAACAAGAATGCGCATGGCGCCGCCAGATTCCGCAAGCAGCCCGACGCCCAGCGCAAGGGCTGCGATGACGGCGACGAAGAAGATGACCTTGGTCAGCGACCACAGCATCAGCGGGCCTCCTTGGCTGCGGCAAGCGCCTGATCGACCGACAGCCGCGCCGAGGCCCGGACGATCCAATCCTGAAACGGGGCCTGAAGGGCAGGATCAAGCGTGCCAAGTTCGGCAAGTGCATCGGCAAGCCGACCTTCGCCCAGTGCGAATTCGGACCGGGACAGAACCGCATCTGGCGCGTCCCCCTCCCGAGGGGTCAGCGACCGTGCCCCGGTCTGAGCGGCCAGAAAGTCGACAAGGCGTGCACCCCATCCCTGATCCCCGGCCGCATCGCGGGCCAGTTTCAGTGTCTGGCGGGCCGCCTCGGGAAACTCAGCCTGCAAGGCAGACAGGGTTGCCACGCCCGCCGCATGTGGCTGCAGCGCCTCGGACAAGGCGGGGTCGGCCACGGCGGCAAGATCTGCCTCGAACGCGCCACCGCTGGCCACGGCCTTGCGCAGCCGGTCAAGTGCGGCGCCTTTCGCTGCAGCGGATGCGGCGGCCACGGCGTCTGCCGCGCGCTTTTCAGCCTCGGTCTCGGCCGCTTCCAGCCGTGCCAGGGCCGCGTCGATCTTGCCCTGGTCGACAGCCACGGGCTGCGCGTTCAGCCTGCGCTCCAGTTCGGCCAGCTTCGCCGCAAGCGCCGCGGTCGAAGCCTGACCGTCCGCTGGCAACGCCTCGATTGCGGCAAGCCGCGCATCCAGCCCGTCCAGCCGCGACAGGTCAGGCGGCTCGGTGGCCGCGATAGCCTCGACGGTCGCCAGCCGGTCGGTCAGCGTGGCAAGATCGGCCCCCAGTGCCGCGATGTCTTCCTGACGAAGTTCGACTTTGGCCAGACCATCGGCCAGACTGCTGGCCAATCGCTGCTCAAGGGCGGCCACATTCACGGTCTGGTCGGGCGCGGCAAATCCCAGGACGTTGAAATGCGAAAGGCCAAAGCCGACAGCCGTGGCCAGCGCCCCACCGAGAATCGGCCCCAGAACCCCCGACCGGCGTGACGCAGGAGGGAGGGGCGGCGTCACGGGTGTGAAGCTCGCCTCGGTTGCAGCCTCAGACGGTCGTTCGCCCATGGGCCCTGTGACGGTCTCGGCGTCACCGTCCGCCTGACCACTCAGGTGCTCTGGCGGGCCTGCACCGTCACTCGCGGTTTCGGGGTCTTTGCGTCGTGCCATGGCAGCGGCCCTTTCCCGTTCGGCCCATCATCACCTAAGCACTGGCGCCCCCGGTGTTCAAGGCATGAGCGGCCCGTCAAGCACCTTGGCAACCGCGTCCAGCATCGCTTTGGCGTCGGGCCGCAGGGCCACCACAAGTGCGCGGTGGGGCAGCGCCGCAGCGACATCCGCGACGGCGGGGCTCATCGCTACAAGATACAGTCCGGCGCGGGCGTCTTCGGGAAAGGCGTCAGCAAAGAGCCTGGCACTTCTGGGCGAAAAAAGTGGCACCACCACTGGCCCATCGTTCTGCAGAAGCGCGCGTGCTTCGGGCGCAAGCGGTTGTGCGGTCTGCCGATAGACAACCCGCGATTCAGTCTCTATTCCCGCGGAATTCAGCTTTTCCGCCACCTCGCCACGGGTGTCCATGCCGCGCAGGTGCAACAGTCGCCCCCCCGGGTTGGCGGCAAGCACCAGTTCCGTCAGAGCATCGGCATCGCCATCGGCGGAAACTGCGCTGAAACCGGCCGACCGGGCCTGTTCGGCCGTCTTCGCACCAACACAAAAGGCACGACTCGGCAAGTCTGACTGCAGCCGCTCGGCAGCCGCAACCCCGGCGGCAGAAGTGAAGATCACCGCTGCGAAAGGACCGGCGGGCAGATCGGGTGAAAGATACTCCACCGCCATCAGCGGCGAGACCAGGGCGCGAACCCGGTCACCGAGGCGCAAAGACAAGCTGGCCGCGAAGGCCTGCCCCTCGGCCAAAGGCCGGCTAATCAGCACCGGGACCGCCGGCTGCGCGCCGGTCAAGGCTTTCGGTTGTTTCGCCATGCCCATGGTGTTACCTGCCGGGCATCCTTGGCGCAACGGCGGACATGGCCAGAAACCTTACCCTGCTTGGCATCGAATCAAGCTGCGACGATACCGCCGCGGCCGTCGTCCGCCATGGACCGGGCGGGCCTGTGATCCTGTCATCCGAGGCTGTGGGCCAGACGTCGCTGCATGCCGACTTTGGCGGTGTCGTTCCCGAAATCGCCGCCCGCGCCCATGCCGAGCGGCTGGACGTCGTGGTAGAGGCGGCGCTTGTAACGGCAGGCGTCACGCTGGACGACCTTGACGGCATCGCAGTCACGGCGGGCCCGGGGCTGATCGGTGGCGTTCTGTCCGGCGTCATGCTGGCGCGCGGGCTTGCAGCGGCGCGCGGTCTGCCGCTTTTCGGGGTCAACCACCTTGCGGGCCACGCTTTGACGCCCCGACTTACCGACGGGATCAGCTTTCCCTACCTGATGCTTCTCGTCTCGGGCGGGCACTGCCAGTTTCTGCTGGTCGAAGGCGCAGACCGCTTTCGCCGCCTTGGTGGCACCATCGACGATGCTCCGGGCGAAGCGTTTGACAAGACCGCCAAGCTTCTGGGCCTGGCCCAACCCGGCGGCCCTGCGGTCGAAGTCGAGGCGGAGATGGGCGATCCGAAGCGTTTTGCCTTTCCCCGCCCCCTTCTGGACCGGGAAGGCTGCGACATGTCCTTTTCCGGCCTGAAGACAGCGCTGCTTCGGGCCCGCGACACGCTTGTTGCCGAAAAGGGCGGGATCACCCTGCAGGATCGCCGCGACCTTTGCGCCAGCTTCCAGGCCGCTGTGTCCGAGGTTCTTGCCATCAAGACCGAGCGGGCCCTTGCCCTTGCAGGAGAGGTCACGGCGCTTGCCGTTGCCGGAGGCGTGGCGGCAAACAGGACGGTTCGCGCCATGTTGGAGACTGTTTGCAACCGCGCTGCAGTGCCGTTCGTGGCCCCGCCCCTGCGGCTTTGCACAGACAATGCAGCAATGATCGCCTGGGCCGGGATCGAACGTCTGCATGCCGGCATCGCCCCCAGTGCCGACTTTGTCGCGCGGCCACGCTGGCCGCTGGACGACACCGCGCCGGCACTTCTTGGGTCGGGCAAGAAGGGCGCAAAAGCATGATCGGCATCGTCGGCGCCGGCGCCTTCGGCACTGCGCTTGCCGTGGTTCTGGCGAAGCGAGGGCGCGACGTCCGGCTTTGGGCCCGCAATCCGGCACAGGTCCTTGCTCTTGGGGACGCCCGCAGGCATGTGACTGCCCTGCCGGGCGTCATCTTGCCGGAAAACGTCTCTGTTCATGCGGAAATCGCCGATGTCTGCGGTGGTGAAGCCCTTCTTCTTGCCGTTCCCATGCAGTCACTTGGGACAGTTCTGGACCAGTGGTCCCAGATCGACGGCCGTCAGCCGCTCGTCGCCTGCTGCAAGGGGGTTGACCTTGCGACGCTGCGCGGGCCGGTCGCGCTGATCGAAGGTCGCAGGCCGGAGGCAACGGCCGCAATCCTGACCGGACCAAGCTTTGCCGCCGACATTGCTGCCGGCTTGCCGACGGCACTGACACTGGCTTCCCGGGGCGATGGTGCCGCGCTGCAAGATCTTCTCTCTACCCCCACCTTGCGGCTTTACCGGACCGACGACGTCCGCGGGGCCGAGCTTGGCGGCGCGTTGAAGAACGTGGTGGCCATCGCCGCCGGTGTAGTGATCGGTGCCGGTCTGGGCGATAGCGCGCGTGCGGCCCTGATGACACGCGGCTATGCCGAGATGGTGCGCCTTGCGCTGGCACTCGGGGCCCGGGCGGAAACTCTTGCGGGGCTATCGGGCTTTGGTGACCTGGTGCTGACCTGCACCTCGTCGCAGTCGCGCAACTTTCGTTTTGGTCTGGCGCTTGGGCGTGGCGAGGGTTTTGACCGAAAGGTCACCGTCGAGGGCCTGGTGACAGCACAGGCCGTGGTGCGCCTTGCCGCGGGAATGGCGGTCGACATGCCGGTCACGGCGATGGTGGATGCCCTTGCCTCGGGCAGGATCGCACTGAATGATGCGGTAAGCCTTCTGATGAACCGCCCCCTCAAACAGGAATGACCATGCGCGTTGCCCTGATCTGCCTAGACAAGCCCAACGCCCTGCAAACCCGGGTCGAGAACCGCCCTGCCCATCTGAAGCATCTGCAGTCTTCGGGCGTTGTGGAACAGGCAGGACCGTTCATTGACGCGGCTGGGCAGATGTGTGGCAGCCTGATCGTCCTTGGTGTCGCCACCCGCACCGAAGCCGAGGCCTGGGCAGCGGCGGACCCATATGCCAAGGCCGGGCTTTTCAGTTCGGTGATGATCCAGGAATGGAAGCGGGTGATCGGATGACCTTCTGGCTGTTCAAGTCCGAGCCGGATGTCTGGGGCTGGGACCATCAGGTCGCGAAGGGCAACGAGGGCGAGGAGTGGCACGGCGTCCGCAACTATCAGGCGCGCAACAACATGCGGGCGATGAAGGTGGGCGACCAGGGGTTCTTCTACCACTCCAATGTGGGGAAAGAGATCGTCGGGATCGTCGAGGTTTGCCGGGCAAGCAGCCCCGACAGCACGACCGACGATCCGCGTTGGGACTGCGTCTGGATCAAGGCGATAAAGCCCTTGAAACGGGCAATCTCGCTTGATGAATGCAAGGTCCAGCCGGGGCTGGAAAAAATGGTCCTGGTGAACAACACCAGGCTTTCGGTGCAGCCGGTAAGCGCCGAGGAATGGGCAATCGTCTGCCGGATGGGCGGCATAGAGCCCTGACCTGCCTGCCAGACGGTTCGGCGAATTTTCTACTCCTTGGACCCTTCTTGCGGCACACTTCGAAATACAAGTCGGAGGGACCGAAATGGAAGTCATCAACGTGCTGGCTGCGGCAATTGCGGCCTTTGCATTCGGCGCGGTCTGGTACATCGCGATGTCGAAGCCCTGGATGGCCGCATCCGGCGTCAGCGAAGAGCAGCAAAGGTCGGGCGGGCCGATGCCCTTTGTCGTCGGCATCCTCGCGATGGTGCTGGTCGCAGGGATGATGCGACATCTGCTTGGATCGGCCGGGGTGACCACGATCGGCGGCGGGGCCATCGCCGGGTTTGGCGTAGGGGCCTTCCTGATCACGCCATGGGTCGCGATGAACTATGCCTTTGCACTTCGCAAACCTTCCCTGACCGTTATCGACGGCGTCAACAGCGCCGTCGGCTGCACGATCATGGGCGCGGTGCTGAATGCGTTCTAGCGGGCGCAGGCGTGGCCCTCGTTCGGCCTGGCCTCTTCGTCGCAGCTGTCGCGAGGAGTGACGAAGTCACCGACGTGCGCGGCAAAAGAAAAGGCCGCCCGGGTTTCCCCGAGGCGGCCCTGATTCCGTCAGCCGGAAACGCGATCAGCCCTGGCGGGCCTTGTAGCGCTTCTGCGTCTTGTTGATCACATAGACGCGGCCTTTGCGGCGCACGACCTGGCAATCGCGGTGACGCGTCTTCAGCGAGCGGAGCGAGTTGGCGACTTTCATGGTCGACCTCCTTCTACGCGGCGCGAGCGTGCGCCAGATTGCAACCCATGCTTCCCGAAAAGGGAGGCGGCGAATGGTGGGCGGTACTGGGATCGAACCAGTGGCCACTACGATGTCAACGTAGTGCTCTACCGCTGAGCTAACCGCCCGCCTTGTCGACACATCCCGCCTTGCCCAAAGAAAAGGACGCGGGCGGAACCGCGTCGGTGTCGGGTCTAATAAACAGAGTCGCCACCCTGTTCAAGGGGTTTCTCCACCCGTGATTATTCCGCTATGCTAACGCGATGGAGGATAAGATGACCGTGCTTTCGACAGCCCCGGCCTTTCGTTTGATGCGCCCTGTGCAGCAGCAAACCTCTGTCATCTTTTCGTCGCCCCATTCGGGCCGTGACTATCCGCAGGCTTTTCTAGAGGCCAGCCCTTTGGCCCCTTTGGCGCTGCGATCTTCGGCAGA
>JAPLPF010000110.1 GCA_026400325.1 Rhodobacterales bacterium
CAACCTGGACGTTGCGGTGCTGGCCGGGACCAATGCCTTTCTCGCCATCCTGAACCTTGCAACGAATAACCTGAAGCACAGCCACATCTGGATGCGCTTTCCTCCGTGGCTGGAGCATATCCTGATCTCGCCCGCGCAGCATCAGGTTCACCACTCCATCGACCCGCGGCACTTCAACCGCAATTACGGTGATATCCTGGCGTTCTGGGACTGGATCTTCGGCACGCTGTATATCCCCCAAAGCGACGAACAGATCCGTTTTGGCCTGGGTGACGCAGATGGTGTTCCGATTGCGCAACGCCATCCCACGTTGCGCGCGTCACTGGTCGAACCCGTCTCGCGTGCGCGCAGCGCCTTTCGGCGCAGAAGATAATCAAGCACCGGGCTATACTTGTGCTTAAAACTTGCTAGAAAATCTGGACCAGTAGCAACGAGGGATTGGAACATGAAGAAAGCATTTGCGGCGGCTGCCCTTCTGGGCCTGATTGGATCGGCGCTTTACGCCGGTGGCCCGGTCATCGTGACTGAAGAGGAACCGGCCGTCGTTGCCGAGGCGCCTGCATCGTCGGGCGGCTGGGTCATCCCGGTGATCCTGCTTGCGGTGATCGGTCTGGCCATCACCTCGGGTGGTGACGATCGGGCAAGGGTTTCGACCTGGTAAGGCTGCCGGCATCGACGAATACGCAAAAGGCGCGGGATTTCCCGCGCCTTTTCGTATGGATGGTGGGCGATAACGGATTTGAACCGCTGACATCTTCGATGTGAACGAAGCGCTCTACCGCTGAGCTAATCGCCCGGAACCCCGGTGTTGCGGCGGGTATTAGCTATCCTCTTCGTCCTGTGCAAGAGCCAATCCCTTGGCCCGCGACGCATCGGCCAGACGCAGCTTCAGCGTCATCACCCCGGCGGTGTTCTTGACGACACGCAACTTGCCAAGGGGTGGAACGGCAAGGACCGACTTCTGCGCCAAAGCCGCGCCGATGGCAGCCAGGGTCGCCTCGACGGCCTTCTTGGCGTCGGGCTTTTTCAGACCAGTCGCAGCGGCGACGCCCTCGATTATATCCTTGAGCTTCACCATGTCGCTGCCGGACTCTGCTGCAGCCTTGGATTTCGCCGCAGAGGCGTCTTGTCCTTTTGACGCTGTCTTCGCCGGGCGCGCCCGGGCTTGCTTTGGCTTGCCGTCTGGTGCGGCGGCCTTGGCGGCTTTTTTCGGTTTGGCTGCGGTGGCCTCGGGTGTGGTGGGTGCCATGTCGACTTTCAACATCTGATGCGGTTGTGCCTGCACGATAGATCGGGTGCTGCGGCAAGGCCACCATCTTTCGTGTGACAACGTGCAAAGGAACGCGCAAACTCGGGTTGGGTTGAAGCATTCAAACCGCCGACGTCGACCGTTGGCACTCTGGAAAGGTAAGATGATGCGCAAGGCACTGTTGCTGTCCACGGCCCTGACACTGGGCACCCTGACCCCCGGATTTGCCGGCGGTCCTGTCGTGATCGAGGCCGAACCCGAAGTTGTGGAAGCGAAGCCGACCTCCTCAAGCGGTCTTTTGATCCCGCTTCTGCTGCTTGCCATTGTCGTTGCGGTTGCTTCGGGCGGTGGGGATGATGGCGGGGATCGCACGACGACCGTAAGCGACGTTCGCCTGAAGCAAGACATCCGGCGGGTCGGCACCAACCGCCTGGGCCTTGGGGTCTACCGCTATCGCTACAAGGGAATGGATGGCATCTGGGAAGGTGTCTTGGCGCAAGAGGTTGAAATCATGCATCCCACGGGGCCTGAACGCAAATGGCGCGCTGCTTTTCAGCGGCGCGCCATTCAGAGTGAGCAGACCAGACTAATGCGCCGTCTGCGCCGGAGGTGGCATTTGCGCAGCCCGGGCTGCGGCGGCTGCCTCTTCGGCGGCCTCGTCCCATTCCACGGGCACGGGCTGCCGCACCAGGACCTGGGCCAGAACCTCGCGCACATGGCTTACGGGGATGATTTCCAGCCCCTCTTTCACGTTCGCAGGTATTTCGGCCAGGTCCTTGGCGTTCTCTTCGGGAATGAACACCGTCTTGATCCCGCCGCGCAGGGCGGCAAGCAGTTTCTCCTTCAGACCCCCGATCGGCATCGCGTTGCCGCGCAAGGAAACCTCGCCCGTCATCGCGATGTCCTTGCGGACCGGAATCCCGGTCAGGACAGACACAATGGAGGTGACCATCGCCAGACCTGCCGAAGGGCCGTCCTTGGGCGTCGCCCCGTCCGGCACGTGGACGTGAATGTCCATCGTCTCGAACTTCGGGGGTATGACCCCGATCTGCGGGCTGATGGAACGGACGTAACTTGCCGCCGCCTCGATGGATTCCTTCATCACATCGCCCAGTTTCCCGGTCGTCTTCATCCGCCCCTTGCCAGGCAGCTTCAGCGCCTCGATCTGCAGAAGATCGCCGCCGACAGAGGTCCAGGCAAGGCCGGTGACCACGCCGACCTGATCTTCCTTTTCGGCCAGGCCATAGCGGTGGCGCTGGACGCCAAGGTATTCCTCGACTTTCGCGGGATCGACTTGCACCGATTTCGTCTTGCCCTTGAGGATCTCGGTCACGGCCTTGCGGGCCAGCTTGGCGATTTCCCGTTCAAGGCTGCGCACCCCCGCCTCACGCGTATAATAGCGGATGACGTGGTTCAGCGCCTCGTCCGTGATCGAGAATTCGCCCTTTTTCAGCCCGTTCGCCGTGATCTGCTTTTGCAGCAGGTGGCCCTTGGCGATCTCGCGCTTTTCGTCCTCGGTATAGCCGGCCAGCGGGATGATCTCCATCCGGTCCATCAAGGGGCCCGGCATGTTGTAGCTGTTGGCCGTGGTGATGAACATCACGTTGGACAGATCGTATTCCACCTCAAGATAGTGG
>JAPLPF010000222.1:0-3906 GCA_026400325.1 Rhodobacterales bacterium
CGTCAGGTTGCCTCGACCGGCTACATGAGAAAGCGCCTGCCGCAGGAGTTTACCGTGCTGCAGGGTGGCGCCGGGGCCACGGCCTTTGCTACCGGCACCGACCCGCTGGGCACCCTGTCGATGCTGGTCCCCGAGGGGCGGGCTGCCGGGTTCTCGGAAACCACGTCGGCCTTTGCGATGGGGGCTGTCACCACCGACGCGCGGTCGAAGGCCAAGCTGCAGGGCTATACCGGGGACAGCTGCTCGGACTGCGGCAACTACACGATGGTGCGGAACGGGTCCTGCCTGAAGTGCAACAGCTGCGGCGCGACGACGGGGTGCAGCTGAGGGAACGGGGGGGCACGGCATACTGACCGGCCCCCCCTGGGACTAAGCTTCGGTCCAAGCGAGAAATTGCCCGGGCCCTAAGGTTCTGACGAAGGTGAAAGCGCCGGTTGCCCGAGAGTAACACTCCCGAGTTTGCGGCACCCTTGCCTAATCATAGATGCCGTCGAATATGTCAGCCGGGCGCGGATCGGGCACCAGAAGGCCGGGGTCGAGCTGTTCCGGCACCAGCCACGCCGGGCCTGGCTGATCAAGCTGCAGGCGGTGTTCACCAGCTTCGATACGGGTTGGCAGGGTGCGGGTCTGACCGTCGACGGTGATACGGTCGATCAGGGTTCCTTGCGCGTCCCGGGCAACGAAGACGGTTGCGGACAGGACGCTAAAGGCTTGCGGCGGACCCTGGATCAGCATTGCGCCCGGAACCCGAAGGTTGTGGTCCACCGGAACATAGCTGCGTTCGAGGAACGGGTGCAAAAGCGCCTTTAGCGCGCTGGTTCGATAGCTGTCGATGATCACGGACGGCGGGCGTTGGCGAAGGCCCAGCATCATCGGCGAGGACTCTGCTGCCGCAAGCGTCTTTCGCACCCCCATCGCGTCAAGCCAGAGATAGGGCAGCATGGCGCGGTTGGGCAACATTCCGATGCCGTCGAAGTAACTGCTGCCGACAGGCACTTCGGCCTCGGCCGCGCGAACGACGGCAAGTTGCTGGCGGTTGTCATGGGCGAGGTACTGGACGTTGCGCGCAAGGCCGATCGTCAGCGCGATTGCAAACAGGATCACAAGGCCGGTGCGGCGGGCTGGTGTCGTGCCCCGGGTCATGAAGAAGGACACTGCATAGAAGGCCAGAAACGGCAGGGCCATGTTGAAGACGTAGGGCCAGGGTTGATTGTGGGCAAACACCAGCAAGGTCATGACCAGCGTGAACGTGACATGGATCCGCGCCCCCGGGGATAGCGCGCGGTATCGCGACAGCGTGGAGATCAGCCCCGCAAAGCAGGCGATATAAAGCAGGACATTGCGTCGCAGCGTCTGTACGACGAAATAGCGCAGGTTTTCATAGTCGTTCTGTGCGGTTGTCGCCACCTCCAGCGGGCCGATGAAGGTCCATCTCAGCAGCGCAGGCGCGTCCCAGCCACCAAAGGCGATGGCATAGGCAAGGACCGCCACGGCCCAACCGGCGATCAGCGCCACCGAGCGTCGGACCGCGTCCTTGACGGACCACTGGGCCAGGGCGTCCAGAACCAGACCCGCGCCAAGGGCCACGTTGAAGTAGACGGATTTCTGTGTGGTGACAAAGGCAAGACCACTGAGTATCCCCGCGAGAAGAAGGACCGGCAGCCGGTCGACCGGACCGCGGATGACCACCCAAAGTGCAGCGGCAGCAAGCAGGATTGCCTGCGGTTCCGATTGCAGACGGAAGCTGCGTTCGATGAAATTGCTGAAGCCAAGAAGAACGAGGAGGACGGCCAGCGCCGCCAGGCGGGACTGGCCAGCCGCCCGGGAGGTGGCATAGACGACACCGACAAGGGCAATGGCAAGCCCGGCAACCAGGCCCCTGGCAGCAAGGATCTGGCTGGCCGCATCCCACGAGACCAGGGCCGAAAGTTTCAGGTAGGGCGTGTAAAGCACGGCCTTTTCGGGCCAGATATCATCAAATAAGCCATTGAAAAGATAGAAGGTCTGATGCAGATGCCAGAATTCGTCCATCACCAGCCGGGTGTTGAACGCGAAGACGATCAGGATCAGAAGCTTGAGCGCGACAAGGCACTGGCAGCCCATCGTCCAGCGGGATCGTGCCGCGGTGGTAAGCGTCAAGCCGGGTGAACCGGGGTCGAGACTCAAGATTCCCCTCCCGGCACCCTGACGTGGAACGCGAGGTTCTGGCGCCAGGGCCGGACGGAGCGTTCCATCAGCACGGCGCCGTCGCCAAAGCTGTCTGCAATCAGTCGGCGCTGTTCGTTCGCCGTCATGTAGGCGACGCCGCGATCGCCACCGATCACCGCATCGGCGATATAGACGGCCGCATGAATGGGCGTCGGGCGTCGCACCCAGTCCTTCAGGATCAAGCTGCCGCCGGGTGCAAGCAAAGTGCGCGAGGCGGCCAGGATGCCGGGGCGGAGGTCGGGCGGCACATGGTGCAGCACGTCGTTGATCACGACCAGGTCGAAGGCGAATGGATGATCGCGCGCCATGTCGTCCGCAGTGACCTGACGGAACTGAACGCGGTCCGCTGGCCCGGCATACATGCGGCCAAGATGGGGGATGATGTCGATCCCGGTGTAGCGGGCTGCGGGAAAGTCACGGACCAGACGCTCGGCAAGCGCACCTTCGCCGCAGCCGATCTCGATGATGCGCGCTGGTCTGGCCCAGTCACGAACCAGTGCCGACATGTCCTCAAGGTCGATGAACATCCGGCGGTAAAGCTCGGAGGCCTGCCGTTCGTAGGGTCCAAGGGCGCGCCTGATGGTTCTGCCGATCATGTCCGGGTCATCCTTGTCCACGCAACCGCAGGCGCGGACGCAAGCGGTTGATGATGTTGGTGTAGGCGAAGAACTTTGGCCAGCGCAGCGGGCCAAGCATCACGATCCGGGCTATGGTGCGTCCCCACGTTGGTCCGTTGCCGTGAAAAGCCCCGGCAAGGCAGGCGTTCAGGTCGTTTGACGCCCGCGCCAGGGGTTCCATTGCCTTTGCCTGTGCGGCGGAGAGAGCGGCGATATGGCGGTCGACGGGGATCGAAAGTTGACGGCGAAAGTCGGCGTCATCCCGCGAGCCGGTCATGGTAAGGGATGACTTGTGGATGCGGAAGGCGGCAAGGGCCTCGGGTGTCCAGGACACCGGCCCGAGCCGGGCCAGGCGCAGCCAGAGGTCCCAGTCGGCGGTATACCAGAGTTCCTCATCCAGTCCGCCATCCTGCAAGGCGTCCTGTGTGCGGAACATCGCGGCCGGAAGGGCGATGCTGTTTTGCACGATCAGGCGGGCGAGGGCGGTTTGGCTGTCAACCTGTCCAGTCTCGCTTCCGAAGGGGGGAGCCGCGCGACCGATGATCCGGTCAGCCTCATCGATGTAATGTGCTGCATGCACCCAGAGGCGCGCATCGGGGTGATCTGTGGCCATCCGCTTCAGGGCAGGTCCACGACCCGGACGCCAGAGGTCATCCTGATGCAACATAGTGGCAAGGGGCGCGCTGGCCCGTTCCAGCGCTATATTGGTGTTGCGCATCCAGTTTCTGCTGTCAGGCGCGTCGATGATTGTGAGATCAAGGTGTCTTGCCGCAGCCTCCAGCAAGGCGCGGCTGCCATCGGTGGACCGTTGCACGACGGCAAGGACCTCTACCCCGTCACATTGGTCCTGGAGCGAAGCGAGCGTGCGCGACAGTGTCGCGGCGCCATCATGGATCGGCATCAGAACGCTGAGCCACGGAGCCGTCATGCCAGCTTGCCCTTGTGGGTCTGGCGGAGCGCAAGGAGAAGTGGAGCGACAAGAAAGAAGCCGAAGGTCGACAGGATGCGCAGCGCCAGCGCCGCTTCGGCTGCGGCGGCCGGGCTTTCGCCCTGTGCCACCAGGACACCGACCCAGGTCAGT
>JAPLPF010000222.1:3921-6420 GCA_026400325.1 Rhodobacterales bacterium
CAGGTCAGTTCGACCACGCCAAGACCACCGGGAAAGACAGGCAGCGACATCACCAGAAGGACGATCGGAAAGGCAAGAAAAAGGGCAGCCTTGTCTGCCCCCGGCACCAGTGCAGCCAGGATGAGAACGTTGAGCGACGCGAGCAGGGCGTAGCGCAGAAAGCTGAGGCCGGTGATCAGAAGCAACACCCGCTGCGGCAGGCGTGCAGCCGCGGTGAACCCCTCGGACAGTCTGGCAAGCACCAGTTGCAGGTGTCCGCGCAGCCTTTCGGCGACGGCCGAAAAGAAGCGCGCAAAGCTGTCAAGGGTCGGGCCGACAAGCAGGGTCGCCAAAGCCGCTGTTGCACCGCAAATCAGGACAGCGACCGGCCAGGCCAGGTCTCCGGTCGATGCGACCAGCGCCGCCAGAGCCATGCAGGCGAGGACAAGGATTTCGAAGGACTGTTCCAGAAGCGAGGTGCCTATGGCGCGACCGGGGGTGATGCCTGCCTTGCCGGCAACCCAGGCCCGAGCCAGCGGCGTGACCACCTGGATCGGAAGCACCTGTCCCGCCAGCGTGCCAAGCGTGGTAGAGGCGACAGCATCGCGCAAGGTCAGGGACGCGCCTTCGGTGTTTGCGATGACAAGGCGCCATTTCAGCGCCCCCAAGACGATGATCACCGCCTGGCCAAGGGCAATCGGCAGGCAGGCCCAGGCGGGAACGGCGCGGATCGCTTGCCACAATCCTGCGACAGACAGACCGCTCAACCAGACGAGTGCCACCAGAAGTCCCGCCGAAAGCAGAAGAGCAGCAAGGACATGCCGACCCTGCATGCGCCTAGACCGACTTTTGCGACGGCAACGACATCATGGGTCGCGCCCCCTACAACACGGCCGAATGGCGCGAACGGTTCCCCGCGACAATGGACAGAAGGAAACCTGAAAAGAATACCTGTGCGCCGATCACGATCACGGTGGAGCAGGCAATCAGGCTACGCATCGCCTCAAGAGAGCCATAACCGGATTCGGCCCAGCCAAGCGTGATCCGGAGGGCAAATCCGAAGCCGAGGGCGATCAGGACCATCCCGAACAGCAGCCAGTATTGCAGCCGCGATGCGCGCAGGAACATCGTCGCAAGGCGGCCGGGGGTGCGATAGCCTTCGCGGTAGCCGTAGACCAGCGCGAAAAGGCCCATGAGTGCGGTCTGTGCCGAGATGATCAGGGCCCCGCTTGCCACGATGGCCCAGTGATCGCCGAACCGGAAGCCGCCGATCCGCAACGGCTCGGACCCGTCGGTGGCGACAAGAAGGCCAAGCAGCAAGGCCCCACCAGCGAACATCACGGCGGCGGGCAAGAGGAACAGCCAGCCGGGAGAAAGAAGGAACATGTAGATCAGATGGCGCATCCCGTCGCGCCAGGGGTTGAGATGCGGCGGCCGACCGCGCTTGTCGGGTGAAAGCGTCACCGGCACCTCGGCCACGTTCATCTGCATGAGCGCAGACTTGAGCACCATTTCAGACGCAAACTCCATCCCGGTCGAGGAAAGGTTCATCCGCTCGAAGGCATTTCTGGTCAGGGCGCGAAGACCGCAATGGGAATCGCCGATCCTTGTGCGATAAAGCAGCCGCAAGATGCCGGAAAGAACCGGATTGCCGATGTAGCGGTTCTTCCAGGGCATTGCCCCAGGCTTGATTTCACCCTTGAAGCGGTTGCCCATGCACAGATCCGCGCCTTCGAGAAGCTTGCCGATCATCGGCAATGCCTCGACGAAATCGTAGGAACAATCGCTGTCGCCCATGACGAGGTACTGGGCGCGGGCCTCACGGAAACCGCCCATCAGGGCCGCGCCATAGCCCTTTTCGGGCACGGCCACGATCCGCGCTCCGGCGGCTTCGGCCAGGGCCTGGCTACCGTCCGTGCTGCCGTTGTCGGCGACGATGACTTCTCCGGTCAGCCCGTAGGTCTTTTCGATCAGGGCCAGCGCTTCGCGCGCGCGACCGACGCACCATTCGATCGTTTTCGCCTCGTTGAGGCAGGGCAACACGAAGGCTACAGAGATCGGGTCGATGCGCATGCTGTTTCTTGTCCGTATGCGTGGCTCGTTCGGTGTTTCTGTAAATGCATAAATGTGACGAAAGAATGATCACTGTCGGAAATGCCGCGGGTTCAACGCAAGATGTTCGGGCCGGGTGGCATTGCTGCTCCAGTCCGGGCCGCCGGACACCAAAGAACTCGCTGCGGGAAAGGCCACCGGCCCGTTCCTGTTTCCCGCTCGCCCGGGGCGGGCCTCGGGGCGGGCGATGAATTCCCTCTTACGTCGCCCCGAAAGCTTTGCTATGAGGCGCGCAAACATCGCCGGGCGCATGCCCTGCGTCGGTTTGGTATTGCGCAACTGCGCCCGAAGGAACCAGGAAGGACATATCCCCCATGCAGGTCACCGAGACCCTCAAAGACGGCCTCAAGCGCGGCTACACGATCACTGTAGCGGCGGCCGAACTGGACGCGAAGGTTCAGGAAAAGC
>JAPLPF010000222.1:6463-10440 GCA_026400325.1 Rhodobacterales bacterium
GGCTTCCGCAAGGGCAAGGTCCCGCTGGCGATCCTGAAAAAGCAGTTCGGCACCCGGATGATCGGCGACGCGATGCAGGAAGCGATCGACACGGCGATGAAGGGGCATTTCGATGCCACCGGTGACCGCCCGGCCCTGCAGCCCGAAGTCAAGATGGTGGGCGGCGACGCCTGGAAAGAGGGTCAGGATGTCGTGGTCGAGATGACTTATGACGCGCTGCCACCGATCCCCGAGGTGGACGCAAGCAAGGTCAAGCTGGACCGTCTGATCGTTAAAGCTGACGACAAGGCCATTGCAGAGGCGCTGGAGAACCTGGCCGGGTCGGCCAAGGATTTCGACGACCGCAAGAAGGGCGCGAAGGCCAAGGACGGCGACCAGGTCACGATCGACTTCAAGGGGTCGGTCGATGGCGAGCTGTTCGAGGGCGGTTCGGGCGACGACTATCCGCTGGTTCTGGGGTCGAATTCGTTCATCCCGGGGTTTGAGGCGCAACTGGTTGGTGCCAAGGTCGGCGACGAGGTTTCGGTCAACGTGACTTTCCCGGAAGCCTACGGTGCCAAGCATCTGGCGGGCAAGGCCGCGGTTTTTGCCTGCACCGTGAAAGCGGTCAAGGAACCGAAAGCCGCCGAGATCGACGACGAGCTTGCAAAGAAATTTGGTGCGGAAGACCTTGCCGCTCTGAAAGCCCAGATCGCCGAGCGGCTGGAAGCGGAATACAAGGGTGCCGCACGCGCTGTGATGAAGCGGTCGCTGCTGGATCAGCTGGACGGGATGGTCACGTTCGACCTGCCGGCGAACCTGGTCGAGGCCGAGGCAGGCCAGATCGCGCATCAGCTTTACCACGAAGAGCATCCGGATGATCACGGCCACAACCACGCGGCGATCGAGCCGACGGAAGAGCACAAGGCACTGGCCGTCCGGCGGGTGCGTCTTGGACTTCTGCTGGCCGAGATCGGTCGCAAGGCTGAGGTCACCGTGTCGGATGCCGAAATGACCCAGGCCGTGCTGGCAGCAGCGCGGCAGTATCCCGGGCAGGAACGGCAGTTCTTCGAGTTCGTTCAGAAGAACCCGCAGATGCAGCAGCAACTGCGCGCGCCCTTGTTCGAGGACAAGGTCGTGGATCACATCGTCGGTCTGGCCAAGGTGACGGACAAGGAAATCTCGAAAGAGAAGCTTCAGAAAGCCGTCGAGGCGCTGGACGAGATGTAATCGGACCCAAGGTCCGGCCAAAGATCAGGCCGCGCCTTCGGGTGCGGCCTTTTTCGTTTGCGGGGCACGGATCACCAGAAGTCCGGCTCCGATGATCACCGAGATGCCGATCCAACCAAGAGCATCAGGCAGGTTGCCCCAGAACATCCAACCCCACAGCACGCCCCAGAACATGAAGCTGTATTCGAACGGGGCGACTTTCGACGAAGGGGCGATGCGATAGGCATAGGTCAGAAGCGTGATGCCGATGGCCGAGATCACCCCACAGCCCGACATCAGGAGGAAGTCTGTCCTGGTGGGCATGGCCCAGCCACGGGTCAGAAAAGCGATCGAGGGATGGGTTGCCCCTTCGAACTGGCCGAAGCCGAATACCAGGGACAGGGCAAACGCGCAGAGCAGAAAACAGATGTTGCCCCAGAACGACATGGCGGCAGCAGTCTCGGTCCGGCCCATCGGGCGCGCAATGACCATGGACAGGGCATAGCCGAGCGCCCCGAGGATAGGCAGCAGGGCCGCAATCTCGACGCCGCCTGTGCCGGGTCTGACGATCAGCAGAACCCCGGCGAAACCCAGAGCCACCGCGCAGGCGGAGATGAGGCTGACGCGTTCCTTGAAGAAGAGGGCAGCAGCGAGGGTGATGAAAAGCGGGCTGGTGAAGAAAAGCGCGACCGTATCGGCCATCGGCATATAGGCGAGGCCAAGATAGTAGCAGGTGTAGGCCGTGAAATTCAGAAGCCCGCGCGCCAGCATCTTTCCCCAGCCCGGCGTTGTGATCGTGGACAGCCGGCCGTCGAACCACCAGACAATGGCCACATGGAAGGGCAGGGCCGTAAGGCTGCGCAAGAGCATGGCCTGATGCAGGGGATAATCGCCGGAAAGCTGCTTGAGGATCACATCCTGGACGGAGAAGATCGCGATTCCGACGATGAGGGCAAGAATCCCCCGGTTTGTGGCGGTCATGGTCATGGTGGGGTCAGTGTCGCTGGAACAGCAAAGACTGCCCTTCTGAAAGCGACCCCTTTTCGTCGGACATATGAAAAAACCGCGCCGGGTTCCCCCGGCGCGGTCTGGAAGTCTTGCCTCGCAGATCAGTCGCGGCCGAGATCGGCCCCGTCTTGCGCAGCACCCATTTCGTCGAAGAGCTCGGCGATTTCGAACTCTGCCTCGGCTTCCGCTTCGGCGGCAAGCTCGGCAATCGACTTGCCCGAGGCCTGCAGTTCGGCTTCTTCCGCCGACCGGGCCACGTTGAGCTGGATCTTCACCGCGACTTCCGGGTGCAGAAGCACCGAGACGGTGTGGATCCCGAGGTCCTTGATCGGCTTGTCGAGCACGATCTGGCCACGGTGGACGGTAAAGCCCGCGTCAGTCGCGGCTTCCGCCGCATCGCGTGGCGTGACCGAACCGTAAAGCGCGCCGGCATCGGACGCCGAGCGGATCACGACGAAGGTCTGGCCGTCCAGCTTGGCGCCGACAGCCTCGGCCTCCTTGCGGGTTTCAAGGTTGGTGGCCTCAAGCTGGGCTTTCTTCACCTCGAACGACTTGATGTTGCTGTCGTTCGCGCGGAGCGCCTTGCCTTGTGGCAAAAGGTAGTTGCGGGCATAGCCGTCCTTGACGTTGACGACTTCACCCATCTGGCCAAGCTTGGCCACGCGTTCCAGAAGGATCACTTGCATGTCATGTGCTCCTTATTTCACGGCATAGGGCAGCAGGGCCAGGAAGCGGGCGCGCTTGATGGCCGTGGCCAGTTCGCGCTGCTTCTTGGCCGAGACGGCGGTGATGCGGGACGGGACGATCTTACCACGCTCGGAGATGTAGCGCTGCAGAAGACGCGTGTCCTTGTAGTCGATTGCCGGAGCATTGTCGCCCGAGAAGGGGCATACTTTGCGGCGACGGAAAAATGGTTTGTTCGCCATGATTTAGCGTCCTTTCCTGTGCCTGAAGATCAACGACGCGGGGCTGAGGAGCGTTCGCCCCCAAAGCCACCCGAGCGTTCACGGTCGCCGCCGCCAAAGCCGCCGCCACCAAAGCCGCCCGACCGTTCACGGTCGCCGCCAAAGGAGCGTTCCCGACGTTCGCCGCCGCCAAAACCACCCTCGGGGCGGTCGCCACGGTCACGTTCGTCACGCTTTTGCATTTGGACCGAGGGGCCCTCGACATGGGCGTCAACCTTGATGGTCAAAACGCGCATCACGTCTTCATGCAGGCCCATCAAACGCTCCATTTCCTGAATCGCGGCCGAAGGCGCATTCGATTTCAGAAAGGCGTAGTGGCCCTTGCGGTTTTTGTTGATCTTGTAGGCCATCGTCTTGACGCCCCAGTATTCGCGTTCAACGATGGACCCACCGTTGTCAGCAACGACTGTTGCGAAATGTTCGATCAGCCCTTCGGCCTGCGCGGAGGACAAGTCCTGACGCGAGATGAAAACATGCTCGTAAAGCGGCATGTAAGCTCCAGTTCTTTAAGCGCATTTCATAGGACGGGCGAAATCTTTCCGCGGCCCGTCCACGAGAGGCTGCGCCGGTTCATGGGATTGCGGAAAGTGGGGGCTGTATAGCGGGTTTTGATCGGGATGCAAGGGTCGGGATGACGCCCTTGCAGGGGGTCGTGGGCATGGCGTTATTTGGCCGAGTTGGGCAGACCGAGGAGCTTGTCGAAGGCCCAAGTGAAGGCCCAAGCATAGACTAAGAAAAGACCGATCAGGACGGCTTCATAGGTAAAGGCCAGCCAAAGTGTGGTGGACAGCCACCATGCCGTGGCGGGCAGTAAGA
>JAPLPF010000140.1 GCA_026400325.1 Rhodobacterales bacterium
TGAGACGGTCTACAAAGTACAAGCACAAAGCAAAATCACCTTCACTGCTACGCCAGGCGTCGATGAGATCTTTAAGACTTGGCAAAGCGACAGTCGAGACACCAGTTGTCCGTGTGCGACTGACCCACTGCGCAAAGCAAACCCTGTGTGCACAGTTACAGTCGCTGAACTCCCAGCAACTGCGGAAAGCTTTCGCTGCGATGCTGTCTTCTTCAAGTCGGTACCACCGCGCGCGGCAATTAGCAGCCTTCAGAAGCCACCCGCAGCGTCTTTCTTAGCTCGGGTGTCCGCTTACGCGCCGACCTATGTTGGCATTTTTGACTGCAGGAGATTTTCGCCCGACTATTGCGAAAGTTTGCGGACATCGCCGATCGGCGTAACAGTTCGTTACACTGCGACGGCGAACAATTCGAGCACGCGCTTTGTGGGCTGGAGGGCGCTGCCCAGCAGAATTTGTCCGTGCGAAAAGAATCCATTGAGTGAGTGCGAGGTTCCAAATAACGGCGCGCTCGGATGTGATGCGATTTTTGCCGCAAACGCATATTGGACCATAAAATCGAGGATTGAGGGTACAGACCCACCGAAGGCCTTGAACACGTCCGCGACGCCGTCGCCGCCGTGGCCACCAAACTCGGCCATCCGCTCCGCCTCCTCCTCGGCAAACCGGGCCTTGACGGCCATTCCAACGGCGCCGAACAGATCGCCGCGCGCGCCCGCGACTGCGGGATGGAGATCACCTATGACGGCATCCGCCTGACCCCTGCCGAGATCGTCGCCGCAGTGGTCGAAAAGCAGCCCGATATCATCGGCCTGTCCATCCTGTCGGGCAGCCACCTGCCGCTCATCCGCGAAACGCTCGACCTTTTGCACAAGGCCGGGTTGTCGCGGACCCCCCTGGTCGTCGGCGGCATCATCCCGGACGACGACGCCAAGACCCTGACCGCAATGGGCGTAGCAAAGGTCTACACGCCCAAGGATTTCCAGTAGCGTCTCACCGCACCCAGTCGGGTGATTGCCGGTCGCAGCAAGAAAAAATCGCCCGAGAACCCCTCTTGCGCCCGCCGGTCCGCCTGCCCTTAATGTCGCGAAATGCCCACGTCACCGGAAAGATACCCATGACCGTCCACATCGGCGCCAAGCCCGGCGAGATTGCCGAAACCGTGCTGCTACCGGGCGACCCCTACCGCGCCCGCTGGGCCGCGCAGACCTTTCTGAAGGATGCGGTTCTGGTGAACGAGGTGCGGGGGATGCTGGGCTTTACCGGCACCTGGAACGGGAACCGCGTCACCATCCACGGGTCTGGCATGGGGATGCCGTCGCTCTCGATCTACGCCAACGAGCTGATCCGCGACTATGGCGCCACGACCCTGATCCGCATCGGATCCGCCGGCGCCTTGCCCACTCACGTCAAGGTGCGTGACCTGATCCTGGCGCAGACCGCCTCAACCGTCGGCTCGCCGTCGCGCACGATCTTCAAGGAATTGAACTTCGCCCCTTGTGCCGATTTCGGCCTATTGTCCGCGGCTTACACAGCTGCCATCGCCCAGGGCACCCCCGTTCATGTCGGCGGAATCTACTCCTCGGACACGTTCTACGACGAACGCCCCGACCTTGGGGCCGAGTTGCTCCGCCATGGCTGCCTGGGTGTCGAGATGGAGGCGGCCGAGCTTTACATGGTCGCCGCCCGCCACAAGGCCCGTGCGCTTGCGGTCCTGACCGTGTCGGACCACATCACCACGGGTGAGGCACTGCCCTCGGACCAGCGCTCGGGGGCACCAGATTCTTCGATTACGCGAACGCGGAGGGTGCAATTGCCGACGCCCTCCGACTCTCCGAGGGGATGACCTATAAGGCAGCCACGCCTATGGGGCCTCAACCGAAATCCGGATCGAGGACGCCCCGATCCCCGCTCTGAATCCCGATGACGTGCTGATCCGCGTCGTCGCCACCAGCGTCAACCCGGTGGACTGGAAGATCCGCAAGGGCTACCTCAAGGCCTTCATCCCTTACGAAATGCCTTTGATCATGGGTTGGGATGTCTCTGGCATCGTGGAGAAAACTGGCACGGCCGTCACCCGCTTCAAACCAGGTGATGCGGTCTATTCCTGGCCAGATATCGTCCGCAATGGCGCCTATGCTGAATACATCGCCGTGCGCGAGGCCGAGATCGCCTTCAAACCCGCCACGATCAGCCATGTCGAGGCGGCAAGCCTGCCCCTCGTCTCCATCACCGCCTGGGAGGCGCTTTTCACCACCGCGAACCTGACCGAAGGCCAGCGCGTGCTGATCCACGCCGGCGCGGGTGGCGTCGGCTCCATCGCCGTGCAACTGGCACGCGCCACGGGCGCGCATGTCACCGCCACCGCCTCTGCGGCCAAGGCGGCGCTGGTCAGATCCCTTGGCGCCGATGAGGTGATCGACTACCACGCACAGGACTTCTCCAGCGTCGCCCGTGGCATGGACGTGGTATTCGACACCATCGGTGGCGAGGTGCAGGAAAAATCCTGGGGGGTGCTGAATCCCGGCGGCATGCTGGTGTCGATCACCGGCCAGCCGTCGGAGGACCGCGCCAAAGCGGAAGGAAAGCGTGCTGGATATGTCTTTATCGGCCCCAACGCGGAGATTCTGAAAGACCTCGCAGGGATGGTTGACCTTGGGCAGATACGCCCCCTGATTGCCGCCGAATTCGGACTGAACGATACGGCAAGGGCGCAGGATTTCAGCGAAACCGGTCGCGCCACTGGCAAGGTCGTCATCTACGTCGGACATCCGTAATCGGGGGCCTCATCGACCATTGCAGAAGTCGTGATGCTCTGGTTTTCATGGCGGGTGAAGGAGCCCGCCATGACCAACCTTTCCCCACGCCCCTGGGTGCCCGCCGATTGCGAGGCGCTGGTCCAGCGCGTTGCGACTGAGGCCACCGCCCCCTCTGCCCGGGTTTCCGACCGGATCGAGGCGCTGATCACGGCGAACCTGCAGATCCACGATCAGGATTGCTTCAACCTGAACCCCGCGACCAACGTGATGAACCCGCGGGCCGAAGCGGCACTTGCGCGCGGCCTGGGGTCGCGGCCAAGCCTTGGCTACCCTGGCGACAAGTATGAAATGGGGCTGGAGGCGATCGAAGAGATCGAGGTCATCTGCGCTGAACTCGCTGCCGAAGTCTTTCAGGCGAAGTATGCCGAAATCCGGGTCGGATCAGGCGCCCTGGCGAACCTCTACGGCTTCATGGCGCTGGCAAAGCCCGGTGACAGCATCATCGCCCCCCCGGGCAGCATCGGCGGCCATGTCACCCACCATGCTGAGGGCTGTGCCGGTCTTTACGGGCTGACCACCCATCCAGCACCAGTTGATGCCGATGGCTATACCCTTGATCTTGCAGCGCTCCATGATCTTGCCCATGCGGTGCGCCCCAAGATCATCACCGTTGGTGGCAGCCTGAACCTGTTTCCCCATCCCGTGGCCGAGGTGCGCAAGATCGCCGATCAGGTTGGTGCAGCGGTTCTGTTCGACGCCGCCCACCAATGCGGGATCATCGCCGGCGGGATCTGGGCCAACCCCCTGACCGAAGGCGCGCATCTGATGACCATGAGCACCTACAAATCACTTGGCGGCCCGGCTGGCGGGTTGATCGTGACAAACGATGCCAGCATCGCGCGGCGGCTGGACGCCATCGCCTTCCCCGGCATGACCGCCAACTTCGATGCCGGAAAATCCGCCGCCCTCGCGCTTACCCTGCTGGACTGGCGCGACCACGGCCGGGTCTATGCAAGGGCGATGGTCGACCTCGCCCGCGCGCTTGCGACCGAGCTTGGCAAGCTGGGACTTCCGGTCTTTGCGGCCGACCGGGGGGCAACCACGTCGCATCAGTTCGCCATCGAAGCTGCAGCTTTCGGCGGCGGGCAGGCAGCGTCAAAGACCCTGCGCAAGGCCGGTTTCCTGGCCTGCGGGATCGGTCTGCCGGTACCCGAAGTTCCGGGCGACCTCAACGGTTTGCGCATGGGCACGCCTGAACTTGTCCGTCGCGGCGTCACCCCCGCTGACGCCCCGGAACTGGCCGCCCTGATCGCCGAGGGCCTGCGGTCGAACGCCCCGGACACTGTCGCCCCCCGAACCAAGGCGTTTCGTGCCAGGTTCCAGGGCCTGCATCATGTGACGGCATGAAAACGCGCAAGCTTGGCCGGCACGGCCCCGCGGTTTCTGCGATCGGTCTTGGCTGCCTGTCTTTCGGTGGAATCTTTGGCCCGACCACCGAAGCAGACTCCCTGCGCACCCTGGACGCTGCCTGGGACCATGGGGTCACCTTTCTCGACACCGCCAACATCTATGGCAAGGGCGTTTCCGAGACGGTGATCGGCACCTGGCTGGCCACGCGGCCCAACCGGCCGCATCTTGCACCCAAGGCCAGCTTCACCGACGACCCGAACCGCCGCATCGACAATCGGCCCGAACACCTTCGGGCCGAGCTGGAGGGGTCACTCAAGCGCCTTGGAACCGATCATGTCACCCTTTTTTACGCCCACCGACACGACCCTTTGATCCCCGTCGAAGACCTTGCCGGAACCATGCAGCGCCTTCAGGAGGAAGGCAAAATCCTGGGCTACGGCCTTTCCGAGATCGCCCCCTCCACGCTGGAGCGTGCCCATGCCGTCCATCCGGTCATGGCGGTGCAGAATGAATACTCGCTGTGGACCCGTCAGCCCGAGCTTGGTCTGATCCAGCGTTGCGCTGATCTTGGCGTGGCATTCGTCCCCTTCTCGCCCCTTGCGCGTGGGGTGTTCGGAACCCCGATGGCCGACCCCGCAAACTTTGCAGCCGGTGAGTTCCGCACCCGCATCCCGCGCTTTCACCCCGAGAACTGGCCACATAACCAAATCAAGCTGCAGGCTTTTCACAGGTTCGCAGCCAGTCGGGGCTTCACCCCCGCGTCACTCGCCCTCGCGTGGCTGATGGACCGCGGGGCGCACATCATTCCGATTCCCGGCACCCGCAGCGCCGATCACCTGAAAACCTGGATCAACGCCCCCGGGATTGACCTGAACGATGACGACCGCGCCGAAATCGACCGCCTCCTTCCGGTTGGCTGGGCCTGGGGCGACCGCTATGACGACACGCAAGCCGGGATGTCCGAACGGTATTCCTGACCGCTTTGCGGCCCTCACGCGCCTCTTCGCACCGACGCAGACCCCTGTCAGGCCGGTGGGTCCGTCGCGGGCAACCTGCGAAACATCTCCAGCACCTCGGCCTCGCTTGCCCGGTCGGGAACCCCGGCATCAACCTCGTCCCGCGTCCAGACCCAGCTTGCGGCAGGATCGTCGCGCATTGCCCAGGCCCCGAACATCCGCGCGTCATCCGCGATCATTCGACTGGTCAATTGTCGCACCTCGATGTGCCGGTCATCCGCGCGAATGCGGGCATAGGTGGCCGCGACGGCAGCCTCGGGTCCTTCCAGAAGTTGCAGGAAAAGGTCATTCCGGCAGATCAGGGCCCCGGTAACTCCATCCCGCGCATTGCAGCGCCGGGCATCGAAAAGGATGCCGGTCAGCATGGCAGAGTCATATCCGAAAGGGCGCGAGGCATAGGTAAGTTGCAGCAGCATCGGATCGTTCCTTTCCTGGCCCGGCCCGATCAGCAGAGCACCGGGAACGCTGCCGGAATGCTAGCCTGATCATGGTCCCAGCGCCAGCCTGCGTGTCCAGGGGCACCAGACCAGAGTGCCGTTGGCCAGTTGCAAGCACAGTTTACCAATGCTCTCCCAGAACTACCGGAACCGCAAGCACCCGGTACTTCCTGGCAAAGCCTTGATACAACAGCGCATCTGAATCGATGGCCCGTTCGTGCCAGCCACCTTCGGCAAGCCACAGGCCCCGCTGCATCACCAGTTGCATCGCATCGGTTGCACCGTATTTGACCGGAACGCCACCAAAGACCACGCCCTGCCGCTCTGCGACTTCACGAACCCTTGTCTGGGAATTCATCAAAGCGACATTTCCACGCATGACGATGGCGTAGACCAGAATTTGCGGGTCGGAACTTTCCACTACCGACGGCGCCATGAGCTTGGTTTCCCAGCGCTTGTCCAGCCATTTGGCAAGCCCCTTCACCCCGAACGGATACCTTTTCGGGGGATAGGCAAAAGCCCAGGGCTGCGGGTCGGCCAGCGTAGCTTTCAACACGGCTATCAGATTGGGATAAAAGACATTGTCTGCGTTGGTGTGAATGATCCACCGCCCCCGCGCCGCGCGAATCCCCAGATCGCGGCTGGTGTGCCCCCAGTCGCCGGCCCGGCTTGGTGTCACGAAGAACTGCGTTGCGGGATGCAGGGGGCCGCCGTCCAGGTCTTCTTCATAGGTGCGGGATTTCGGGCCATCGTGATAGACCAGCACTTCAAAATCATCACAGGTCTGCGCCGCAAGACTGGCCATCTTGCGACGAAAATATGCGCGCGGGACCGAAGGCTCGTAGTCGGTGACGATCACCGTGAAAAGCGGGTCATCGTCCCGGAACGGCTGACCGACAATGGGTTCCGGATTGGCCGTTGGCTTGGACTTTGGCACTCGATTCCCCCGTTCGGCCTTCAGCTTTTTGATTTCATCGCGCGCCTGCGGCAGGTCCGGCGCCCTTTGGACAAGACATGGTCCCGGTCACGCCCGACCGGAAGCGATCAAGGATCACGTGACGGGAAAGTCGAAGTTCGGTCAAAGTCTTACCTTCCCCATCGGCGCAGTTTTCTGTGCTTGAACCATATGTCGCGAAGCTCGAAAAACTGATCATCGCCGATCATCCTGCGCAACAGCTTCCATTTTTCATATCTGGCGGGCTTGGGTGGCGCTCCTCGTGTTTCAGTCATCCTGATCAAGTGCTTCTTGAACAGATCGACGTCTCCATCGTGGCCCGCAACAATCGATTCCCAATGATTTATGTCAAGCGCCAAAGGATTTGAATGCAGCAGTTCAGCCTTGATGAAGGGAAAGCCGGATCGAACCAATTTTTCCCACGCATGATGAGTGGGATTCTGCAGCCTCACGGCATTCAAGTCAGTTCCCGGAAACAGACGTTCGTACGAGAACAGGATTTCCGTCTCAAGACCTGCGACATCCCGGGCGTAGGGCAAGAGACCGCATTCATACTTTTCGATCACCTCAATCTTTGTCTTCTCCACGCGCACGCGACGCCAGAAATTCCGGACCTCCGAAGACGACAAGCCACCCTTCTGCAAGACGAAAAAATAGCTCTGGCTGTGATGCACCGGATGATAGGACTCACTCAGGGCAAGAAACGAAGCACCCGACGCGCGGATCCTTTCGAGCATCTGATCAAAGCCAGTCAATGGCCCCAAGATACTGTCATTCACGAAGAACAGTCTCTCGGCACGCCACACTTCTGGCATCTCGGCAAGGATGGCCGCCCAGACGGCAAAATCGTAGCCGCCATTCTTGCGCTTCGCAATGAAGGCTGCTCCATCCAGGCCGGCAAGCTCAATGCTCAGACCCATATCTTCAACGACGCAACAGACCGCAACTGTCAGGCCAGATGCGGCAAGCGCCTGAACCAGCGCAATCGCCCCCGGCAAAAGCTGCCCCTTGGGAACATATGCAACGAAAAGGCAAATTTCCTTGCCCGCGAAGTCCACCGCCGACGTTCTTGCGAATTCAATAGGATAGTCGTTACTGACAGTATCTTGCGCGGGGGCCGGTACAGCAATCTGGGCCATGGCCAGATGCTCACGGGCCATCGGCAGAAAAAACCAGGCCTCCTGCGCAAACTGGGCAAAACTTTCAATCTCTTGCTGCAATGTCTCTACTGCGGCCGAGTAGAGCGACGCCAACTGTTCGGCCGGTGCATTCTCGATGGCAAGATAGCGCCCCGCAAAAAGGTAGCCACAGCCCAGCCAGGATGGAAATTCTGCGGTTCCAAGCGCCCATCTTGCTTTGGATCGGTGCAAGGACTTCTCTGGAAAACGAAAATCGATTCCATACACGGATTTGGCAAGCGCTTCAAAGAACGGGTAAATACGCTCGGCATCGTCATATCTTCCCAGATTTATTGCATCCTTCAGAAGACGATACAGCGCCCCGCCCGCAACATGCGGATCCGGGTTGCGAGACAGTTTCTCAAGGTAGGAAAAATAGATATCCCAGTCGGAGAAACCTTCTGCAATTTCCGGAAGTGGTGAATGCGATGCCCAGCAAAGCAGGCGATTGCCGACACTTCGGACCAGAACATGCGGATACCCGCAGGATGCCACCAGCCTTTCAAGTGCCGCCGGGCGCGTTACAAAATAGTGAAACCCCGGAGAAAGGATCGCGCTTATGGTCGGAACATCGGTTTGCGGTGACACTCCATCGGCGCAAGGCGTGGTCAGCACAAGAATACCATCCGGCTTCAGGGCCGCACTGATTTCCCTGATAAAACCCTGAGGGTCCCTGACATGCTCAAGCACCTCGCTGCTGTAGACATAATCGAATTTTCGTCCGGCGATTTCCTTGGCGTCATTGAAGTATGACGCAATGACCTCGACGCCAAGCTTCTCACGCCCGATCTTGCCATAAAGGCTGGTTTCCAGGCCGACGCTCTGTCCTAGTCCGGATCTTTGCCAGAAGTCGGGAACGAACCCGAATCCGCAGCCAATATCCAGAAGATCGCCCCCGCGCGGCCGCCCAATAGCCAGCAATGGTTCCAGCATGGCGGTGATACCCGCGCCATTCTGGACGTAATTGTACCAGTAGTCCTGTTCAAAACCCGCAAAGTCGTAGCCTAGAACAGGCTCGCGCCCAAGAAAGTACATTGTACCGCAGGCTGCACATTCGGCCAGATCAAGATCATCCGGAAGGTAGCCGCCGGCCTTTACCGTCAGAACCGGTCGAGACGTGCCTTCCTTGCAAATCGGGCAAGTGCCCGGGTCAGACGTACCGGCTTTTTGTTCAGGGGCAAAAGCGATCTCGTACATCTTGTCCACCAACTACCAGTCTCGAAAAGCCTGGGTCAAACCACCCGTTCGACCATCATCTTCTTGATCTCGGCAATCGCCTTGGCCGGGTTCAGACCCTTCGGGCAGGTCTTGGCGCAGTTCATGATCGTGTGGCAACGATACAGCTTGAACGGGTCTTCCAGCTCGTCCAGCCGTTCGCCCGTCGCCTCGTCGCGGGAATCTATGATCCAGCGATAGGCGTGCAAAAGCGCGGCAGGGCCGAGATAGCGGTCAGAGTTCCACCAGTAGCTTGGGCAAGAGGTCGAGCAGCAGGCGCACATCACGCATTCGTAAAGGCCATCCAGCTTCGAGCGGTCATCGATCGACTGGCGCCATTCCTTCGCCGGACGGTTCGTCTTCGTCTCAAGCCAGGGCATGATGCTGGCATGCTGGGCGTAGAAGTGGGTGAGATCCGGGATCAGGTCCTTGATCACCGCCATGTGCGGCAGGGGGTAGATCTTCACGTCGCCCTTGATCTCGTCCAGTCCGTATATGCAGGCCAGCGTATTGATCCCGTCGATGTTCATCGCACAGGACCCGCAGATGCCTTCGCGGCATGAGCGGCGGAATGTCAGGGTCGGGTCGATCTCGGTCTTGATCTTGATCAGCGCGTCAAGGACCATCGGGCCGCAGGTTTCCAGATCGACGAAGTAGGTATCAACCCGCGGGTTTTTGCCGTCATCGGGGTTCCATCGGTAAACCTGGAATTTGCGGATGGCCTTGCCCTCGGGCCTGGGCCAGGTCTTGCCGGTGCGGATTTTCGAGTTCTTTGGCAGCGTGAACTGGACCATGGGAATTCAGCCTTTCCAGTCGGGTCTTGCATAAAGCGGCCGCGACGGCGGCTCGCCGGATTTGGTCATGACGCAGGTGTCATAGACGGCCGAGGGATCACGGCCCTGCAGAAAGTCGCCGGTGACCTCAAGCTCGAAAGCGCCGACCGCGCGGCCATCGGAACCCACGCCCACGGCCACTTCACCCCGCGGTTGCTGGGCAAGGCGCGCACGCTCAAAGCATTGGCGTTCAGCCTCGGCCAGCGAGATCGGGCCGCAGGCGACAAGCAAAAGCGTCAGGGGCAGGGTTCGTTTCATCGGCCTACCGTATCGGGGGCACGCCGCGGGCCGCAAAGCAGGTCTGTGCATCGGGGCGCAGGGCGATGGTGCGGATCGTGGCCTTGGTCGAGGAGCCGGCCTCGACCCCGACGTCGCGCGCCAGAAGCCGCAGCTCGTCGGCGCTGGCTGCATTCAGAATGCAGTCGGTCGCGGATTGAGCCTCTCTTGCCGGCATGTCCAGGTTTACGACCGGAAACACCACGGATGATGCCGCCCGTTTCATGGCACTGTCAGCAAGGTCTGCCGGATCGCAGGCCGCAACGAACGACAACGCCATCAACGCGCGGGCGACCCGGTGCATCAGAACTTCCTTTCTGCCGGGGCAATCTTCTTCAGGGGAATTCCACCTTGCGCCTCGGTCGTCAGAGGATGGGTGTGGACGGGGCGATAGTCCAGCCGCACGGTCGCGCCATCAACCCAGGCAAGCGAATGTTTGCGCCAATCCGCATCGTTGCGGGTCGGGTGATCCTCATGCGCGTGGGCGCCACGGCTTTCGGTGCGGGCGTGGGCGCCATAGATGGTGGCAAGCGCGTTCGGCATCAGATTGGCCAGCTCCAGCGTCTCCATCAGATCGCTGTTCCAGATGAGCGAGCGGTCGGTGACATGCAAGTCGTCCATCTTGCCGGCGATGGCAGTCATCTTGACCTCACCCGCCGCCAGCGTCTCCTCGGCGCGGAAGACGGCAGCATCGGCCTGCATGGTCCTTTGCATTTCCAGCCGCAAGCTGGCCGTGGGGACAGCCCCTTTGGCATGTCGGACGGCGTCAAAGCGGGAAAGAGCCTTGTCGACCTGCGCCACGTTCGTGGCTGGGACCGAGGACTGCCTGTCCACCACCTGCCCGGCCCGGATCGCCGCGGCACGGCCAAACACCACAAGGTCGATCAGGGAATTCGACCCCAGCCGGTTCGCGCCATGCACCGAAGCACAGCCCGCCTCGCCCACGGCCATAAGGCCGGGGAACGTAGCGTCAGGGTTGGCGGCAGTCGGGTTCAGCACCTCGCCCCAATAGTTGGTCGGGATGCCGCCCATGTTGTAATGCACTGTCGGCAAAACCGGGATCGGCTCCTTTGTCAGATCCACCCCGGCAAAGATCCGGGCGGATTCACTGATGCCGGGCAAGCGCAGATCCAGCGTTTCCTTCGGCAAGTGCGACAGGTTCAGGTGAATATGGTCGCCTTGCGCGCCAACGCCCCGGCCTTCGCGGATCTCCAGCGTCATGCAGCGGCTGACATAGTCGCGCGGTGCCAGATCCTTGTAGTGCGGGGCATAGCGTTCCATGAACCGCTCCCCGGCGGAGTTCGTCAGATACCCGCCTTCACCCCGCGCGCCTTCGGTGATGAGACACCCCGAGCCATAGATGCCGGTCGGGTGGAACTGCACGAACTCCATGTCCTGCAGGGGCAGGCCCGCGCGGGCCACCATGCCGCCGCCATCGCCAGTGCAGGTATGTGCCGAGGTCGCAGAGAAATAGGCGCGGCCATAGCCGCCGGTCGCCAGAACCACCATCTTGGCGTTGAAGACATGGATCGTGCCGTCATCCAGCTTCCACGCCACCACGCCAGTGCAGGTGCCATCGGTGATGATCAGGTCCAGCGCGAAGTATTCAATATAGAATTCCGCGTTGTTCTTCAGGCTTTGGCCGTAAAGCGTGTGCAGGATCGCGTGCCCCGTCCGGTCCGCCGCCGCACAGGTCCGCTGCACCGGCGGCCCCTCGCCATATTCAGTCGTATGCCCGCCAAAGGGCCGCTGATAAATCTTGCCCTCCTCGGTCCTCGAAAAGGGCACGCCGTAATGCTCCAACTCGTACACCGCCTTGGGGGCCT
>JAPLPF010000169.1 GCA_026400325.1 Rhodobacterales bacterium
CAGTCGGCGCGCGGTATTCCCCGTACAGGGCCCGCATCGCGCCGCCCCATTCGCCAGTGGTAACGCCCGCCCTTGCGCAGGCGATGGAGGCGGGCATGATGTTTGCCCCGGACTGCGCAGCCTGCCTCAGGGTGGCGAGGGCTTCGGCGACGGTGGCAGGGTCGCGCTCTGACCGCCACAGGGCAAGGCGCTTGCACTGGTCGGCTTCGGCTTTCGGGTCCGCCTGCATGATGAGACCGTCGCCTGTGGTCAGCGGCGAGGGTTCGGACGTGGTGAAGCGGTTCACGCCCACCACGGTCGTTTCACCAGATTCGATGCGGGCCAGGCGGTCGGCATTGGCCTCGACCAGACGGGATTTCATGTAGGCGATGGCCGCGACCGCGCCACCCATCGCGTCGATCTGGGCAAGCTCTTCCATCGCCTGGGCCTTCAGGGCTTCGACCTTCGCCTCGATGGCGGGGTTGCCGTCAAAGAGGTCATCATATTCCAGAAGGTCGGTTTCATAGGCCAGAACCTGCTGCATGCGCAGCGACCATTGCTGGTCGAAGGGCCGGGGCAGGCCAAGGGCCTCGTTCCAGGCGGGAAGCTGGACGGCGCGGGCGCGGGCGTTTTTCGACAGCGTCACGGCAAGCATCTCGATCAGGATGCGGGTGACGTTGTTTTCCGGCTGCTGTTCGGTCAGGCCAAGCGAGTTCACCTGGACGCCATAGCGGAAGCGGCGATGCCTGGGGTCGGTGATGCCGTAGCGGGATTCCAGAAGCTCGTCCCAAAGCGCGGTGAAGGCGCGCATCTTGCAAAGCTCGGTCACAAAGCGGATGCCGGCATTGACAAAAAACGACATTCTGCCCGCCATTGCGGGGAAATCTGTGGGTGAAACTTTCACTTTCAGATCATCCAGCACGGCGCAGGCGGTGGCCAGCGCAAAGGCGAGTTCCTGTTCCGGCGTGGCCCCGGCCTCTTGCAGATGATAGCTGCACACGTTCATCGGGTTCCATTTGGGCAGGTGCTGGCCGGTATAGGCGGCGACGTCCGTGATGAGGCGGAGCGAAGGCTCGGGCGGCAGGATGTAGGTCCCGCGAGAGAGGTATTCCTTGATGATGTCGTTTTGCACGGTGCCCTGCAGCGCCGCGACCGTGGCGCCCTGCTCTTCGGCCACGGCGATGTAAAGCGCCAGAAGCCAGGGGGCGGTCGCGTTGATCGTCATCGAGGTATTCATCTGGTCCAGCGGGATGTCGTGGAACAGCGCCCGCATGTCACCAAGATGCGCCACGGGAACGCCAACCTTTCCGACCTCACCGCTCGCCCGGGGATCGTCGCTGTCATAGCCGGTCTGGGTCGGCAGATCGAAGGCGACGGACAGGCCGGTCTGTCCCTTGGACAGGTTGCCGCGGTAAAGCGCATTGGACGCTGCCGCCGTGGAGTGGCCAGCATAGGTGCGGAAGAGCC
The DNA here is from genome assembly GCA_026400325.1 of Rhodobacterales bacterium. Taxonomy (GTDB): domain Bacteria; phylum Pseudomonadota; class Alphaproteobacteria; order Rhodobacterales; family Rhodobacteraceae; genus Tabrizicola. The sequence goes on from JAPLPF010000169.1 coordinate 1,447, forward strand.
AGGGCTTTTCAGTGGGCATCGCGGCCTCGCGTCCGGGTAATATTGTTGCGTCCAGGACGGGATACGTGACATTTCATGCCATTGTCAATCGCTGCGCTGCGGCAAGTCGCCGGGGGTTTCACACCCCCGGACCCCGGTGGGATACTGGTGCAAATGTGAAAGGCATTGTGAGCGGCGCGTCTTGCGGTAGGTTGCTTCATGTTCGTCACGGTGGCGGTTCCGCTTTGGCTTTTGATTCTGGTCCTTGGCTTTGCCGCGGTCAGCTTTGCCACGCATTTCCTGTTTCCTTCGGTGCGCTGGTTCTTCCGGCGGCGGGCCGAACGCGCAATGCAGCAGCTGAATGCGCGGCTGGACCGCAAGATCGACCTGTTCAAGCTGGCCGAGCGGTCGGACATGGTGGCGCGGCTGGCCTATGATCCCAAGGTTGTAGAAGCGGCCATGGCCCATGCGGCCGAGACGGGGGTGCCCGGCGGGGTCGCCTTCGAGGAGGCACGACGCTATGCCCGCGAGATCGTGCCGGGGTTTTCGGCAACGCTGTATTTCGGCTTTGCCACGCGCGCTGCGAAAGGATTGAGCCGGTTTCTGTATCGCGTGCGGGTGGGGCGGGTCGACCGCGACCTTGGCAATCTGGATCCCGATGCTACGATCATCTTTGTGATGAACCATCGCAGCAACATGGATTATGTGCTGATCACCTGGCTGGTGGCGGACCGCGCCGCGCTGTCCTATGCGGTTGGGGAATGGGCGCGGGTCTGGCCGCTGAGCGCGATGATCCGCGCGATGGGGGCCTATTTCATCCGGCGCGGCAGCCGAAACGCACTTTATCGCCGCGTGCTGGCGCGCTACGTCCAGATGGCGACCGAAGAGGGCACGACCCAGGCGATCTTTCCCGAAGGCGGCCTCAGCCTTGATGGGCGTGTGGGGTCGGCAAGGATGGGTCTGATCAGCTATATCGTCGAGGGGTTCGATCCCGGTGGGCGCGATGTGATCTTCGTGCCCGTCGGCCTGGCCTATGACCGGGTGCTGGAGGACCGGGTGCTGGTCGAGGCGGCGGCCAGCGAAGTGCGGCATTTTCGCAAACGGCCGTTCCGGGCGGCCTGGGGGACGGTGCGCTATCTTTTCGGGCGGCTGGTGGGGCGGCGCAAGGGCTTTGGCACTGCGGCCGCTGGGTTCGGGGCGCCCGTCAGTCTGCGCGCCTTTCTTGGGGCAGGCGGCACGGTGGACAGCCTGGGGGCGCGGCTGATGGCGGCGATCACCGAGGTGGTGCCGGTCCTTCCGGTGCCGCTGGTGGCGCGTGCTCTGGGCGAGGGTGCCGCAACGCGAGCCGAGCTTCGGGAACGGGTCGAAGGGCTTGTGCAACAGCTGTCTCGTGCCGGGGCGGTCCTGAAACTTCCGCCGCAGGGCATCGACACGGTACTGGACGAAGGGTTGACCCCGTTGATTGCGCGCGGGCTGGTGACAAGCGCACTGCAGCCGGTGGTAGCGGAGCGGAAGCTTCTGGACTTCTACGCGGCGTCGGTTCCAGAACCTTCAGTTGCTGCGATGCCGCAGACATAAAATTACAATTTCAGCCGACCATCCTATTGCAAAGTTGCGCGATGGTGGATTATCTGCGGTCAAGGCGCTGCGATTCTGCGGCGCGGCAAGACCCTGGAGGCTCTGTTGGCTTTGGACACGCGCACCCCACCCGCCGTATATGAAGCGCCACAGAAGGATCTGTATGAGCTGGGCGAGATGCCGCCCCTCGGCCATGTGCCGCGCCAGATGTATGCCTGGACCATCCGGCGTGAACGCCATGGCCCTCCGGAAAGCGCGATGCGGCAGGAAGTGGTTGACACCTGGACCATCGACAGCAACGAGGTGCTTGTCCTCGTGATGGCGGCCGGGGTCAACTACAACGGCGTCTGGGCCGCGCTGGGCGAGCCGATCTCGGTCTTTGACGGGCACAAGCAGCCCTATGCCGTGCTGGGGTCGGATGCGGCGGGGATCGTCTGGGCGGTGGGCGACAAGGTCAAGCGCTGGAAGGTTGGCGATGAGGTCGTGGTCCATTGCAACCAGGACGATGGCGACGACGAGGAATGCAACGGCGGTGACCCGATGTTCAGTCCCAGCCAGCGGATCTGGGGCTACGAGACGCATGACGGGTCGTTCGCGCAGTTCACGCGGGTGCAGTCGCAGCAGCTGATGCCGCGCCCCCAGCACCTGACCTGGGAAGAATCGGCCTGCTACACACTGACGCTTGCCACCGCCTACCGGATGCTGTTCGGGCATGAACCGCATGACCTGAAGCCCGGGCAGAATGTGCTGGTCTGGGGGGCGTCGGGGGGCCTTGGGTCCTATGCGATCCAGCTGATCAACACGGCAGGCGCCAATGCGATCGGGGTCATCAGCGACGAAGCGAAACGCGATTTCGTGATGGCATTGGGCGCCAAGGGCGTGATCAACCGCAACGATTTCAAATGCTGGGGGCAACTGCCAAAGGTGGGCAGCCCGGAATACAACGACTGGCTGAAAGAGGCCCGGCGCTTTGGCAAGGCGATCTGGGATATCACCGGCAAGGGTGTGTCCGTCGACATGGTGTTCGAGCACCCCGGCGAGGCGACGTTTCCGGTGTCCTCGCTGGTGGTGAAGAAGGGTGGCATGGTGGTGATCTGCGCCGGGACCACCGGGTTCAACTGCACCTTTGACGTGCGTTACATGTGGATGCACCAAAAGCGCCTGCAGGGCAGCCACTTTGCCCATCTGAAGCAGGCGGCGGCAGCGAACAAGCTGATGGTCGAACGCCGGCTGGACCCCTGCATGTCCGAAGTGTTTCCCTGGGCCGAGATTCCCAAGGCGCACACGCTGATGTGGAAGAACCAGCACAAGCCGGGCAACATGGCGGTGCTGGTGCAGGCCCCGCGGACCGGGCTTCGGACCTTCGAGGACACGCTTGAGGCCAGCCTGAACCGCTAGGCGAAAGGGGCCGCCTCCGGGGGCCTTACACTTGGCTGGGTGGGGGGCTATGGTCGCGCCATGCAGCCCCCAGCGCTTTTGCTTTCCGACGACCAGGCCGATGCGTTCGACCGTCTGGCCGCTGCTTTCGCAGGTCAGGGGATAGATCTTGCCGAAGGTGTCCTCGCCCCCATGCCCGAGGGCAAGGCCACTGTTCTGGCAGTGGTCGGCAAGGCCGGGTCGGGCAAGACCCTGCTGCTGGCCGAGGTTTATCGCGGCTTGAAGGCCGCCGGTGTCGAAGTCATCAGCGGAGATTACGAAGGGCGGCGGCGCAAGGATCGCCGCACGCTGGCCATACTTGCGCCCACGAACAAGGCGGCATCGGTCCTGCGGTTGCGCGGGGTTCCGGCGACCACGATCCACCGCATCCTTTATACCCCGGTCTATGACCCGCAGTATGAAAAGATCGCCGAATGGCTGGCCGGAACCGGGCCGCGCCCGACCGTCGAAGGGCTGACCGATCTGGCACTGGACCGGGCGCATGCGTTTTACGCGCAGGTCGCGTCGATCCCCGGGGCGCTGGCTGCAGCGGGGCTGAAGGGCAGCGACTTCATCAAGGGCTGGAAGCGCCGGGAAGAGCCGCTGGATGTGGGGCTGGTGGACGAATCCTCGATGCTGGACGAGCGTGCGCTGAACGACCTGCGCGAGATCTTTCCCACGCTGGTCCTGTTCGGCGACCCCGCGCAACTGGCTCCGGTGGGGTCTTCCGGCGAAATGGTGTTCGACAAGCTGCCCGAGGGGCGGAAGCTGGTGCTGAGCCGCATTCACCGGCAGGCCGAGGACAACCCGATCCTGGACCTGGCGCATGCCCTGGGGGATGCGAGCCTGGGGTTCGAGGCCTTCGAGGCGATGGTTGCCGCCAAGGCGCACCAGGATGGACGTGTGGTCTGGGCGGAACGGGTTGAAGCGGGGCTTATGGCACGCTCACCCGTACTGGTCTGGCGCAATGCGACGCGGGTGCGCCTGATCCAGGCCTTCCGCAATGCCTTTGGCGCGCCGGACGATCAGCTTTTGCCGGGGGAACCCCTGATCTGCGACGGGATCGAATTGCCCCTGAAGCATAGGAAGAAGCGGATCGACCTTGAAGCACGGGGTCTGATCAAGGGCGCGCAGGTGATATACTTGGGAGAGGGGAACCGCCCTGGTTTTGCGCGGTTGCATGTGGTGGGCGCGGAAGAGCCGCAGGTCAGCGCGGCCTCGATCATCAAGATCGAAAAGCCGGATGAAGAGGAACCCTTCATCCCTTCCGCCGCCACGATGGGCGCGGCCTTCCTCCATGGCGCGGCTGTCACGATCCACAAGGCGCAAGGCAGCCAATGGGACGACGTGCAGGTCTTCGCCCCGGACCTTTACGCCGCTGCGCAGTCAGGGCGAAGCGAGGCCGGGGTCCCGCTGTGGAAGCGGCTGGCCTATGTCGCGATCACCCGGGCGCAGACGCGGCTGCGCTGGGTTGTGCGCAACCGGCTGGCGCGGCCCGTGGATGCACTGGGGATCGACGATCTTCGCCGCGAGCCCGCACCGCTGGCGCTGGGCGAGGCTTCCCCTTCGGCCCCGGGCGATCTAGGGTAGCCCAGGATCAGGGAGGCCCAAATGGCGCTAGTCTTCGTTCAGTTCCGCTGCACGCCCGGCATGACCTATGAGGTTGCGGATGCGATCTGGGACCGCGAGGTGGTCAGCGAGATGTATTCGACCAGCGGTGACTACGATCTGATTGCCAAGGTCTATATCCCGGATGATCAGGATACCGGACATTATCTGTCGTCGCGGCTGTTCGACATTCCGGGGATTCAGCGGACCTTGACCACGATGACCTTCAAGGCGTTCTGAGCGAGGCCGCGGCCCGGGGGCCAGCCCCCGGACCCCCGGGATATTTGTGCAAATGTGAAAGGGCTTCTGGCTGTGCCTAAAGCCAGGCGTCGCGTCCGGTGCCGACGGCGTCGGCAACAGAGCCGAACCCGTCGCGGGCAAGAAGCGTGTCCAGGCCTTTGGCGATCTGTGGCACCAGCGACAAGCCTTGATAGACCATCGCGGTGTAAAGCTGCACGGCCGAGGCCCCGGCGCGGATCTTTTCATAGGCCTGTTCACAGGTGGATATCCCGCCCACCCCGATCAGGGGAAGTTTTCCGCCGGTCAGACGGGACAGCTGCGCCAGCACAAGAGTGGACTTTTCGAACAAAGGCGCGCCAGAAAGGCCCCCCGCTTCACTACGGTTTGCAGATTTCAAACCTTCGCGCGACAAGGTGGTATTGGTGGCGATGATCCCCGCGATGCCTGAGGCCAGCGCGACCTCGGCGATCTGTGCGATCTCGTCCGGGGCAAGGTCAGGGGCGATCTTGAGGAAGACCGGGATCGGGGTCGGCAGCGCGGCCCGTGCCTCCATCACCCCGGCCAGGAGAGCAGACAGGGCTGCGGGGCCCTGCAGGTCGCGCAGTTTCTCGGTGTTGGGCGAGGAGACGTTCACCGTCGCGAAATCGACATGCGGGCCGCAGGTTGCCAGAACCTTCGCGAAGTCGGCGGCGCGGTTGTCCGAGGTCTTGTTCGCGCCAAGGTTCAGGCCGACCGGCACAAGGGTACGGGCGCGCTTGCCAAGACGCTCGCCGATCGCTGCCATCCCGTCATTGTTGAAGCCGAAGCGGTTGATGGCAGCGCGATCCTCGGACAGGCGGAACAGGCGCGGTCTGGGGTTGCCGGGCTGTGGCAGGGGGGTGGCGGCACCGACCTCCAGAAAGCCGAACCCCGCCCGGGACAGGGGACCAAGGACCGTGGCGTTCTTGTCGTAACCGGCGGCAAGGCCTATGGGGTTGCAAAGCTGCAGGCCCGCCAGCCTGGTCGCAAGGCGCGGCAGGGCAACCGGGCCGGGCAGGGGGGCAAGCCCTGATTGCAGCGCGATCAGCGACAGGGAATGCGCGCGTTCGGGATCCAGGCGGTGCAGGATTGCCAGGCCTGCGCGCTCCAGCGGGGTCACCACACACCTTCGGGGAAGATATGCCCTGCAGCACCAAGGGGCAGGGACTTGTCCCAGACCACCTCATCCAGCCGCAGCGCGCGGTAAAGATGCGGGAAAAGCTGGCCGCCGCGCGAGGGTTCCCACTTCAGCGCCGGGCCAAGACGATCAGCCTCGAAGGCGACCAGCACCAGGTCACTTTCGGTAGCGAACCACTTGGCCGCGGTCTCGGCCACCTGGGCTGCGGTGGAAAAGTGGATGTAGCCATCGGCAAGGTCGATCGGTGCGCCACGGGTTTCACCGGCGGCGCGGAAAGCATCCCATTCGGGGCGGCGAAGGATTTTCAGGATCAGCATTGCCCGCTTCTGCCTTGGGACGACCGGCTGGTCAATCCATCGGTGGTGTCACCTCCTGCCCTTTCGTCCTTGTCCCAACCGGTCTGGTGCAAAGGGCGGCAGTTTGCATGGGGCGCGGTTTGGGATATTCTTGGACAATGTGCGGACGGTTCACCATCACCCACCCGAACGAGGCGCTTGCCGCCCTGTTCGATGCCGTGCCCGGCAACGATCTGCCATCGGGGCCCAACTTCAACGTCTGCCCCACGAACAGCGTGGCAGTGGTGACATCGGACGGCGGCACCCGCCGTCTGCGGGCGATGCGCTGGGGGTTCATCCCGCAGTGGTACAAGGCGCCGAATGACGGACCGCTGATCATCAACGCGCGGTCGGACACGGTGGCCACCAAGCCCGCCTTCCGCGAGGCGGTTCGGTCCCGGCGCTGCATTGTTCCGGCAAGCGGGTTCTACGAATGGAGCACCGGCGAGAAGGGTGAAAAGCTGCCGTGGTACTTCACCCGCGCCTACGGCGAGCCTATGGCGCTTGCCGGACTGTGGCAGCACTGGCAGGACATCGACACGGTCGCGATCGTGTCGACCGACGCAGGCCCGGGGATGGCGGGCCTGCATCACCGCGAGGCGGTCGTGCTGGAGCGGCAGGACTGGCCCTTGTGGCTGGGCGAGGCCGGGCATGGGGCGGCGGTCCTGATGAAGGCCTCGGCCGAGGGCGTGCTGACCCGGCCCCACCGGGTGGGCGTTGCGGTGAATTCGAACCGGTCGGCCGGGCCGGAGCTGATCGTCGCTGCCTGAGCCGGGCCAGGGCCGGTCATCGGCGGTTCGGGCGCAGGGCTGCGGCGTTCGGTGTCTGGACCGGGCAATCGCCCGCGCGCATCAAGTCTCGTCCAGCAGCGTGTCCAGGAAACACGAGAAAAGTTCGCCCTGCGAGTTGATCCGCAGTTTCGCATAGATGTTGCGACGATGGATGCGGACGGTGCCCGGCGAGATGCCAAGGTTCTGGCCTGCCGACTCGGCCGAGTGGCCCTTGAGGGTGAACTCTGCAACCTCGCGCTCGCGTGCCGTCAGGATGCCTTCGCCAAATCGGCTGATGTCGTAGGCGACACGCTTTCGCTGTCGATGTGGTCCGGCAGGTCTGGTCTCATGGTCAAACTGCCGGTGCAAGCCGGCCCATTGTCGGCGTGTGACCGAGGCGACAACTGGAAACGCTGCGGCCAGGGCTGCGAACTCCCGTTGCGAGAATGGTTTTTCGGTCCGCATCAGCGAAAGGACCAGAACCGCGTGCCCGGGCAGATCGACAAAGTAGCCGATTTCCTCGGCAAGGCCGGTCTGGGCATAGTAGTTGCGGTAGTATTCGCCCTGATAGAACCGGTCGGGGGCAACATCGCGCAAACGGTAAAGCCCCGGCGGGATCGGTCGCACTGCTGCAAGATACAGCGGATCGAGGAGATAGGGTCCGGCCTGATAGTCGGTCACAAAGACCTTGCGCTTGGCCGACGGGAAGTCGTCATGAAGACTGATCGGGCGGTTGGCGCCGTGGTAGCCGAAGATGACGGTGTGGGTGAAGGGCGCGGACTGGCGCAAGAGGTCGGTCAAGGCCTGCGGCAGGGCAGGTCCGTCCAACGACGCCACGACCGCCGCCATCTGTAAAGCCCAGGTCGCCGGGCTCATCCGACCCGCTCCGGTCGGCAGACTACCTCATTTGTCATATATACAAGCAATCGGTCTGCTCCTACGCTTTCCAACGTTTCGTAGGATATATGCGGCCCCATGCAAAGCCTTCCGCACGGCACCAGTGCAACCGACCCGGACACAAAGCCGCTGATCGCCGAGTTTCGCGCGGCGACCAAGCGGTATGGCGACATTCTGGCTGCAGATGCGCTGAGCTTCGGCATCGGCAAGGGCGAATTTCTGTCCTTTCTTGGCCCTTCGGGTTGCGGCAAGACCACGGCGTTGCGCATGTTGGCGGGGTTCGAGACCCCCACCTCGGGCGAGGTTTACCTGGACGGCGAACGGGTGACCGACGTGCCGGCCTACAAGCGTCCGGTCAACATGGTGTTCCAGCACTATGCCCTGTTTCCGCATCTGACTGTCGCGGACAACATCGGTTATGGCCTTCGGCAGCGCAGGCCGCGTCCGGACCGTGCCGAGGTTGCGCGCAAGGTGGACCGGGCGCTGGAGATGGTGCGCCTGACAGGTTTCGGCCCGCGGCGGATCTGGGAGATGTCGGGCGGCCAGCAACAACGCGTGGCCCTGGCGCGTGCCATCGTGAACGAACCCAAGGTGCTGCTTCTGGACGAGCCGCTGGCCGCCCTTGACCGGAAGCTGCGTCGCGAGATGCAGATCGAGTTGCAGACCCTGCAGCGCCAACTGGGCATCACCTTCGTCCTGGTCACGCATGACCAGGAAGAGGCGCTGTCGATGTCCGACCGCATTTGCATCATGCAAAGTGGACGGATCGTGCAGTCCGGGTCGCCCACGGCGCTTTATGACCAGCCGGTCAGCCGCTATGTCGCGGACTTCGTGGGGAAATCGAATTTCATCGATGGGACACTCATGACCCGGTCCGGCAATGCCGGGCAGGTGCAGACCGCGACGGGCCACCGCTTTGCCGGGCGGCTTGCGGGGCCGCTTGGCCCTGGGGCAAACGCGTCCCTCAGCATCCGGCCCGAGCAGATCGGGCTGGCCCATGCGGCCCGAGATGGTGCCGAGCCGGTGACGGTCATCAACCGCATCTTTCTGGGCGAGCATACGGAATATCTTGTCCGGCATGCGGCGCTTGGCGATCTTCTGGTGCTTGTCGCGCGGCAGGCCGAAGCCGCCGAGGGCGGCTTTGCGCCGGGCGACGCGGGCCATGTGACATGGGCACCCGAAGCGGGCCTGATACTTGGACTGGATTGAACGAAACCAACCAACGGGGAGACTTCAGCAATGACCGACAAGATTGACCATATCTCGCGTCAGAAGTTCATGGAGGAACTGCGGCGCTACCAGAAGGGCTCGGTGACGCGCCGGCATTTCCTGGGCGTGACCGGCCTTGGCGCTGCCAGCGCGGTGCTTGGCGCGGCAATGCCGGGGCTGATACCGCGGCCAGCCCTGGCCCAGGGCATTGGTGACCGCGCGATCCTGGCCACCTGGCCGAATTATCACGACGTCACCAATTTCGATGCCTTTGCCGCAGAGACCGGGGCGACGGTTCAGGTGAACGTTTTCGGCTCGAACGAGGAAATGCTGGCCAAGTTGCAGGCGGGCGGGTCGGGCTGGGACGTGTTCGTGCCGACGAACTACACGATCACCACCTATGTCGAGCAGGACCTGATCGAACCGCTGGATATGTCGCTTTTGCCGAACTACGACCCGGCCAGCTTTGACCAGCGGTTTGCCGGGCCGGGAACGGTGGACGGCAAGGTCTATGCCGTGTCCAAGAACTGGGGCACCACGGGGTTTGCGGTGAACACCAACAACACCGGGGGCACCACGCCCGCCACGTGGAAGGAATTCTTCGAGCGGACCCAGACCGACTTTTCCGGGCGCACGATGGTGCACGATTACCAGCTGACCACCATCGGCGCGGCGCTCAAGGCCTTCGGCTATTCATTCAACTCGGTCGATCCGGCGGAACTGGCCAAGGCCGAAGAGCTGCTTCTGGCGACCAAGCCGCATCTTTTTGCCATCAGCTCGGACTATCAGCCGTCGATGCGGTCGGGTGACGCCTGGATGACGATTGCCTGGACCGGGGACGCCAAGCAGATGAACCGGGACATGCCGGAAATCGTCTATGTCCTTGGCCGCGAAGGCGGTGAGTTGTGGTCGGATTTCTACGCAGTTCCCAAGGGTGCGCCGCATCGTGAAGCGGGCTATGCGCTGATCAACTTCCTCTTGAAGCCCGAGGTCAACGTCAAGGAGGCGCTCTTCCACGGCTATCCGGTCGCTGACGCCCGGGTGAACGCGCTTTTGCCGGCCGAGGTGCTGGCTGACCCGATCCTTTACCCGGCGGCCGACCTTCTGAGCGCGCTGGAGTTCGGGGCGGCGGCAACACTGACCGATCCGAACCGGGCCGAGCTGATGGCGCGCTTCAAGTCGGCCTGAAATCATGCAGCGGCGGCTTACAACATGGCTTCTTCTTGCACCCGCCGGGGTGTGGTTTGCGGTCATGCTGGTGCTGCCGCTGTGTTTCGTGCTGGTGTTCAGCTTCGGGATGCGGGCACCGGCGGGGGGCTATGTCCCCGCCTTCACCTTCGAGCAGTATGCAAACCTTCCCGCCCGCGGGACGGCGTTTCTGAACACCCTGACGCTGGCCCCGCTGGGCACGCTTCTGTCCCTGGTGATCGCCTATCCGCTGGCTTATTTTCTTGCGATGCGGGCCGATCCGAAGTGGCGGACAACCCTGCTGATCCTGGTCATTGTCCCGTTCTGGACCTCGATCCTGATCCGCAGCTATGCGTGGATCTTCATCCTTGGCGGGCAGGGACTGCCTGCGATCATCGAATGGTTGGGCTTTGGCCCGGTCCGGCTGATCAACACGCCCTTCGCCGTCCTGACCGGGATCGTCTATGGGTATCTGCCGCTGATGGTTCTGCCGGTCTATGTCAGCCTTGAACGATTGGACAAGCGCCTGCTGGAGGCTTCGGCCGACCTTGGTGCGCCGCCCTTGCGCAGCTTTCTGCAGGTCACGCTGCCCCTGTCGCTGCCGGGCGTGGCCACCGGCTGCATGCTGGTCTTCATCCTTCTGATGGGAGAGTTCCTGATCCCCGCCATGCTGGGCGGCGGCAAGGTGTTCTTCATCGGCAATGCGCTGGTCGATCTGTTCCTGCAGTCGCGCAACTGGGCCTTTGGCGCGGCAGTTGCGGTCACGCTGGTTGTCATCATGCTTGTCACCGTCTCGCTTTACATGTGGCTGATGCGCCGCATGGGTGGCCAGCGCGATGACATGGCGCTGATGTAGGGACCCCGCCATGCGCCTTTACGCCGCCGCCGTCTTCGCCTTTCTTTACCTGCCGATTGCGGTCATTGCGGTGTTCAGCTTCAACGCAGGAACCCATGCCAGCCAGTTCACCGGCTTTTCCGTGCAATGGTATGGCAAGGCCCTGTCCAACCCCTTTGTGATGGAGGCGCTGCGGACCAGTTTCATTGTCGCCCTGTCCTCGGCGCTGATCGCAAGCGTTTTCGGCACCATGGCCGCCCTGGCGCTGCAAGGGCGGGTCCGCGTCGTGGCCGATGCGCTGTTCTACATCGCGGTCCTGATCCCCGGCATTGTCATCGGCATTGCCACCCTGATTGCACTTGTCACGCTGTTCGGCTGGATCAACCCGTTGCTTGCGTTGCTTGGCCCGGAAGGGCAGGCACCGCAACTGGCCATGGGCTATGGCTCGCTGATCGCCGCGCATGCGCTGTTTTCGATGTCGCTGGTCATCATCATCCTGCGCGCGCGGCTGGCGGGCATGGACCGCAGCCTGATGGAGGCCTCGGCCGATCTCTACGCGCCCCCCTTTGCCACGTTTCGGCAAGTCACCCTTCCGCTGATCTTTCCCGGCATTCTTGCGGGGTTCCTTCTCAGCTTCACCTTCAGCTTTGATGATTTCATCATCGCCTTCTTCGTGGCCGGGTCCGAGACGACGCTGCCGATCTATGTCTTTTCCTCGATCCGTCGCGGTGTCACGCCCGAGATCAACGCCATAGGCACCATGGTGCTGGCGGTGTCGCTGCTGCTGCTGGTTGCTGCGCAGATCATCCTGCGCGGCGGCAGCCGGAAAGGGGCAAGCTGATGGTGCTGGCGGGGCGGGTGGCCTTCCTGACCGGGGCAGGCTCGGGCATCGGGCGGGCAGGGGCGCTGGCGCTGGCCTGGGAAGGCGCCATGGTGACGGTCA
>JAPLPF010000024.1 GCA_026400325.1 Rhodobacterales bacterium
CGAGCGCACGGCCGAAGAGATCCGCATCATCGGCCGCATCCGATGGTTCGCGCGGGAGATATGACGATGGGCATTGCCAAGATCAGCGCCGTTTTGACTGCAGGATGGCAGATCCCTTTGCGTTGCAACCTACGCGCTGTTCCGACCGCGAAAATGAAAAGCGCCCGCGAGATTTCTCTCCGGGCGCGGTTCCGCATGATCTGAACATGCGTCAAGGGGGGCAGCATTGTCAATCTACGACAATGCTTGAAAAGCTGCCCACTTGGTAAGCATGAACTTCAAAATGGAATAGCGTCGTATGTGATCTGGGGGGAAACAGGCGGCCGCGGGTTCATGTCGTCCGGGCCAAGGGGGCGCGGGTTCTCTGGTTCATCACCAGTGACTTGTCGTCCGCTTAGAAGCGTCAGCTCACCACGATAAGCACGCAGGACGACTTCCGTTGAGTAACGGTCATTGCCGGACTGGTCCTGCCATTTTCGGGTTTCAAGCTGGCCCTCGATGTAAACGGTCGAGCCCTTCTTGAGGTATTGCTCGGCAATCTTGCCCAGGGCTTCGTTGAAGATCGCGACCGAATGCCATTCGGTACGCTCCTTGCGCTCGCCGGACTGCTTGTCGCGCCAGGTCTCCGACGTGGCGATCCGCAGGTTCACCACCTTGCCGCCGTTCGGGAAACTGCGCACCTCGGGGTCACGACCCAGGTTGCCGACGATAATGACCTTGTTGACCGACCCCGCCATGCGAATCTCTCCTGAACTTTGCGTGCCGGGAAGAGTGTCTCCCGGACTTGGTTAACAAACCTATACCCAGCGCCCGGGTAGCGGCAACCCGGACCGCACAGTCCGCTGTCAGCGGATCCTTGCCCGGGCCGGACCCCTGCCCAGTCATCTTCTGGCGTTTCGCGGCTGGAATTGCCGGACCTGATCTGTATAATGTCGGGCAACGGAACACGGCACGGGTGCGGGCGTGAAGCTAATCGGACATCGGACCGGCGGTATCGCCGCGCTTGGCCTTGCTTTGGCGGGGCCCGTGGGCAACGCCCATGCGGAAGGTCTGAAACTGACGGAATCAACCAAGTCGCGCACGGCAATCTTTCAATCCCAGGCGCGCTTGATCGACGAAAAGCTTTCGGAACAGTACAGCGGATCGGTCAGATACACGCCGAAATACAAGAAGGGCGAAGACCTTGCCGATGGCGTGGCCCCGAAGTTCAGGGGCAGCTACAAGGGCGAATACCTTGAGGTCGCAAAGGCATCGGCGCGCGAACATGGCGTGCCGGAAGACCTGTTCCTGCGGCTGGTGCAGCAGGAAAGCGGCTGGAACCCCGGGGCGGTGTCGGTCAAGGGTGCGACAGGCCTTGCCCAGCTGATGCCGGATACGGCCGAAGTCCTGGGCGTCGACATCAACGACCCGGAAGCGAACCTTGACGGGGGCGCACGCTATCTTCGGATGATGTACGACAAGTTCGGCAGCTGGAAACTGGCGCTGGCGGCCTACAATGCCGGGCCTGCCGCGGTGGAAGAGCATGACGGCATCCCACCCTTCGCCGAGACCGAAAACTACGTGAAGGCGATCCTGGGGTAAGACGGGCTGCGACGCCCGTCCCGGGGTTTATTCCGCAGCGATCTTGATCACCGGTTCCATGCTGGCAAACACTTCGGCCGACAGGTGGCACTTGATCTGGTGCCCGCCCTCAAGCACCTGCACCGGCGGCATCTCGCGGTCGCACAGACCGGCCGGAGTGACCTGTGACTTCCAGCGGCAGCGGGTCTGGAACGGGCAGCCGGGCGGAGGGTTCACCGCCGAGGGGATGTCGCCATCCAGCACGATGCGCTTGCGGATCACCTTGGTGTCGGCAATCGGAACGGCGGACAAAAGCGCCTCGGTGTAGGGATGGTAGGGGGGCGAAAAGACCTGATCGGTCGTCCCCATCTCGACCACATGGCCAAGGTACATGACCATCACCCGGTCGCTGAGATAGCGCACGATGGAAAGATCGTGGCTGATGAAAAGAAGCGTGGTGCGATTCTCGCGCTGGATGTCCATCAGAAGGTCGGTGACAGCGGCCTGAACCGAAACGTCCAGCGCCGAGACCGGTTCGTCCGCGACCACGACCTTGGCCCCCCCGGCAAAGGCGCGGGCGATGCCGACGCGCTGCTTTTGCCCGCCTGAAAGCTGGCGCGGCATCCGGTCGGCAAAGGCGCGGGGCAACTTTACCAGGTCCAGAAGCTCCAGCATCCGGGCCTGACGGTCGGCATCGGATTTGCCATGCTTGAAGATCTCGAGCGCGCGAATGATCTGCCGGCCCACGGTCATCGACGGGTTCAGCGTGTCGAACGGGTTTTGAAACACCATCTGCACGCTGGATACCGTGTCGACGTTGCGCTTCTGGATCGGGGTGGACTGGACGTTCTCGTCAAAAAGCATGATCGAACCGGACGTCGCCGTTTCAAGCCCCATCAGTACCTTGGCAAAGGTGGACTTGCCGCAACCGGATTCGCCGACGATGGCAAGGGTTTCGCCCTCGCGTGCCTCGAAGCTGAGGGTTTCGTTCGCCTTCACCACCTTTTTTGCGCCACCCCCGAAGGCCCCCGAGGAGATGGCATAGTATTTCTTCAGATCTTCCATCTTGAGCACGACCCTGCCGACCGGGGCCTTGACCTTCACCTCACGCTTTGCGGGCGGGGCGTCCCAGTCGATTTCCTGCCAGCGCAGGCAGCGCGTGGCGTGGCGGTCGTCGACAGGGACCGTGTCCATCGGAATATCGGCCGCGTCGCAGCGACCTTTCTGGAAGTAATCGCAGCGCGGGCCGAAGTTGCAGCCCGATGGGCGTTCGTGGGGCAGGGGGAAGTTGCCGGGAATGGAAATCAGCGGCCGCGCATTCTTGTCGGCGCCGGGCAGCGGGATCGACCGGAAAAGCGCCTGCGTATAGGGGTGGCGCATCTTGTCGAAGACCTGCACCACATTGCCGGTCTCGACCGCCTCGCCGGAATACATCACGCAGATCCGGTTGCAGACGTCCATCACCAGACCAAGGTTGTGGCTGATGAACAGCATCGAGGTGCCGTACTTCTCGCCCAGGTCCTTGACCAGATCGACGATCCCGGCCTCGACCGTCACGTCAAGCGCGGTGGTAGGTTCGTCAAGAATAAGGAGGGCGGGCTTTGCCATCAGCGCCATGGCAATGACGATGCGCTGCTGCTGGCCGCCTGACAGCTGGTGCGGATAGGCGTTGATGATGCGGTCCGGGTCGGGCAGGCGCACATAGGCCACGATCTGGCGGGCCAGCTTCCATGCGTCGTCCTTGGACATGCCGGAATGGATCATCGGCACTTCGGCCAGTTGCGCGCCGATCTTCATCGCCGGATTCAGCGACGCCATCGGTTCCTGGTAGATCATCGCGATTTCCGAACCGCGGATGGTCTGCAACTCATCCTGGCCCATGTGCGTGAGGTCGCGGCCCTTGAACTTGATCGTGCCGGCGACAATCTTGCCGGTCTTGCCAAGCTCGCGCATGACGGCGAGGGCCACTGTCGACTTGCCGCAGCCGCTTTCACCCACAAGGCCCATCGCCTCGCCGGCCATGACCTTGCAGGAAAAGTCCATCACCGCCGGAATCTCGCGCAGGCGGGTGAAGAAGCTGATCGAAAGGTGGTCGATCTCGAGGATCGGTTGTGACGGGTCCCAGCCAGAATCCTTGGCAGTGTCAGTCATGGCAGCCTCGCTTTGACGTCAAGTGCGGGACCGGGGGCCAGCCCCCGGACCCCCGGGATATTTCTGGACAGATGAATGCCGGAAGGGGCATCAATCTCGCAGGCTTTCTTCACGCAGGCCGTCGGCCAGAAGGTTGAGGCCGAGGACCAGGCTCATGAGTGCAAGGGCCGGGACGACGGCGGCATGCGGGAACATGTTCAGCGTCTTGCGGCCATCGTCGATGGTCGAGCCCCAGTCCGGGCTGTCGGGGGCAACCCCAAGGCCGAAGAAGCCGAGTGTTCCCAGAAGGATGGTGGTGTAGCCGATCCTGAGGCAGAAATCGACGATCAGCGGCCCGCGTGCGTTGGGCAGAATCTCCCACAGCATGATGTACCACGAGCCTTCGCCCCGGGTCTGGCCCGCCGCCACGTAGTCACGCGACTTGAGGTCCATCACGATGCCCCGGACGATGCGGAACACTGTGGGCGCGTTCACGAACACGACCGAGACGAACACGTTCAGAAGGTTTGGCTCCATCGACCAGACGCCAAGCGGGTCGGCGTTGAAGGCAAGACCCGAATAGGCCCAGAGGCCGATCACCAGGACCCCACCGACATAAAGGTTTCGACGCATCGGGTTGGTGAAGAAGCGCGCATTGAGAAGGACCGACAGGAAGATGATCGGGAAGATGAACAGCGTCGCCGCCATCATCGTCGGGATCGACAGGCCGAAGCAGGCCAGGGTGCCGGCTGTGACGCTGTCCTTCGCCTTGCAGGCAAGCTCGGCCTCGGGGGACAGGAAGGCCGAGAAGAACATCATCTTGTGGTTGACGATCTCGGGCGTGACGAGAAGGTAGAAAAGCAGGATGACCGGGAAGGCAAGCACCAGGTTGGCAAGAAACGAAAGCCCGGTATCCAGCCGCCCACCGATATAGCCGGCCGGAACCCCCAGCGTGATGCCGACCATGAAGGCGAACATCGTCGCAGCCGGAGCGATCGACAGCACTGATCGCGCGCCCATCACCATGCGGCTGAAGACATCGCGCGCCAGATGGTCGCCGCCCAGAAGGAAATGGCTGTAATCGCCGTCGGCCGCCTTGGCCAGGACCGTGCCAAGCGGCTTGTTCTTCATGCCGGAGAACTGGGCATAGGGATCGAAGGTGATGATCTGGTCGGCCATGAGGGCGGTGAAGACCCAGAACATCACGATGGCAAAGCCGATCATGCCGACCGGGCTGTCGAACAGCTTGCCGTAAAGCCCAAGCCGCCGCTTGTAGGTGATGGAGACCGCAAAGGTCGCAATCAGGGCGATCCAGACCGGCAGGAACTGCGCGATGATCCGGCCCAGTATGGCGAGGTAGGAAAGGTTGTCGTCCATGTGCCCTGCGCCCCTTACGAAAGCCGGATGCGCGGGTTCAGGAAGACATAGCCGATGTCCGAGATGAGCTGGGTGACCAGCACGACGAACACCGCCACGACTGAACAGCCGAGCAGGAGGTTGATGTCATTGTTGCCGGCCGCCTGAACCAGCGTCCAGCCGAAGCCCTTGTAGTTGAACAAGGTCTCGACGATCACAACGCCGTTCAGCAGCCAGGGAAACTGCAGCATGATGACGGTGAACGGCGCGATCAGGGCGTTGCGCAGGGCATGGCGCATCACCACCTCGCGGAAGCCCACGCCCTTGAGGCGGGCCGTGCGAATGTACTGCGCGGTCATCACCTCGGTCATCGAGGCGCGCGTCATGCGGGCGATGTATCCGATGCCGTAAAGCGCAATTGTCAGGACGGGGAGAGCGAAGCTCCAGAAGGTGATGTTGCCGGCGGTCGCGGCACCCTGGAACAGGATCTTGCCGTCGATCCAGCCCCATTTGGCCAGGATCGGCGACAGGCCGGTGACCGGCGAGGCCAGCAGCGCCACAAGGATGACGCCCGAGACATATTCAGGCGTGGCGGTGGTCGCGATGGAAAAGGTCGACAGGACCCGATCGGTGCGACTGCCCTCGCGCATGCCGGCGACGACGCCGATGATCAGCGCGCTTGGCACCATCACGATCATCACCCACAGCATCAGGATGCCGGTCGCCGCCAGCTTTTCGCCAAGGTTCTGCAGAACCGGGCCGCGGAAGAAGGTGGAATACCCCCAGTTGCCCTGAAGAACGCCACAATGGGTCGGTGCGACGGTCGGATCCGTGCCGGCGGCAAAGCAGCGCCCGCGCGCCACGCCCTTTTCGTCGACATTCTGCCAGCCCGGAGCGACACCCAGCCATTGGCCGTATCGCCCAAGGACCGACCCGCCGTGGCCATTGTCGATGATCCACTGTGCCACAGCTTCGTCCGTCATGCGGACCGAGCCTTCGCTGCGGGCCAGCTTTTCAAGATTTGGCGGCAGGTTGGTCAGAAAGAAGACCACGAAGGTCAACACGAACGCCGTCAGAATCATGATTCCCAGGCGTCGGGCGATAAATTTCAGCATGGGACTACCTCTGCTCCGCAAGGGCAAGGAGACCAGTCGCGCAAGGCGCTGGAGACGGCTGGCTGGAAACGGCCGAAGGGGGGAACGGGCGCGCCACACGGCACGCCCGGACCCTTGGGAAATCAGGCAAGCGACCACTTGTAGTGGTGATGCTCGTTCGACGGATGGCGCAGCAGTCCGACGACGCCTTCCCTGTGGTGCTGGTAGAGCGACCGCGAGAACGGGTTGATGATGTACCCTTCGTCCTGCAAGATTGCGCCCAGTTTGGCGGCAACCTCGCGCCGGGCATCGGCATCGGCCAGCGACAGGGCCTGAACCATCAGCGCGTCGAACTCGGCATTGGCCATGCCGGATTCGTTCCAGGAGCCGGTGGAGGTATAGGCCAGCGACATGTTCTGCACCGCCAGCGGGCGATGGTTCCAGGTGGTGGACGAGAACGGGTACTTCTGCCAGTCGTTCCAGAAGGTCGATCCCGGCATGACCGTGTGCTTCACGTTCGCGCCGGCATCCTTGAGCTGGGCCACCACGGCAGAGGTGGTCGAAGCTTCGAACCCGTCATCCAGCGAGATGATCTCGATTTCGGCATCCTTCAGACCGGCAGCTTCCAGCGCGGGGACCAGACCTGCGGGGTTGATCGCCTGCGCGGGCAGGGTCGGGTATTCCGGATGGATCGGGAACATGTGGTGGTTTTCGCCGGTCTTGCCAAGGTTGTTGTACCCCAGTTCCAGCACCACCGCCGGGTCGACAGCCAGCTGGATCGCTTGACGCACGGCCTTGTCCTTGTAGAGGTCGGACGTGGCCGAGTTCATCCGCACGACGATCGTCGCTGCCGTGACAACCTCAAGCTTGACCCAGCCAAGCGCGTCAAGTTGTTCGATGAAATCGCCCGTCGTCTCATAGTTGGCGTCAACTTCTTCGGAACCGGCCAGGGCAACCATGGTCGACGGATCTGTGCCGAAGTCGACATAGTGGATTTCGTCCAGAGGGGCTGTGCCACCCCACCAGGCGTGGTCCGGCGCGCGGACCAGAATGGCCTTCTGACCGACCGAAACTTCCTGCGGGATATACGGCCCGGTGCCGATCGGGTTGGTCGAGGGGTCTGTGCCGTCGACGAAGCTGGCATGCACCACCGCCGCCGGATAGTCGGCCAGGTTCGGCACGATGGCAATGTCGGAGGCCGACAGCATCAGCTTGACCGTCATGTCATCGACCTTGACGACCGAATCCGGGCGAAGGGCCTTGGTCGCTTCGTCGACAAGGCCAAGGAAACGGCTGGCCATCGCGTTGCCTTCGACGTTGCCATCGGTCCAGCGGGAGAAGTTGCGCACCACGTCATCGGCGGTGAAG
>JAPLPF010000111.1 GCA_026400325.1 Rhodobacterales bacterium
CCATCTTCGCCAAGGCCGATGCTGTCATGCGTCATGACATAGACGACCGGCACGCCCATCAGCGCCGACAACCGCATGGACGGGCGGGCATAGTCGGTAAAGCACATGAAGGTGCCGCCATATGGGCGCACCCCGCCATGCAGCACCATGCCATTCATCGCCGCAGCCATGCCATGTTCGCGGATGCCGAAATAGACATAGCGGCCGCGTCGATCCTCGGCGGTGAACACGCCCAGATCCGCCGTTTTGGTGTTGTTCGACCCGGTCAGGTCAGCCGAGCCGCCGATGGTTTCCGTCACCACCGGGTTCACCGCCGCCAGCACCTTTTCCGAGGATGCCCGCGTCGCAAGCTTGGGCAGGTCGGCCACGGCCTGCTTTTTCACCGCGCGGATGGTGGCCGCCAGCTTTGCCGGGGCCTCCAACGCGAAGATGCGGGCGAATTCGGCCTGTTTCGCAGGGGACAGGGCGGCGATCCGACCCTCCCACTCGGCACGGGCTGCAGCGCCCCTGCTCCCCAGACCTTCCCACCAGCGTTTGACATCGGTCGGCACCTCGAAGGGTGCTGCGGTCCAGCCATAGCCGTCCTTGGCCGCCTGCATCTGTGCCTTGTCGGTCAGCGCGCCGTGCCCTTTGGAGGTGTCCTGCGCCGCATGGCCAAGGGCGATATGCGTTGTGCAGGCCACAAGGGCCGGGCGGGGGCTTGCCTTGGCGGCGGTCAGGGCCCGGTCGATGTCCACCGGATCATGGCCGTCACAGTCGAACACGTCCCAACCCGAGGCTGCAAACCGCGCCTTCTGGTCGGTCACGTCCGAGAGCGAGACCTTGCCGTCGATGGTGATGCCGTTGTTGTCCCACAGCACGATCAGGCGGGAAAGCTGCAGCTTGCCGGCCAGACCGATCGCCTCCTGGCTGACGCCTTCCATCAGGCAGCCGTCACCGGCGATGACCCAGGTATGGTGATCCTGCACCCTGGCCCCCCAGCGGGCGCGCAGGGATTCTTCGGCAATCGCAAAGCCCACGGAATTGGCGATGCCCTGGCCAAGGGGGCCGGTCGTGGTTTCCACCCGGCCACATGGCCATATTCCGGGTGCCCGGCCGTGATGGCCCCCCATTGCCGGAAGTTCTTGATCTGCTCCAGCGTCATGTCGCCGTAGCCGGTCAGGTAAAGCAGCGAATAGATCAGCATCGACCCATGCCCCGCCGACAGGATGAACCGGTCACGGTCCGGCCAGCGCGGCGCCTTGGGGTCGAACTTGAGGTGCTTTTCAAACAGAACCGTCGCCACATCCGCCATGCCCATCGGCATCCCCGAGTGACCGGAGTTTGCGGCTGCCACGGCATCCAGCGTCAGGGCGCGGATCGCTGTGGCGCGCATCCAGTGGTCGGGGTGCGTCTTGCGAAGGGTCTCGATGTCCAAGGCGGCATTCCTTTGGCAAACGTTGCAACAGGCTTGGCAAGCGTCCTATCCAGCACGACGGGCAAGATCAAGCATGGACCCCAAGGCATTGGGAAGAAAGGCAAGGCATCTTTCGCGGGTTTGCGGCTAAGATCGGGCTTGACCGGGGCACCGCGATTCGGACACTGGCAGGACCGGTTCCGTCAGGGGCCAGGATCGGGCCCGGATGCGCAGTAGCCCGGCACCAGACCAAGAAAACGCCTGCAAGGGGGTGCGGATGAAAGAGATTTCCGAGCTTGAAAAGCGGATCACGTCCGCGCTTGAGCGGATCGGCAAGGGGATTGACCGTGCAAGCATGGCGTCACGCCCGGTGCCACCGGCGTCTCTTGCGCCGCAAGCGGCCGAGGCCGCGCTTCGTGCCCAGCTTGAGGAAGAAAAATCCTTGAATGCGCAGCTTCAGGACCGCCTCCGCGCCGCGAAGGGCCGCGAGTCACCGGGCGAATTGCAGGAAAAGGTCGACCGGTTGACCCGTCAACTTGATGTGCAGGGGCTTGAACTGCAGCGGATGCGCCGAACCTCGGTCGCGCTGTCCGACCAGATTGCGGCCCTTCGCCAGGCGCAGGCCGCAGGGGTTGTCGAACCCCAGCTGATCAACCGCACCCTGCAGACCGAACTGGATGCCTTGCGCGCGCTGCGCCTGTCGGAGGTGGCCGAAATGGACGAAATCCTGGCCGCCCTGGCCCCTCACATCGCGGAGACCGGCCATGCCAGAGCTTGAAGTCAAGATTGCAGGTCGGGCCTTTCAAGTTTCCTGCCAGCCCGGCCAGGAGCATTTCCTGCTTTCGGCTGCGGCCATGCTGGACGCTGAAGCCGCCCCCCTGAAGGCGCAGATCGGGCCGCTGCCGGACAGCAAGATGCTGTTGATGGCCGGGCTGATGCTGGCCGACAAGACCGCCGCGGTCGAGGATGAGCTGCGCACCCTTAAGGCGCGGATCGCTGACCTGGAGGCGCGTCCCGCCAGCACCCGCGACGTGCCCGTCGTGCCGCTTTCCGTGGTGGAAACTCTGGCAGAGATCGCAGCCCGCGCCGAAGCGATGGCCGCGCGGATCGAAGAAAAGACCTGACACAAGGGGTGGGCAACTTCGCCCACCCGGCCACCCAAATCAGGCGTTCGCCTCACGGATCTTGTCTGCTGCGGTCTTGTCGAAGGTTACGCCCTTGGTCTCGAACAGCTGGTCAAGCTCACCCGACAGGGTCATCTCGGTGACGATGTCGCAGCCGCCGACGAATTCGCCCTTCACATAAAGCTGCGGGATTGTCGGCCAGTCCGAAAAGTCCTTGATGCCTTGCCGGACTTCGGCATCGGCCAGAACGTTCACGTCCTGAAACTCGACCCCCATGAAGTTCAGCACCCCCGCGACGCGGCTGGAAAAACCGCATTGCGGCATCATCTTGGTGCCCTTCATAAAAAGAACCACGTCGTTCTTTTCGATTGTGGCCTTGATCGTATCCTCGGCACTCATCGCCTGATCTCCCGTTCGTGTTCGTCGTCCTCGGTGGCCTTGGCCGCAGCATTGCGCTGTGCCAGATAGGCCGCCATCCGCCGCTCTGTCTCGGCCCGTGCGGCAAGCCGCTGGGCCAATTCGTCGTCTTCCGTTGACGTTTCACCCCGGCGTCGCGCCCGGTTTGACCGCCAGATCGAAAACCCGCCGACCAGCATGGCTGCGAGCTTGAGAAGTCCTGCCGTTCCCGCACCCGTCGCCATTTCAGTCCGGAGCCTTTGTTGTCAAGGCCAGCGCGTGCAGTTCGCCCTGCGCACCGTCCATCCATAGACCGCGCGCTGCTGTTGGACACGGTTCAGGCCACGAAAGCTTTCATCGCTGACCTCGGCCGAGAAATGTGCGCCATCGTCACCCTGAACGCTTACCTTCGCGTTCGGAAAACTTTCCAGGATCAGGGCTTCGATATCGCGGGCGTCGATGGGCATCGCGCGTGCCTCCTTGTGTTCAGCCCCAATCTAGGCGTCGACGCGAAGGGGTTCAAGCGCTTCCCATTCAGGTCGCAGCATCCCGTAGTACAGCGTGTCGATCACCCGGCCGATCCGCGGCACATATTCATGCTGGCGAAGTCTTCCTTCCAGCAGGAAACCGGCACGGACGTAGGCCCGCTGGGCGCGGGTGTTCTCGCCGCTTGCATCCAGCCAAAGGCGTTTCGCCTGCAAGGTTCCAAAGCCATGGTCGATCAGACGCCGGAGAAAGACCGTCCCTTCGCCCCGGCCAGGCTCTGACAGGGCCAGACGCATCAGGCACACCGCGCCCGAGGCTGCGCCGATGTCGCAGAAGATCGCAAAGCCCCGTGCGGGGTCATCCCGCCAGATCAGCATCCGGGCCGCTGGATCAGTCAGGTAGCCGGCGAGCGCCTGGTCATCCTCGTCCGTCAGGTAAGGCGCGTTTTCCAGTCTGCCGACAAGGGACCGGACAAAGCCGATGTCCGCAAGCCCGGCAGGCCGCAGCATCATACCCCGACCGTGGCCGCAAAAGCCGACCTGTAAAGCGACGAAAGTTCGGCCAAGGGGGCGCTGTCGGTGCCAAGGATCACCCGGTCACCGCCGAACTGGCCGATCCTTGCGACCTTCACCCCGGCCGCGGCGGCCATGAAGGCCGCCAGATCGTCGGCCCGGATCGCCACCAGATAACGCGCCTGATCCTCGCCGAATAGCTGGGCGATGTCCCCGGAAGACAGTGTCAGGCCGATGCCCGCCCCTTCAGCCATCCGGAAGGCGGCAAGCGCCAACCCTCCGTCGCCAAGATCCCGCGCCGCGCGGCTGCGGGCGCGGTTGGCCAGAACGGCACGCCCTGAAACGGCCTCTGCCGCCAGATCCACAGGCGGCGGATCGCCTGCCTCGATCCCGAACGCCTCGGCCAGAAGGGCGGACTGCCCCAGGTGGCCGCGCGTCTCGCCGATCAGGACGGCAATGTCGCCAGCTTGCGGCTGTCCGGAAATCAGGTCAGCGGCAGCCATGATCCCCACCGCGCCGATGGTGGGTGTGGGCAGAATGCCCGACCCATCGGTTTCGTTGTAAAGGCTGACGTTACCCGACACGATCGGCATGTCGAGGGCAATGCAGGCCGCGCCGATGCCCCGCAAAGAGCCGACCAGCTGGCCCATGATCTCGGGCTTTTCCGGGTTGCCGAAATTCCGGTTGTCGGTCGTGGCCAAGGGTCTTGCCCCGACTGCGGCCAGGTTGCGATAGGCTTCTGCCACGGCCTGTTTGCCGCCCTCGAACGGGTTGGCCTTCACATAGCGTGGCGTCACGGTCGAGGTGAAGGCAAGACACTTGCCCGTGCCATGCACCCGCACGACGCCAGCGCCTGCGCCGGGGGGCACGATGGTATCGGCGCCGACCTGCGCGTCATACTGTTCATAGACCCAGGCCTTGTGGGCATGGGACGGTGCACCGATCAATGCCTTCAGCGCCGCAATCGGCGTGATTGCCGGGATCAAGGGCAGCGGGGCAGGGGCCGGGCTTTCCACCCAAGGGCGGTCATATTCCGGCGCGCTGGAGGACAGTTTCGACAAGGGGATGTCCGCCTTGACCGCATTGCCATGCAGGATCAGGAAGCGGTCTTCGGGGATCGTCTCGCCCACGATGGCAAAGTCGAGGTCCCATTTGACAAAGATCGCCCGGGCCTGCGCTTCCATCTCGGGCTTCAGCACCATCAGCATCCGCTCCTGGCTTTCGCTCAGCATCATCTCGTAGGCGGTCATTCCCGACTCGCGCTGCGGCACGTCATCCAGCTGCAGCTTGATGCCAAGACCGCCCTTGTCGCCCATCTCGACCGCCGAACAGGTCAGGCCCGCCGCCCCCATGTCCTGAATGGAAATGACCGCGCCGGATGCCATCAGCTCAAGGCACGCCTCCAGCAGGCGTTTTTCGGTGAAGGGGTCGCCAACCTGCACGGTCGGGCGCTTTTCCTCGATGGTGTCATCGAATTCGGCGGATGCCATGGTGGCGCCGCCGACCCCGTCACGGCCGGTCTTGGCCCCCAGATAGACAACCGGCATACCCACGC
>JAPLPF010000201.1 GCA_026400325.1 Rhodobacterales bacterium
GGGGCCTGCGGAATCGGTGAATTCACCTTTCAGCAGATGCGGGGCACCGATGCAGAACTCGATCACCTCCAGCCCGCGCTGGATATCGCCCTTGGCATCGGGCACGGTCTTGCCATGCTCGGACGAAAGGGCCACGGCCAGCTTGTCCATATCGCGGTTGAGCAAGCGCACGAATTCCATCATCACCCGCGCGCGGCGCTGCGGGTTGGTGTTGGCCCAGATGATCTGGGCTTTGGCAGCCTCGGCTATGGCATGATCAAGCTCGGCCTTGCTGGCAAGGGCCACGCGCCCCTGAACTTCGCCGGTGGCGGGGTTGTAGACATCGGCAAAGCGGCCGGATGTGCCTGCAACCAGCTTGCCGTTGATCCAGTGACCGATTTCCTGCATGGGATCCTCCAAATTTTCTGTCCTGCCTTTACTCTTGCACAAACGCCAGACAAAGCGGAAGTATTCCAAAAGCATTTTGCAATTTCGCATTATGTGAGGGAGGGTGGGGCCGTGTTTCGCCCCGTGCAAGGCGGCGGGATCGGGAAAAAGGCTGAAGATCGACCCGGCAACCGTCGGTCGTCGGGTTCAGCGGCTGGAAGAGGCGACGCGGGCGCGCCTTTTCACCAAATCACCGCAGGGTTATGCGCTGACCGAAACCGGGGCACGGCTGATCCCGCATGCCGAAGCCGCCGAACGCGCCGCTTCGGGCGCCGAGGAAAGCTTGACCGGACCCGGCGGGTTGACTGGCCAGATCCGGCTGGGCGCACCCGACGGCTGCGCGAACTACCTTTTGCCGCAGGTTCTGGCGCGCATCTGTGACGCCAATCCCGGGCTTGAAGTCCAGCTTGTCGCTCTGCCGCGCGTTTTCAACCTGTCCAAGCGCGAGGCGGACATGGCCATTGGCGTCTCGCGGCCGCAAGCCGGGCGACTGACCGTGCAAAAGCTGACCGACTACCGGCTGCATCTGGCGGCCAGCCGCACATATCTGGCGCAAAATCCGGTGCTGGGGGCCGAAACGCTGCATCAGCACCGGTTCGTCGGCTATATCCCGGACCTGATCTTCGACAAGGAACTGGACTATCTGTCCGAAATCGGCGCGCCGCCGGTGGCGTTTTCGTCAAACTCGGTCTCGGTGCAGCTGAATTTTCTGCGTCAAGGGGCGGGGCTTGGGGTGGTGCATGACTTTGCCTTGCCCGCGGCCCCTGAACTTGTCCGGGTGCTGCCTGACCAGATCAGCCTGACCCGGTCCTTCTGGCTGATCCGTCATGCCGACGACGGTCGCATCGCGCGGCTTGGTCGCTTTGCCGATCTTCTGGTCCGCGAAGCACGCGCCGAGATGGCACGGCTTGAGTCTGTCTGAGCTTTGGTTGCCACAAGAAACCTTTCCTTGACAGACTCATTGCCCGGTCCGACCCTAGCCCTCCGATCGGGAGGAGGGTTACCCATGACCGTTCAGCAGATACTGAAGTTGAAGGGAGACGGCACCGTCATCACCGTGCCATCCAGTGCGACACTGTCCCAGGCCGCCGAAGTTCTGTCGTCCCGGCGGATCGGGGCCGTTGTCGTGTCCGACGACGGGCAGCGCCCGCTTGGCATCCTGTCCGAACGCGACATCGTGCGCGAACTGGGGCGGCGAGGTGTCGGGTGCATGACCGACCCGGTGACCAGGATCATGACATCGAAACTTGTCAGCTGCACACGGGCGGACCGCGCGACGGATGTGATGCAGAAGATGACCGACGGCCGGTTTCGCCATATGCCGGTGATGGACGGCGCGATCATGGTCGCCTTCATCTCGATCGGAGATGTGGTGAAAGCCCGGCTGGCCGAGCTTGCGATGGAAAAGGATGCGCTTGAAGGCATGATCAAGGGGTTCTGATCGCCGGCCGGCGCCGGTCGCTTCTGGCAGTGACCAGGAAGATCATCCCGGCAAGCCGGCACAGGACGAACTAACCGTCCATTCGGGCGTCACGTTGGCCCTTGCAACCGCGCGGGCAATATTGTTGCGTGCGCAGGGCAGGGTTTCGGGGGGGCATCCATGCGCATCGGTCTTTATCCGGGAACGTTCGATCCGATCACCCTGGGGCACGTTGACATCATCCAGCGTGCAATGGCTCTGGTTGACCGGCTGGTGATCGGGGTGGCGATCAACCGCGACAAGGGGCCGCTGTTCAGCCTGGAAGAGCGGGTGGCGATGGTGCAGGCCGAATGTGCCGCCGTTGTCGCCAAGACTGGCGGCGAGATCGTGGTGCATCCGTTCGAGAACCTGCTGATCGACTGTGCCCGCGACGTGGGCGCCAGCATCATCATCCGCGGTCTGCGCGCGGTGGCGGATTTCGAGTATGAGTTTCAGATGGTTGGCATGAACCGCTCGCTTGATGCCAGCATCGAGACGGTGTTCATGATGGCCGATGCCCGGCGGCAGGCGATCGCGTCAAAGCTGGTGAAGGAGATTGCCCGGCTGGGCGGCGATGTCTCGAAATTCGTGACCCCGCCAGTGGTTTTGGCGTTGAAGGCCAAGTATTCCTGACATGCAAAGGGGGCCCTTGGGCCCCCGGATCGTCACTGGCTGCCATTCTGGCTTGAACGCCGTCAGGCGGCCTTGCCATAGACGGCTTCGCGCGCGATGCGGTCGGCGTCGCCCGGATAGATGCCGATGTCCAGAGCCACATCCAGTGGCAGGTTGGCGATCTCGTCCCGGGTCGTGCGGTAAGCCGCATAATTGCGGGCAGCGGTTTTCAGCATGTCGATTGCGGTAATCATTTCTTTATCCTTTCAGTCGCGAGGGTCTTCTTCTTTTCCTCGTCTGGTCCCAATGTAAGCCTGCAGTTAGCGCCAACAACGCCCAATGCTGCGCTGCGGCTATGCACGGAATGCATGGCTTTGCCAACGCAAAAGGGCGCCCGCAGGCGCCCTTTCATCAGCATATTCAAGGCGTTCAGATCATTTTTCCCATCGCCACGGCCGTATCAGCCATGCGGTTCGAGAAGCCCCATTCGTTGTCATACCAGCTCAGGACCGACACGAACGTTCCGTCCATCACCTTGGTCTGGTCCGTGTGGAACACAGACGAATGTGGATCGTGGTTGAAATCCGAGCTGACCAGCTTTTCATCCGTATAGCCAAGAATGCCCTCCAGCTTGCCCGCAGCCGCCGCCTTGATGGCCGCATTGATCTCTTCCACCGAGGTTGAGCGCTTGGCGATGAACTTGAGGTCAACGACCGACACGTTCGGCGTCGGCACCCGCATGGCAAAACCGTCCAGCTTGCCCTTCAGCTCGGGCAGGACCAGACCCACCGCCTTGGCCGCCCCGGTCGAGGTCGGGATCATCGACAAGGCCGCCGCGCGACCGCGGTAAAGGTCCTTGTGCATCGTGTCCAGCGTCGGCTGATCGCCGGTGTAGGAATGGATGGTGGTCATCATCCCCTTTTCGATCCCGATGGCGTTGTTCAGCACAAAGGCCACCGGTGCCAGGCAGTTCGTGGTGCAGGACGCGTTCGAGACGACGATGTCATCCTTGGTCAGTGTGTGATGGTTGACACCATAGACGATTGTCTTGTCCGCCCCGTCGCCCGGGGCCGAAATCAGCACCCGCTTTGACCCGTTTTCCAGATGCGCCTGGCATTTTTCCTTGGAGGTGAAGATGCCGGTGCATTCCATCACGATGTCGACGTCCGACCACGGCAGATCGGCCGGGTTCTTCAGCGCCGTCACCAGCATGTGCCCACGCCCGACGTCGATCCAGTCAGGCCCCGTGGTCACAGTGGCCGGGAACCGACCATGCACTGAATCATAGCGCAGAAGGTGGGCGTTGGTTTCCACCGGACCCAGATCGTTGATCGCCACAACCTCGATATCGGTGCGGCCCGATTCCACGATGGCCCGCAAGACGTTGCGACCGATCCGGCCGAACCCGTTGATGGCAACTTTCACTGTCATGGTCTTTCCTCCGTCCGAATGCGACTCAGGTCGCCTGATAGCGGTAACATCCACCGTTGCCCACTGAATACAAGCAGTCTGACCCGGTCAGTGCCAGAATACCAGCCAGTCGCCTAGGCCAAAGACCTTTCGCGCCAGGAACATCACGCTTTCGCCACCGTTCAGGCCAAGGTCAAGGCCGATGGCCACGAAGAGGATGAGGCCTAGGAAAAACGCTATCCTGTCGGTCATTTGTCCATTGGCCCCGGTTCCCTTGCCTGTGGTCTATACGCGAATTCCAAACGCCGCGTGAAGGGACGATTCGGGGCGATGACTTCCATTGCTGACAGCGCTATCTGTCGGGGCGAAAACGCGGAGGATGTGATGAGCGGACTGCTTGCCCTGCTTGACGATGTGGCGGCGATTGCAAAGGTCGCGGCCGCCTCGCTGGACGACATAGCTGCCGCCGCATCAAAGGCCGGCATCAAGGCCGCCGGGGTGGTGATTGACGATGCCGCGGTCACCCCGAAGTATGTGCACGGCTTTTCGTCCGACCGGGAACTGCCGATCATCTGGCGCATCGCAAAGGGATCGCTGCGCAACAAGCTTGTGGTTCTGATGCCCGCGCTTTTGCTTCTGGATCATTTCCTGCCGCAGGCGATCACCCCGCTTCTGATGCTGGGCGGCGCCTATCTTTGTTTTGAAGGGGCGGAAAAGCTGGTGCATGCCTTTGCCCCGCATGCAGACGAGACGGTCGAGGCAGACTTTGACCCGAAAGACCCCGCGCATCTGGAAGAGGAAAAGGTGGCCGGCGCGATCAAGACCGATTTCATCCTGTCGGCCGAGATCATGACCATCGCCCTTGCCACCATCGAAAGCCCGAGCTTCGGGTTGCAGGCGGCGACCCTTGCTGTGGTAGGAACGTTGATCACGGTGGCGGTTTACGGTGCCGTGGCGCTGATCGTGAAGATGGACGACGCGGGCCTGCATCTGGCCGCGACTGGCCGCACATCGGCGGGCAGGGCGCTGGGTCGGGGGCTGGTGCTGGCGATGCCAAGGCTGATGGCGGTCCTGTCCACGGTCGGCACGGCGGCGATGCTGTGGGTCGGCGGCAATATCGTGATCCACGGGCTGGAGGTCACGCATCTTTGGGTCTGGCCCTATCAGACGATCCATCACCTTGCCGAAATGGTGGCCGGGGCCGTGCCAGTGGCGCAGGGATTTGCGGTCTGGCTGACGACGGCTGCGCTGGATGGCGTCTTTGGGCTGATCCTGGGCGTGATCCTGATCCCGGTGGCAACCAGGATGATCGGGCCGCTTTGGGCCACCGTCACGGGCAAGGGAAAGGCCGCGCATTGATCGCGCCCAGGGGTAGGGTGGGCAATCTGCCCACCCGACTTCAGATCAAAGCAGCGCCTTGACCTTGGCGACCGTCGCTTCGGCGGTGATGCCGAATTCTGCGTAAAGCCGTTCGATCGGGGCCGAGGCGCCGAAGGTGGACATGCCGACGAAATCGGCCTTCGCCTCACGCCCGCGCTCTCCCAGAAGCCAGCGGTCCCAGCCTTGCCGCACGCCCGCCTCGATCGCCACGCGCACTGGCCCTGCCGGCAGCACGCGTTTGCGATACGCTTCGTCCTGGGCTGCGAACAGCTCCATCGACGGCATCGACACGACGCGGGTGCCGATCCCGTCGGCCTCAAGCCGCTCGCGGGCCTTCAGCGCAATTTCAACCTCGGAGCCGGTGGCGATCAGGATCACCTGACGCTTGCCCGTCGCTTCGGCCAGCACATAGCCACCTTTGGAGACCATGTTGGTGTTGGTATGGACCTTGCGCACGGCGGGCAGGTTCTGACGGCTTAGCGCCAGCACCGTGGGCCGGGTCCTTTCGGTCAGCGCAATCTCCCAGGCTTCGGCGGTTTCCACCAGATCGGCGGGGCGGATGACCAGCGTGTTCGGTGTTGCGCGGGAAATGGCAAGGTGTTCAACGGGTTGGTGGGTCGGGCCATCTTCGCC
>JAPLPF010000081.1:0-45329 GCA_026400325.1 Rhodobacterales bacterium
ACTGTCGGTCAAGGGCATCTGCCGCGATGGCGTGATCATGGATCGGCCCGTGACCGCGATGGCCCAAGGGTCGCGCGCCACTTCGTCGGCCAGGGACCGCTGGTCGCCATGCAGCACCCCGGCGGCGACCGGCGCCCCCAACCGCGCCGAAAGGGCTGCCTGCATGTCGGCCTCGGGACGCAGGGCATGCAGCACCAGTGGCATGTCCGGGCCGCCGATCTGGGCCCAGTTCGTCACCTCGCCCGCCAGCACCCGCGCAAGGTTGACGGTCGAGATTTCGGGCGTCGGATTGTCGGGTGCGACGATGACAACCAGGGCATCGGTCGCCACGCTGTGCGCGACAAAGCCGTCCTGGGGCTGGAAGGTCAGCGTCAGGTCGGCCTCATCCGCCGCCAACGCCGTGTCGGCTGCTGCGGGCGGCAGGGGACGGAAGCTGACATTGGCAAGCTCCTTGCGGGTGTCGGGATCAAGGATCACGGCACGGAAGGCTTCATCCGGCACCAGCTCGTAGATGAGCCCGCGTTGTTCGGCAAAGGCACGGAACAGGGCCGGTGTCAGTGCAAGGCCCGCATCCCCGGCCCCGACGATACGGATATCCGCACGCGGTGCCTCCAGATCCGGGCAGGCGGGGCCTTCGCAGATCACGCCCTGCCCGTCGATGGTCAGCAGGCCGTAAGAGGTGTCAATGCGGTAAAACTCGCCATCATAGCCCTGCAGTGCCCCGGTCAGGACAATGCCCCCCTCGCGCGCGATCAGGGTAACGTCCTGCGCGACGGCAGGATGACAACAGAAAAAGGCGGTCGAAACCGCCGAAACCCACGTCTTGAGACCCATTGACTGCCTGACCGGCCCTTAGTTCGGAACCGCGAGTGTCGGGGCAGGCAGGATATTATTCAACACCAGAATGTCACCAGAGGTGCCACAAAGCGGCATGGCTACGGCAACGGTCTTGATCCTCAGAGTTCCGGCCCTTGCCAGGACGGTATCGACCGGGAAGGTGCGGCTGCAGGTGTCGGCAGTGATGCGAAGTTCAAGCGTGATGTCCGAGGAAACCTGGGACCCTGCCGGGAAGGTATAGACCTGTGTCACGACGGGTTGAGCAACCGACTGCATCCGCCTGGCCCGAATGGGCATGGGCACCGCTTGCGGCATATACCATGCCATCCTCGACCACGCGCAGATCAAACTGGACCGGAGCAGCGGCTTGCACCGCAAAGCGCGCTACATTGGCAGCCTCCGGCACGGAAACCTGCGCCAGGGCGACCTTTGATCCATCGAAATAGGCGGCAACCAGGGCCTCAACCTCGAACGCGGGCAGACGTAGCGCAAGGGTGCCGTCAACACCGGTACGTGCGGTAAAGGACAGGCCGGAATGGCGAATCACAACCCGCTCACCCGGGTGGCAAGGTGCTGCAAGCACCAGATCGATCATCGCCCCATCGGCAGCGGCAACGGAAAGGGTTGGCGTGCAGGTTGCATTGCCAGGCGCGTCCATCGCGGCAGCGACAGAGGTAATTCCAAGGAGATCGGGCAGACCGCTGACCGGCCCCGCATCCAGCGATGCCGAAATCGGCAGATGATCCGAGGGTACGGCAACGCCAGCTGCGCCCGATGCAAGCGCCTGTTCGGCTGGCAGTCTGGATCCCGATGACCGAAGGGAATCGACGGTCTGACCTGCGGCCAAGGCAACAGAAATCACGGCAATCAAGCGCAGAATCCGTTTCCGGCCAAACATCCCAAGCTTCCCCAGCAGCGAATCGCTTGTGATCAATCTAGGAAACAAACAGGGCGGGGAAGTGGCGATATCCCGCTGGGAAGGCGTCCCTCAACAAGAATTCGCCACAGTTCGTTGCGCTGTCCGATCAGGCAAGCCGACCGTGGCAGTGCTTGAATTTCTCGCCCGATCCGCAGGGGCAAGGATCATTGCGGCCCGGATTGCCCCAGGTTGCCGGATCTGCCTCGTCAAAAGTGGCCAGAAGCGGCGTACGATTGCCGACGCCCAGCGCCGACGGTGCCGCGTCAGCCATCGCTGGGGCCGGGGCCGGCGCTATGGCTGCGGCAGCCAGCTCAGCCACTGGCGCAACAGCGACCTTTGCCGGTTGCGACTGCTGCGCGGCCAGCATCTGCCGCATCATCGCCTCCTGCTCTTCCTTCGTGACCGGGCGAATGCGCACAAGTTGTTGCGTAACCTGTTCCCGCAATGAGTTCAGAAGGGTTTCGAACAGCTGAAACGCCTCGGTCTTGTATTCGTCCAGCGGCTGGCGGTTGGCATAGCCCCGGAAGCCGACGACGGACCGCAAATGTTCAAGCCGCAACAGATGTTCGCGCCACTTGCCGTCAATGGCCTGCAGAAGAACCTGCTTTTCGATGTTCGCCATCGTCTGCTGCCCGAAAGCCTCGGCCTTTTCGGCCATCATCTTGTCGGATGCCGCGACGATCCGCTCTTGCACTCCGGCCTGGTCCACACCCTCTTCCGCCGCCCAGGCGACGATGGGAAGGTCCATGTTCAGCATCTCGCGGCAGGCTTCGGCCAGACCGGGCGCATCCCACTGGTCAGGATAGCTTTTCGGCGGCAGGTTCAGATCGACCAGATCAGCGATGAGCTGGTGGCGCATGTCGGTGGCGATATCGGCCACATGATCGGCCTGCATGATCTCCATCCGCTGCGAAAAGATCGCGCGGCGCTGGTCGTTCATCACGTCATCGAATTTCAACAGTTGCTTGCGGATGTCGAAGTTGCGTCCCTCGACCTTGGCCTGTGCCTTTTCCAGGCTCTTGTTGACCCAGGGGTGGACGATAGCCTCACCTTCCTTCATCCCCAGCGTCGACAGCACCTTGTCCAGACGCTCCGACCCGAAGATGCGCATAAGGTCATCGTCGAGGCTAAGGAAGAAAGCCGACCGCCCCGGGTCACCCTGACGGCCCGACCGGCCGCGCAGCTGGTTGTCGATCCGGCGGGATTCGTGGCGTTCGGTCGCAAGGACGAACAGGCCCCCTGCGGCCTTCACAGCCTCTTCTTCGCCGGTGTGTTCGGCTTCGATCCGCGCGCGGATCGCGACATGATCCCCGTCAGGCGCAGCGGCTATCGCCTCCAGCACCTTGAATTCGACATTGCCGCCCAGTTTGATGTCGGTCCCGCGCCCGGCCATGTTGGTGGCAATGGTCACAGCCCCCAGCTTGCCGGCATCGGCGATGATCTTCGCCTCTTGTTCGTGCTGGCGCGCGTTCAGCACGCTATGGGCAATGCCGTCCTTGGTCAGAAGCTCGGACAACTGTTCCGATTTCTCGATGGACGTGGTCCCGACAAGGATGGGCTGGCCATTTGCGTGCGCTTCCTTGATCGACTTCAGGATGCCTTCGAACTTTTCGCGGGCGGTGCGGTAGACCTGATCGTGTTCGTCAATCCGCGCAACCTGACGGTTCGTCGGCACTTCGACGACGCCCAGCCCGTAGATCTGGGCAAACTCCTCGGCCTCGGTCGAGGCGGTGCCGGTCATCCCGCCCAGCTTTTCGTAAAGACGGAAGTAGTTCTGGAACGTGACACTGGCATAGGTCATGTTCTCGGGCTTGATCTGCACGCCTTCCTTGGCCTCGATCGCCTGATGCAGACCATCCGACAGCCGGCGGCCCTTCATCATGCGGCCGGTGAATTCGTCGATCAGCATCACCTCGCCATCGCGGACGATGTACTGCTGGTCCTTGAAGAACAGCGTATGCGCCCGCAGCGCCTGGTTGACGTGGTGGACGATGGTCGTGCTTTCCGGGTCATACAGGCTTTGGCCTTCCTGCAAGATCCCCGCTTCGATCAGGATGGCTTCTATGGCATCGTTGCCTTCTTCGGTGAAGGTCACGTTGCGGGCCTTTTCATCCACCTTGTAATGATCGGGCAACAAGCGCGGGATGACCGCATCCACCGACTGATACAGCGTGCCCCGGTCCTGGCTTGGACCCGAGATGATCAGCGGCGTCCGCGCCTCGTCGATGAGGATGCTGTCGACCTCGTCCACGATGGCGTAGAAATGCCCGCGCTGGGACATTTCGTCCAAAGACGACTTCATGTTGTCGCGCAGGTAATCGAAGCCAAGCTCGTTGTTGGTGGCATAGGTGATGTCGGCGCGGTACGCGGTGCGCTTTTCGTCGTCGGGCTGGTGCGCATAGACCACGCCCGTTGTCATGCCCAACTGGCCGTAGACCTTGCCCATCCAGTCGCTGTCGCGCTTGGCAAGATAGTCGTTCACCGTGACGACATGCACGCCCTTGCCGGTCAACGCGTTCAGATAGGCGGCAAAGGTGGCGACCAAGGTTTTCCCCTCGCCGGTCTTCATCTCGCTGATGTTGCCCTGATGCAGGAAGATCCCGCCCATCAGCTGCACATCGAAGGCGCGCAGGCCCAAGGCACGCTTTGCAGCCTCGCGGCAGTTGGCGAAGGCTTCGGGCAGCACGGCATCGAGGGTTTCCCCACCCTCCTGCACGCGACGCTGCAGATCACGGGTACGGGCAATGATCTCGTCGTCGGAGAGCGCGAGGAACTCGGGCTCCAGAGCGTTGATCTGGGCCACGATCGGCCGGACCGATTTCACCTTGCGGTCGTTCGGCGTGCCGAACACCTTCCGCGCGAGTCCACCAATTCCCAGCATGTTTTCTCCGACGGGCGACGTTCCTGACAGTATCGTGTGGCTCTCGGACTTGTCCGCCTTCGATGCCTTCCGTAGAAGGGCCAGGCAACAGGCTTGACAGCCCCGTCCCACGCGACTGTCGCGATGTAAGGGGTAGGCTTGGCATAGTCAACGTGGCAGGCTGGCCCCGCCCGATCAGGAGACGGTGAAATGACGAAACACTTGGCGGTCGCCCCGCTTCTTGCCCTGGCCACCTTGCTGGCCGCGCCCGTATGGGCCGAAGGCGAAACCGCCGATACCGTGATGGCCACGGTCAATGGCACGAAAATCACGCTGGGCGAGATGATCGCGCTGCGCGAGGCCCTGCCGGAACAGTACCAAACCATGCCCGATGACGCGCTTTTCAAGGGAATCATGGATCAGCTGGTGCAACAGGAAGTGCTGCGCCAGTCGGTGACCACGCTGTCGCCGCGCGATACTGCGACGATGGTGAATGACACCCGCGGCTATGTTTCCGGCGTGGCGATCCAGTCCATCGTCGAAACCGCCGTGACCGACGAGGCCCTGCAAACCGCCTATGAAACCCGGTTCAAGAATTCACCTCAGGTGACGGAATACAACGCGTCACACATCCTGGTGAAAACCCTGGAAGAGGCTGAAAAGCTCAAGGCTGACCTCGCTGCGGGCGCCGATTTCGCTGAGCTTGCGAAAGCAAACTCCATCGACACCGGTTCAGGTGCGGCAGGCGGCGCGCTTGGCTGGTTCGGTCCAGGGGTGATGGTCAAGCCGTTCGAGGATGCCGTCATCGCCGCCAAGGTCGGCGAAGTCACGGCTCCGGTCCAAAGCGATTTTGGCTATCACCTGATCCTCGTAACCGAGACGCGGGTCGCTGCCAACCCGACGCTTGACCAGATCCGCGACGAGCTTGCCACCGAGATCGAGAATGCCGCGATCGAGGCCAAGCTTGCCGAACTTGAGGGAACCGCCACGATCACCCGCGAAGGCGAAGGTCTTGACCCGACGCTTCTGAAGAACTCTGCACTGATCGACTGACCAAAGGGGAACGCAATGGCAAAGACCGACTGGAAGGCCGAAGCGAAGGCGCTGAAAAAGAAGGTCCGCAAGCTGAAGGACAGCTTCAGCGCCGCTGCCACCCCGATGGCCGAGGCCATGGCCGGGGCAGTGGAAGGCGCGGTCGGCGACGTGATCGCCGCCGCGAAGAAGGCGCTTAAGCCGGTGTCGCCGCTCGCTCCCGCCGCGTTCCCGACGCTTCCAGCGATCAAGGGGGCCGAGTTCGCCGCCGTTGAGGCCGGGGTCCGTTATCAGAACCGCAAGGATGTGATGCTGGTCCGCCTTGCGCCCGGCACCACGATTGCCGGGGCTTTCACCCGGTCGTCCACAAGGTCGGGATGCGTGCGTGACTGCCAGGTCAAGCTGGCAACGAAGGTTCCTGCCGGCGCGGGGGCCGCGATCATCGTGAACTCGGGCAATTCCAACGCCTTCACCGGACGGGCGGGCGATCACGCCGTCGCCATGGTCACCGGTGCGGTGGCTGATGCCCTGAAAATCCCCGCCTCACGGGTCTTTTCCTCCTCGACCGGCGTCATCGGCGAACCGCTGCCGTTCAAGGCAATCACCGCCAAGGTCCCTGATCTGGTTGCCGCCTTGGCAGAAGGCGCCGTGGACATGGCCGCCCAGGCGATCATGACCACCGACACTTTCCCCAAGGGCGCAGCCGCGACCGTCCAGGGCACCGGCGGCCCGATCCAGATCGCCGGCATTGCCAAGGGTTCGGGCATGATCGCGCCCGACATGGCGACGATGCTGGTCTACATTTTCACCGATGCAAAGATCAGCGCTGCGACGCTGCAGAAGATGGTCTCACGCGGGGTCGGACCGACCTTCAACTCGATCACCGTCGACAGCGACACCTCGACCTCCGACACGCTTCTTGTCGCCGCCACCGGCCAGTCCACTGCCGCCCCGGTCGCCGGTGCCGTCGCCAAGGCCTTCGAGGTGGCACTCCACGGCGTGATGCACGACCTCGCCTTGCAGGTCGTCCGCGACGGCGAGGGTGCGACCAAACTGGTCGAAGTCCGCGTGACCGGCGCCAAAAGCGACGAGGAAGCAGCAAAGGTCGCCTTCTCCATCGCCAACTCGCCCTTGGTGAAGACCGCCGTCGCCGGGCAAGACCCGAACTGGGGCCGCATCGTCGCTGCCGTCGGCAAATCCGGCGCGGTGGCCGACCGCGACCGTCTGACCATCCGCTTTGGTGACATCCTTGTGGCCGAAAAAGGCTGGCGCAGCCCGACCTACGACGAAGATGCTGCCGCCGCCTATATGCAGGGTGACGCGCTTGTCTTCCACATCGATCTTGGCCTTGGTCGCGCCAGGCGCAGCGTCTGGACCTGCGACCTCACCGCCCGCTACATCGAGATCAATGCCGACTACCGCTCCTGATTTCATTCTGGCGCAAAAATCCCACAGGGGGTTCGGGGGGTGTGAAACCCCCCGAGGGTTCAACAGGTCCGACACATGAAGATCATCCTCGTTTCCGCCGTCGCCCTGATCGACCCCGATGGCCGCGTGCTTCTGGCCCAGCGCCCGGAGGGAAAGTCCCTTGCGGGTCTCTGGGAATTCCCCGGAGGCAAGGTCGAACCGGGTGAAACGCCCGAAGCCGCGCTTATCCGCGAATTGAAGGAAGAGCTGGATATCGACACCTGGTCCTCCTGCCTTGCGCCCCTGACCTTTGCCAGCCACAGCTACCCCGACTTCCATCTTCTGATGCCGCTTTTCGCCTGTCGCCGCTGGCAAGGCACCCCGCGCGCGACCGAAGGGCAGACCCTGGCCTGGGTCAGGCCGAACGCGATGCGCGATTACCCGATGCCCCCGGCCGATCTGCCATTGATCCCCATCCTGCGGGACTGGCTGTAGCCAAAAGGAAAAGGCCGGGCATCTGCCCGGCCTTTGGTCTTCTGGCTGGTCTGGGTCAGGCCAGCGTGCGCTGAATCTCTTCCCGCTCGAAAATCTCGATGACATCGTCGGGCCGGACATCTTCGTAGTTCTCGAAGGCCATGCCACATTCCTGGCCCGAGGGGACTTCCTTCACTTCGTCCTTGAAGCGTTTCAGCGTCTTCAGCGTGCCTTCGTGGATCACCACGTTGTCGCGCAACAGACGCACACCCGCCGACCGGCGCGCCACGCCTTCGGTCACAAGACAACCCGCAACCTTGCCAACGTTCGACACCTTGAAGACTTCAAGGATCTTGGCATAGCCGATGAAGTTCTCGCGAACCTCGGCCTTCAGCAGGCCGGAAGCTGCGGCTTTGATGTCATCCACCAGATCATAGATGATCGAGTAATAGCGGATCTCGACCCCCTTCTGGTTGGCCGACTGCCGGGCCGACGCATTGGCCCGCACGTTGAAGCCGATGATCGGGGCTTTTGACGCCTCGGCCAGACCCACATCGGTATCGGTGATGGCACCAACACCCGAATGCAGGACGCGGACGCGCACTTCGTCGTTGCCGATCTTTTCCATCGCCTGCACGATGGCTTCGGCAGAGCCCTGCACGTCAGCCTTGATCAGGATCGGCAGTTCCGCCACCGACTGATCAGCCTTGGCCTTTGCCATCAGCTGTTCCAGCGTGGTCGCGGCACCGGCGGCAGCGCGCTTGTCCTTGGCAGCCTTGATCCGGTAATCGGCGATCTCGCGCGCCTGCGCTTCGGTTTCGACGACGTTCAGCGTGTCGCCGGCCGATGGCGTGCCCGAAAGGCCAAGCACTTCGACCGGAACCGACGGGCCGGCTTCGGCAATCGTCTCGCCCATGTCGTTCAGCAGCGCGCGGACCTTGCCCCACTGTTCGCCGACGACAAAGATGTCGCCCTTGCGCAGAGTGCCGTTCTGCACCAGCACGGTCGCCACCGGACCGCGACCCACGTCAAGCTTGGCCTCGATCACGGCGCCGCTTGCCGCCCGGTTCGGGTTGGCACGCAGCTCCAGAAGTTCGGCCTGCAGCGAAATCGCTTCCAGAAGGTCATCAAGACCAAGGCCGGTCTTGGCCGAGACTTCGACATCCTGAACGTCGCCCGACATCGCTTCGACCACGATCTCATGCTGGAGAAGGTCGGTCCGCACCTTTTGCGGGTTTGCCTCGTGCTTGTCGATCTTGTTGATCGCCACGATCATCGGCACCTTGGCGGCCTTGGCATGGGCAATCGCCTCGACCGTCTGCGGCATCACGGCGTCATCTGCCGCAACCACAAGCACCACGATATCCGTCACTTGCGCCCCACGCGACCGCATGGAGGTAAAGGCAGCATGGCCGGGCGTATCCAGGAAGGTGATGATCTGGCCATTGGCCGCCTTCACCTGATAGGCGCCGATGTGCTGGGTGATCCCTCCCGCTTCGCCAGAGACAACGCTGGTCTTGCGGATGGCATCCAACAGGCTGGTCTTGCCATGGTCGACGTGGCCCATGATCGTCACGATCGCCGGGCGCGGCACCAGATTTTCATCCACGTCCTTGACCGTGTCGATCACCTGCTCCACGTCGGAATCCGACACACGAATGGCCTTGTGGCCGAATTCCTCGATCACCAGTTCGGCGGTGTCGGCGTCAATGGCCTGGTTCATGGTGACCATCATGCCCATTTTCATGAGCGATTTGACCACGTCCGCACCACGTTCCGCCATGCGGTTCGCAAGCTCGCTGATCACGATGGTTTCCGGCAGCTGCACATCGCGCACCTGCTTTTCGGCCTTCTGACCCAGCCCCAGCGCCTTGGCGCGGGCCTTTTCCTGCTTGCGCTTCATCGCGGCAAGACTGCGGGTGCGCCCGCCCTCGCCAGCCAGCGCGTCGTTCAGCGTCAGCTTGCCGGTGCGGCGTGCGTCTTCGCCGGTCGTGCGCTTGGCACCCCGGTCACGTTCCGCATCACGCTCGCGTTCGGTCTTGCGCGGGGCAAGTCCGGGCTTGGCACTGGCCGGCCCGCGCGGATCACCACCCGGCGTCGCAGGCGTAGGCGCGGCCTTGGCTGGGGCAGCATCCGCCGCCGCAGGGGCGGGGGTGGCTGACCGGGGGCGCGTGCCCAGCACATCGGCGCGGCGGGCTTCGGCAGCGGCCACGCGGGCGGCTGCTTCGGCCTTGGCGGCGCGATCTTCCTCATCGGCCTTGGCACGAAGCGCCTCGACCCGTTCGCGGTCTTCACGTTCTTTCGTTTCAATCTCTTCGCGGCGCCGGGCGCGGTCTTCTTCCCGCACGCGGTCTTCCTCGACGCGGCGGACCGCGTCTTCGGCCTCACGCGCCTTGGCGGCACGCAAGGCAGCCATGCGGCGGTCCATCTCGGCGTCCGAGATGCCGGCGGGGCGCTTGGAGGGATCTCCATAGCTGGTGGTCGTGACCGTTTGGCCCGAACCGGGGGTTCCCGGCTTGGGGGCAGCGGTCGGAACCACCACGCGCTTGCGTTTGGTCTCGACCACGACGCTCTTGGTGCGGCCATGGCTGAAGCTTTGCTTCACCTGTCCGGAACGGGGTGCGCCCCCACCAAGGCCAAGAGGTTTCTTGCCGTCTGTATCGCTCATGCGTCCTACGTATCCTTCATGGCGGTCACGCCGCCCACTTGCCCTGCCGTCTGCACACGCAGACCGCCAAGCCTTGCCGCTTCCTCTACAACACGGGTTCTGAGTCCACCAGCCGCAAGCGCGGCGTGTATCGCACGTTCGCGCCCGAAGGACAAACCCATTTCCCCCGCGGTCAGAATGCCGATGAAACCCCGCTCACCCTCGGGTGCGTGAAGCTTCGTCTTGCCGCGTTCTGACCCGTCGCTGGCCTGGATCAGCGTTGCCGCCTGCCCCTTGGCCAGCCAGTCCTTGACCTTCTCATAGCCCATCACCGCATCGCCCGCCTTGCGCGCAAGACTGATCAGATCAATCACCCGCTGCAGGACAAGCCGCTCGACCAGATCGGGCAGTCCGTCGGGCACCTTCACCGGCTGGCGTGCCGCGCGGGAAAACAGTCCCTTCTTCGCCGCCTTGCCAATCAGGTCCTTGTCGGCGGTCACATAAAGTCCGCGACCGGGCAGTTTGCCCAGCACATCGGGCACTACCATGCCGTCAGGGCCGACGCAAAAGCGGATCAACCCCGCCTTTGGCTGGCTTTCCCCGGTCGCAATGCATTTGCGTTCCGGTTCGTCCTGATCTTTGTCCCGGCCGCCGCGCGTCATGCGCTTCTGGGTTCCGAGGTCTGGGATCAGACCTCGGCCTCCGCGTCTTCGGCCACATCATCCTGCGGCTTTTCAAGATCGGCAGGGTCAACCCAACCCAGCA
This sequence comes from Rhodobacterales bacterium, assembly GCA_026400325.1. Lineage (GTDB taxonomy): Bacteria > Pseudomonadota > Alphaproteobacteria > Rhodobacterales > Rhodobacteraceae > Tabrizicola. The sequence continues at coordinate 10,942 of JAPLPF010000081.1, forward strand.
TGACGCGGGCGGTCATGATCAGGGTCTGCGCTTCCTCAAGCGACATGTTGAACTTTTCAAGGACGCCTTCATCCTTCTTGCGCTGGCCCTTTTCGGTCGTCCAGCCGCCGGCCAGCTCCCAGTCGGCGCAGGTGGCAAAGTCTTCCAGCGTCTTGATGCCGTCCATCGCAAGCGCCTCAAGCATTTGCGGCGTCAGGCCCTCGAATTCGACCAGGCTGTCTTCAACCCCCATGCCGCGGGCGTTTTCCATCGCCTTGGCATTGGCCGCCTCAAGGAAGTCACGCGCGCGGGCCTGAAGCTCGGCGGCGGTGTCTTCATCAAAGCCGTCGATCGACAAAAGCTCGTCCAGATCGACATAGGCCACTTCTTCCAGGTTGGTGAATCCTTCGGAAACCAGAAGCTGCGCCATCATCTCGTCCACGTCCAGCGTGTCCATGAACAGCTTGGTGCGTTCGGCAAACTCGGCCTGGCGGCGCTGGCTTTCCTCGGCCTCGGTCAGGATGTCGATGTCCAGACCGGTCAACTGGCTGGCCAGACGCACGTTCTGGCCCCGGCGGCCGATGGCAAGGGAAAGCTGCTCATCCGGGACGACGACCTCGATTTTGCCGGCCTCTTCGTCGATCACGACCTTGGAGACTTCGGCCGGCTGAAGCGCGTTCACCAGGAACGTCGCCTGATCCTGATTCCACGGAATGATGTCGATCTTTTCGCCTTGCAGTTCGTTCACCACGGCCTGAACACGGCTGCCGCGCATACCGACGCAGGCACCGACCGGGTCGATGGAGTTGTCGTAGGAGATCACGGCGATCTTGGCGCGCGAACCGGGGTCACGGGCGACGGCCTTGATCTCGATGATGCCGTCATAGATTTCCGGCACTTCCATCTTGAAAAGCTCGGCCATGAACTGCGGGTCGGTCCGCGACAGGAACACCTGCGGACCGCGCGGTTCGCGGCGGACGTCCTTGATATAGCAGCGGATGCGGTCGCCGATGCGGTAGGCTTCGCGGCCGATCTTTTCGTTCCGGCGCAGGATGCCTTCGCCACGGCCGATGTCGACGATGACGTTGCCGTATTCCTCGCGCTTGACGGCGCCGTTGATGATCGTGCCCTTGCGGTCGCGGAATTCCTCGAACTGGCGGTCACGCTCGGCTTCGCGGACCTTCTGCAGGATCACCTGCTTGGCCGATTGCGCGGCGATTCGGCCCAGATCGACGGGGGGAACCTCGTCAATGATCTCGTCACCGATCTGTGGGTCAGCAAGCCAGGTTTTCGCCTGCTTGGCCGTGACCTGCGCGTGGTGGTTTTCCACCGCCTCATCCTCGACCACGGTGCGGACGCGGGTAAAGCTGGCCCGCCCGGTCTTGCGGTCGATCTTCACCCGGATATCCATTTCCGCGCCGTAGCGCGACTTGGCGGCCCGGGCGAGGCTGTCTTCCATCGCCTCGATCACCAGTTCCGGGTCGATCATCTTTTCGCGCGCGACCGCTTCGGCGGTCTGCAGAAGTTCCAGCTGGTTGGCCGATGTGATTGCCATCGTGGTCTCCCCTCAGTGCTTCGTCTCGGGGGTGGGATCTGCGTCCTCATCCCCGTCGGTTTCTTCGATTTCGTCGAACTCGCCTTCGGCCGGTTCGGCCACCTTCTTCTGGCGCAGCATCTCGTTGATCAGCTCGTCGGTGAGGATCAGCTTGGCGTCGGACAGCCAGTCGAACTTCAGCCCGATGGTGACCTCTTCGCCCGCCTCGTCGAGGGTGATCAGAACCTCATCGCCGTCGATCCCGGCCAGACCGCCCTTGAAGCGGCGGCGACCGTCGACAAGCTCGGTCGTCTCGATCCGGGCTTCCCAGCCTTTCCAGACATCGAAATCCTTCAGGCGGGTCAGGGGACGGTCGATGCCGGGGCTGGAGACTTCAAGAATGTAATTGTCCTCGACCGGATCCTCGACATCCAGAACGGCGGATACGGCGGTCGAGATCTCGCCGCATTCATCAACACCAATTCCGCCATCCGGTCGGTCGGCCATGATCTGCAGGGTACGGGTCTTGCCGCCCATCAGACGGATGCGCACAAGCTCGAATCCCAGACCCTCGATCACCGGGGTGATGATGTCGGCCAGGCGGCGGTCGATGGCAGTCTTGGCGATCAGGTCGGACATGGAACTTCCAGAAACAAAAAAGCGGGCACAAGCGGCCCGCTGCGACTTTCGGTAGCTTCGGGTGTGGACCCCAAAGCAGCTGTTGGCGTGGATATAGGTCAAGGACGGGGGCGATGCAAGCCTGATTCCCCCCGGTCCAGCCTGCCCTTGCCGGTCAGAAGGCTGCTTCGACCGCCCGAAGCCCGTCCATCGCGCTGCGGTAATGGCCCGCGTCCACGAAGTCGGGCCAGGTGGACAGCTTGACCGCCACCATGTTGCTGTCGGGTGCGATCATCACCATCTGGCCAAAGACACCAAAGCAATAATGGCGGCCAAGGCGGCTGTCCTCGACCCAGAACTGGTTGCGGTAGGCCCCGTTCGGCCAGTCCTTGTAATTCTCGGCGTCGTATAGCCCGTGCTTGCCGTGGCGAATGTCCTGGCACCAGGCCTTTGGCACAACCTGCCGGCCCTCGACCTGACCATTGTTCAGAAGCATCATCCCGAACCGAGCCATGTCGCGCAGGCTGGCGCTGATGCCGCCGCAGGCCAGCCCATACCCGGCGCGATCCACGGTGATCGTCGCATCCTCTTCGCAGCCCATCGGTTGCCACAGATGGTCGGAAATCAGGTCCGCCAGCCGCTTGCCGGTCACGCGCTGCATGGCATGGGCCAGAACATCGGTTTCGATCGACCGGTAGGCGAACCTTTCGCCATGCGCCGCGTCGGCGACCCGAAGGCCAAGGATCTGGTCCCACATGCAGCCCGGCCAATCGCTGGCATCAACACCTTCGGGCGCGGGTTTCCAGCCCGACGCATAGTCGGTCTTGCCGACATCGCTGTCCGGCACCTCGTAATCCTCGGCGTATCGGGTGCCCGATGTCATATCGAGCACCTGCTGAAGGCTGGCACCGTTCCAGGCAGTCGTGGCAAGTTCGGGCAGATAGTCGGTGACCGGGGCTGCCGGGTCCAGCAATCCCGCCCCGATCAGACACCCCGCCGTGGCCGAGGTCACCGACTTTGACACCGATTGCAGAAGATGCACCGACTGCGGTGTCATGCCGTTGTGATAGCTTTCATGCAGCATCCGGCCATCTTTCCAGACCAGCATCGCATCGGTGTAGGTGTCATCCAGCATCTTGCCAAAGGTGGTCGGCTTGCCATCCGGACCTTGGTAGCCCAGCGCCTCAAGGCTGCTTTCGGCGGCGGGCAGGGGCGTAATATGGTCGCCCCGGCGGATGCGGGCGGTCGGCACGAACTCGCTTACATGCTGGAAGGTCCAGCGGTTCCAGGGCGCGCGATCCCAGTCGGACAACGGCACGCGCATCTCGGGCGGCGGCGGGCTGCCCTGCATGATCGGCGGCACCGGGTCGGAATTCCTGTAGCTTGGCATATCGGATCTTCCCGCTTTCCCCTTGTCGGGCTTCAGCCTTGGTCAAAGGGGCTGTCTCAGCCCATGGTGATGACGTAAAGCTTGCGCACCCGTTCGATGACCCGCCATTCGCCCTTCCAGCCCAAAGGCAGGTTGATGGCGTCGCCCGGCCCCAGCAGGACCTTGCGCCCGTCGGCATGGGTCATCTCGACCTGGCCAAAGATGAAATGGCAAAACTCGGCACTTCGGCTGCGGTCGGCGGTGAACCGGCCCGGGGTGCATTCCCAGACACCGATCTCCACCCGTCCGCCGTCATGGGTTGCAAGGGTGACCGAGGCTTCGGTCTGCCCGCCTTCAACGCTGGTGGGTTTCGGCACCATCGGCCCAAGGTCAAGCGCGGCAAGGGCGTGAAAGCTGGCAAGGTCGGTCATCATCCGGCAAGTCTAGCAAGGCGGATTGCGTCCGACCAGCCCCCAGCCTGGCCGTTTTCAGACCCGACGGAACACCATCACCAACCCGCGGTCATCCTTGTGGGCGTGACTTGCACCCTCATAGATCGGGATGTCGCGCCAGATGACCGGGGTGATCCGGCCATGCGCCACCAGCCGCGCCAATGCCGACCCGAACCCGGCGCCGTCCAGCACCGGACCGATGGTCCCGCAGGCAAAGACCGCACCCGGCCTGGTGATGCGAAGCAGCTCGGGAAAACACTCCGGCCCGACATGGCCGTGTGTGAAGGTGCCGCAACTGATGATCGCGTCATAGCTGCCGTCGGCAATCGGCAGGGTCCCGGTCAGATCGCCAAGCGTCAACCGCCGGTAAAGTGATTTCCCGCGGGCGACCTCAAGCATCTCGGGCGTGATGTCCAGCGCGTCCACCGTCAGGCCGCGCAGGTGTTCGGCCACAAGTCCGGTTCCAGAGCCGATGTCCAGGATTTCGGCCGATGCCGGCACTTCCCCACGCAGAATGGCGGCAATCTCGCGCGGGGCGATGTACCCCCAGGCCGCGCCAAAGCTTTCATCGTAGGTCGGCGCCCAATCGCCATACATCTTGCGCGCGTCCGCGGGTCCGTTGATCTGATAGGCCTCGTCAAGGTCATAGCCGGTATCGGTCATGTCTGATCTCCGTCTGGTCGCCGACATAAGTGCGGCCAGCCTGTGACAGGCACATGACGGCATCGGCTGGAACAGGGTCGGCCCATCAAGGCGAAGGGTGAAAAATTGCCCGCGCTTTGCGCGTCGCATTGCTCCTGTCGGACCGACCTGCAATACTTGCCCGAATACGCAAAGGGGACAAAGCAGGATGCTTGCCGAACAGGTCAGGCGCATGTGCCGGGCGGCCTTCGGGGTGGTCATTCTGGGCCTGTCCGCTTCCATGGCGGTCGCGCTTGACCGGCTTGATCTTCAGGTGCGCGGCGGAGATGCAGGGCTGGCCAAGGCGCTCGAGTCCGTAATCCAGCTTCGGTCTTTGCAAACGCAGGGCCAGACTGACCCGCAGGATCTTCTGGCGGCGGCGCGGTCGGACTATGGGCGGATTCTTGCGGCGCTTTATGCGCGGGGGCACTATTCGGTCGTCGTCCGCATTTCCATTGACGGGCGTGAGGCTGCCGACATCCGGCCGCTTGAAGCGCCATCCGCCATTTCGGCCATCACGGTGTTCGTGGACCCCGGCCCACCCTTCACCTTCGGCCAGACGAGAATCGCGCCCCTGGTTCCCAGAACCGCCTTGCCCGAGACGTTTCGCAGCGGGCAGCCCGCCGAAAGCAGCCGGGTTTCGGATGCAGTATCGGTCTCGCTGCGGGCCTGGCGCGATACCGGCCATGCCAAGGTCGCGGTGACGGACCAGGCAGTCTATGCCGACCATGCCCGGGCCATCCTTGATGTCGATGTGGCGCTGGCCCCGGGGCCACGGCTGCGCTTTGGCCCGCTGGCGATCCAGGGCCAGGACCGGATGCGCCCGGCCCGGATCGAAAGGATCGCCGGGCTGCCCGAGGGGGAGACCTTCAGCGAAACCGAACTTCGCCGCGCCGAAACCCGGCTGCGGCGGACCGGCATCTTCAGCTCTGTCATCCTGGTCGAGGATGAGGCGATCACCGCGCCCGACCTGCTGGGCATCACCGCCACCGTGGTCGAACAGAAACCCAGGCGCTTTTCCTTCGGGGCCGAGATTGCCAGTCTTGATGGCGTATCGGTTTCGGGATCCTGGCTGCACCGCAACCTTCTGGGCGGCGGTGAGCGGCTGAAGCTGGAAAGTGCGATCACCAACATCGGGTCAAGCGAAAGCGGCGTCGACTATTCCTTTGGCGTCACGCTGGACCGCCCGGCCACGCTGACCCCGGATACGACAGCGGGGCTTTTGCTGCGCTTTGACCATCTGGACGATGTCGACGACAAGTCAGACACGGTGGAATTCGGTCTGGCCTTTTCGCACATCGTCTCGGACCAGCTGACGCTGCGGGCAGGGCTGACCTATTCCTACCAGAACGGCACCGATCCCGCCGGCGATTACAATTTCCGCAACCTGTCGCTTCCGGTTGGCCTGACATGGGACCGGCGCGACAATTCTGCCGATGCGACTTCGGGCTTTTACATCGACGCGACCGCCAAACCGTTTCTTGGCTTTGACACCACCGCCTATCGCAACCTGGGCGCACCGGGGCGGTTTGTCGTGGCGGTGCGGGCGCAAGGTGGGGCGATCTACGGGTCCGAGCTGTTCGAGACCCCGCGCGACGACCTGTTCTTTTCGGGTGGCGGGGGAACGGTGCGCGGGCAACCCTACCGGTCCCTGGGCGTTTCGGTAAGCCGGGGCTTCGGGTCGCAGTTCCAGATCGGCGGGCGGTTCTTCGTCGGCGGGTCGCTGGAGCTGCGCGCAAGGGTGACCGATTCAATCGGGGTTGTCGGCTTTGTCGATGCCGCCAGCATCGGGATCGACGGCGCTTTTGGCGACACCGCCGAAAGCCATGCCGGCGCGGGGCTTGGAGTGCGCTACAAGACTCCGATCGGGCCGATCCGGCTGGACGTGGCCGCTCCTGTTGGTGGCGACACCGGCGGAGGCGTGCAGTTCTACATCGGTCTGGGGCAGGCTTTCTGATGCGTGCGCCGATCCTTCTAGCCTTGATGCTGTGCGCGGCCCCGGCCCATGCGCAAGAGGACGACCGCGATTTCCTGACCGCATTTCTGGAAGACAACCTGTCCGGCGCCGGTCGGCAGGTGACGATCACCGGCTTTGCCGGCGCCCTTGCGGCCCGTGCAACGATCGAAAGCCTGACGATTGCCGACGATCAGGGCGTCTGGCTGACGCTGAACGGTGCCACGCTTGACTGGAGCCGATCGTCGCTTTTGTCGGGCGAAGTGCGGGTCAGCGACCTTTCCGCGACCGAGATCATCCTGGACCGGCTGCCCACATCGACCGAGGACACCCTGCCCAGCGCCGAGGCAACCGCCTTCAGCCTGCCGGAACTGCCGGTATCCATCGACATCGACCGCATCGCCGCCGACCGCATCGTCCTTGGCGAGACGGTTCTGGGGCAAGCGGTCGAGGGCAAACTATTGGCCGCGATGACGCTTGCAGGGGGCGAGGGATCGGCAAGTATTGAACTGGAGCGCACCGATAGTGGCCCCACCGGAGAAATCCAGCTGCAGGCCAGCTATGCCAACGCAACCCGCCAGCTTGACCTTTCGCTGACCGCCGATGAAGGCGCGGGCGGAATCGTCGTCTCGCTGCTGGGGGTGCCCGGCGCACCATCCGCCGCTTTCGAAGTGCAGGGGTCCGGTCCACTGGAAGATCATCGGGCGACGATCCGGCTGGCGACCGATGGCGAGGACCGTCTGGCCGGAACGGTTGTTCTGGGCGAGGAACCCGACGGAGGTTACCGGCTGCAAGCCAGCGTCGGGGGCAATCTGGCGCCGATGCTGGTGCCCGAGCATGTTGATTTCTTCGGCACCGCGATCAGCCTTGAACTGGACGCCCGCCGCTCGACCACCGGGCGGGTCACGCTGGACCGGCTGTCGCTGGCCGCCCGGTCGCTGCAGCTTGAGGGGCGCGGGACGCTTGCCGCCGATGGCTTGCCCGAAACGATAGAGTTGACCGGGACCCTGGCCACACCCGATGGCGAGCCTGTGCTTTTGCCCTTTGGCGCTGTCGAAACCCGGATCGACCGGGCCGGGTTTTCCCTTGGCCTGCAACCAGGCGAAGGTGAGGGGTGGTCCGGCGACATCACGCTGGAGGGGCTGGACCGCGCCGACCTGTCTGTCGGGCGGCTGAAACTGACCGGGTCCGGGAGGATCGGTCGCACCCCGGCCGGGAACAGCGTCGGGGGCACCCTGCGGCTGACGGCAAGCGGTCTGCTTCCGACTGATCCAGGACTTGCCAAAGCCATCGGAACCGACCTTGCGGGCGGCTTGCGGTTTCGCCACCTTGAAGGCAGCGGAGCGATCAGTCTGAGCGATGTAAACCTTGCCGGCGACGGGCTTTCCGCGAAGGGGGCGCTGGCAATCGAAGGTCTGAACGACGCGTTCCAGACGACCGGCAGTCTGGACCTTGCTGCTGCCGATCTGTCGCGCTTTTCGGTTTTGGCTGATCGGCCGATGTCCGGCGCCGCTTCTGTCCGGCTTTCCGGGTCGGCAAGCCCTTTGTCGGGGATGGTGGACGCCGAGGCCGAGGTCATCGCGAACGATCTGACCCTTGGCTTCGACAGCCTGGACCAGCTTCTGTCCGGCCAGTCAACCGCCCGGTTGTCGATCCTGCGTGACGAGTCCGGCACCAGCCTGCGAAACCTTGACCTGATGGCAAAGGCCCTGACCGCAAAGGCAAGCGGCAATCTGGCGAGCGATGGCTCCAGCCTTTCGGCGACGCTTTCGGTGACCGATCTGTCTGCTCTTGGCCCCGGTTTCGGCGGAAGGGCCGACCTTCAGGCCCGGTTCGATGGCACGACCAAGGATGGCGACCTATCGCTGTCGGGGTCTGCGCAGGGTCTGCAGGTCGGCAATGTCGAGGCCGACAAGCTTCTTGCCGGCAAAAGCACCTTGTCCGCGACGCTGGCCTTGCGTGACCAGGCGATCAAGATCGACAAGGCGCGTCTGGAAAACCCCCAGCTCAGCCTGGCCATCACCGGCCAGTTGGATGCCCTGGTGCGCAAGCTGGTTATCGACGCCCGGTTGGCGAATCTTGGGCTGTTGATGCCCGATCTGCAGGGTCCACTGGCGCTGTCCGGCTCGGCTATCGAAGACGGCCAGGGCTATGTGCTTGACCTTGGCCTGCGCGGTCCGGGCGGGATTGACGGCGCGGTCAAGGGCCGGATCGGGGCAAACCTGTCATCGGCCGACCTTGTGCTTGCAGGCACCGCCCGGGCTGCGCTTGCCAACCTGTTTCTTTCGCCTCGGGCGCTGGATGGCACCGCCCGCTACGATCTTCGGCTGAACGGGCCGTTCCGGGTCAGTTCTCTGTCGGGGCGGGTTACCCTGTCGAATGGCCGCTTCACCGACCCGAACCTTGGCGTTTCCCTCGAAGGAATCGAGGCGCTGGCCCAGTTGCAGGCTGGCCAGGCGCAGGTTTCATCGACGGCCCGCCTGTCCACCGGCGGGTTGATCCGGGTCGATGGCCCCATCGGTCTGGCAGCACCGTTCCCGGCAAGACTGCAGGTCACGCTGGACCGGCTGCGCCTGATCGACCCCGAGCTTTACGAGGCCCTTGTGGACGGGCGCATCGGCATTGACGGCCCGCTGACCGGCGGAGCGACCCTTTCGGGCAGGCTTGATCTGGAGCAGGTGGACCTTCGCGTGCCTGCCTCCGGGTTTGAAAGCGGCTCGGCGCTTCTGGATGTCGCCCATGTCAACGAACCCCGGGACGTGCGGGACACGCGGGCGCGCGCCGGACTGATCGGTTCGGATGGCGCGGCTGCCGGGTCAAGCGGGTCAACCCAACCCTTCCGGCTTGATCTGACAGTGTCTGCCCCCAGCCGCATCTTCCTGCGCGGCCGCGGAATTGACGCCGAACTGGGCGGTCAGATCCGGCTTGCCGGAACCACCGACGCCGTTGTTCCGTCGGGCGGGTTCGACCTGATCCGGGGCCGGCTGGACATTCTGGGCAAACGGCTGGTCCTGTCCGAAGCCAGCCTTCGGCTTGAAGGCAGCCTTGTTCCGATCATCCGGGTATCAGCGCAGTCCGACAGTGACGGCGTCACCAGCATTGTCACCATCGACGGACCGGCCGACGACCCCGAAGTGACCTTCACCTCGGTCCCCGAACTGCCGCAGGAGGAAGTGCTGGCACATCTGTTGTTCGGGCGCGACCTGGGCCGACTGTCCGGGTTTCAGGCCGCGCAACTTGCCAATGCCGTCGCCACCCTTGCCGGGCGTGGCGGTGCAGGAATTGTCAGCAGGCTGCGGGATGGGCTTGGCCTTGATGACTTTGATCTTGCCACCGCGGATGATGGCACCACGGCGCTGACCGCGGGCAAGTATCTGACTGAAAAGGTCTATACCGAGGTTGAAATCACACAGGACGGGCGGACCCGGGCGAACGTGAACCTTGATCTGCGACCCGGAGTGACCGTGCGTGGCCGTCTGGATGACGACGGCGATACCGGTGTCGGGATCTTTCTTGAACGGGATTATTGAGGACAGGGGACTGTTGTCGGTCAGACTATCTCAGTCAACGACCCGCTGGAAAATCGCAACCCCGACCGGGCCGCTGACCCATTGCGAGGATTGCCGCACTGTCTGGCCCTCGATCCAGTAGTCGTTGGTGATCTTGCTGCCTTGCGGGCGCGTGCAGTCTTCGGTCACGCGCGTTATGGCATGGTTCCTGGCGAAGATCTCGATCGTGTCCTTGCCGACAACCGTGACTGTGCAGTCATAGGTCCTGCGACCCATCCGGTCATCCGGTCCAAGGAAGAAATACAACCGCTGGTAGGTTGCGCCATTGCGCAGAAGCGTGGCAACCGACGGCACCTCTGACGACATCAGGTCAGGCCCAAGTCCGCGGGTCTGGGTCAGAACGCCGTTGCGCAGACTGAAGGTCGTGCCGTCTTTGGTTGTCCAGGTTACCACGTCGCCCTTGTCGTCCGAAATGGTCAGGAATGCGTCGGACCCACGGGCCGGGATCACGACGCGCAGGACCGGATTTCCGGCCTTTTCAAGCTCTTCCCGACTGGGCGGTGCAGCGGGGGTCGCCGCGCCGCCGCCACCCCGTCTGGACTTGACGGCTCCCACGGCCTCCTTTGCCACCTCACCGGCAACCCTGAACACCGGGGGGGTGTCAACTCCACCGTAGCTTCCGCAGGCCGTGACAAGGGAAAGCGCAAGAAAACCAGTGGCAAACCTTGCCGCTCTCGTCACCGCCACACCCGCCCCCATTCGGAATCGAGGGCACCCGAGTGGAATTCGCGGATCACATCGTACAGGCGCCCATCCACGTTGAGCCGTGCCCCGCCATCCCCCGAAGCCGGGCGCAGCGTCGTTCCAAAGGTGCGCTGGCCTTCGGTTCCAATCGCCCAGTTCAGCGGGATCGTGAACCTGACACCCTTGTCGAAGCTGCCAGGGCCAAAGTCCTCGGCGCTGACGTCCGTCACGGTAGCAAAGGCCCCGACGCTCCAGCCGTTGGCAAAGATGCGGTCCAGCGACACCGTGGCACCCACGTCTCCGGCAAGGTATCTGCCCACGTCAAGCTGGCCAACGAAACCGCCGCCGAATTCGTAGTAGGCCGAGACATGTCCCGTCACGACGTCATAGTCGTACTCGTCAAATCCGAAGCCACCATCGGTATCGCGCTGCTTGGTGTAGTTAAGCTCGGCTCCAAGGGCCAGTTTGCTTTCAACCGGCTTCCAGAGCACCTCACCCGAGATGCCGGCATGCATGCGTTCCAGGTAGCCGAAACTGACGCGGGAGTAGATATCCGCTGCCGGTCTTGCGAACCAGGCAAGCGTCAGATTTTCCACCGCCGGATTGCCGTTCTCGGTATAGGCCTTGCCGTCCGATCTGACAGGCGGCAATGCACCTGTGGACGATCCGGTCAGCTTTTCGCCGTTTCCAAGGATCCGCGTCGAAATCGACCCTGACAAAACAAGGCCCGGCCGGATGTCGTAAGACGCAGACAGGCGCAGCCGCACGGCCCCTCGCAACGGTTCGTTCATCGTCAGCGAGGGGCGCAAGCTCCACCCGAACCGGGGGTAAAGTCCTTCGCTTCCGATCGCATTTTCGGGCACCGGGCCGGCATCAGACAATTCGACCCTCTCGCGCAGCAGCGACGAGTTGTCGGCAGCGAATTCAAGCTGTTCCAGATCGCTTCGCCGGATGGTGACCTTCGACGCGCCGATCCCCCTTGAAACGGGGACAATCTCGAACACTTCCACCGACGCCGGCATCACCTGACTCAGCGCGCGCGCGGTGCGTCCGATCGCTTGCGAGCCTGCGTCGATCCGGGTGTTGCGGACGCGAATCTGCACTGTGCTGGCGGTGTAGGCCAGGTTCTCGATGACAATCCCGTCAACCGCCAACCGCTTTGCCAGGTTGGTGCGCAGAAGGGGGCCTGCATCGGGCTGGGTCACCCATCCGGTGTCAAACGCCTCGGGATCGGACGACCGCGCGGGCCGCGACATCACCGGTGACGGGGCAGGCCCCATTACCCCACCGGTCGCGCGGGTCTTCGGGTTGAGGATCAGATGGAAGGTCAGGCCGATTTCGCTGCCATGCAGCGCGTAAAAGCCGTAGCGCGCATAGGGCCCGCGCTGGTATTCGAAACCGAAGTTGAGGGGGCTTTTCCGATCGATGATGCCGCGCGTCTCATCCTCAAGCTCGTAGGCGTCCGAGGAGTATTCACCCTTGAACGTCCAGCGGTCGTTGATCTTGTATTCGACCCCCGCAAACGGTGCGAAATCACCGCGGAACCACTGGTCAGAGTTCGGCTTGCCAACTTCGGTGTTCTCCAGGGGTGGCCGGTCGCCGAAAAGCGAGCCAATCGACCCGTAAGACCCAAGCCGACCCCACCCAAGGCCAGCTGTGACCTTTACCTTTTCCTTGAACGTCTTTGTCGCGGCAATGTATTCGGACGAAAATCCGCCGTCGCCAAGAAAGTCGACAAGGCCGATGGTCACGGCCGGAACATACTGGCTTTCCTTCAGAATCTGATACCGGATGTCCATGTTGCGCTGGTCGTCGCTTGACGGATCATCGGGAAACAGCGTGTCCCAGTCCCGCAGGGTCTGAAACCGAAAAGACGCCGAAAGACGCTCGGTGATCTGAAAGCTGAGGGTGCTGCGTGTGATCGGTCCGACCAGGGTCGTGCTGAAGCTGAACGTCGCGTCATCCTGGGCGTCGCCCGAGGGCATGTCGATCAGGCCGGTTGTGCCGTTGATATTCAGGGTCGGCGTGATCTCGGCCAAGGCCGGACCCGCGCAAAGCGCAGTGCTCACGGCAGATACGGCAAGCAGACGTCGAGACGAGTTAAGCATGATGACGGGTACCCTGAGTGCCCTTACAGTCTATGCGAACTTACCGCAGTCAGAGCAAGACCTAACCTCCCCGTTACCCAAGCTATCCACAGCATCGGCGGCACTTCCCTGACGCCCTGTGCCAGAAGTGCCACGCCGCCCCTCGCCGCAGGTCAGGGTGCTTCGTCCCCAAGGCGCATGCGCAGCTCACGCAGGACCGGCAAAAGCGCGCGCAGCTTGTCGTGTCCCATGGCCTGAACCACTTCCGCGATCAATGGCACGACAGCTGCAACCGCCGCGTCCCGCGCCGCCCGGCCCGAGGGGCTGATCGCGACGAGTTTCTGACGCGCATCCTCCCAATCCGGGCGGATGTGGATGTGACCGGCCCATTCCAGCCGGGTCAGCGTGTTGGTCATCGCCCCGCGCGTTACGTGGAAGGCCTTGGCCAGTTGCGCAGGTGTGCGTTCATCACCCAACCGGGCCAGATGGTTCAGGACCGAGAAATGCGACAACTGCATGCCCTTGGGCAAAACCCGGGAAATCCGGTTCCGGGCCAACTGGTCTGCCATGAACAGCTCTCCGAACAGGGCCACGGCGATGTCGTCGGTCCTTTCGTTGCTCATGGACCCTCAAAACCCCGGTCATGGGTCAGTGACGGCACCCGCTTGCGCGCCTCACCCACGCGGGAAAGGTCAAGGTCAACCAGCATCACGCCCGGGTCAGTTCCCGCATCGGCCAGCACCTCGCCCCAGGGGGCGACGGCAAGCGAGTGGCCATGTGTGCGGCGACCCTTGCCAACGGCTTCCGGGTGAAAACCGGTCTGCGCGGGGGCCAGGACGAAACAGCCGGTTTCGATCGCACGGGCGCGTAGAAGAACCTCCCAGTGCGCGGCACCGGTGATGTGGTTGAAAGCGGCTGGAACCGTAAGAATATCCGCCCCGGCCTGAGCCAGACGGCGAAAAAGGGCTGGAAACCGCAGGTAATAGCAGACCGTCATGCCGACACGGCCAAACGGGGTTTCGGCCAGAACCGCGCGCGTGCCCGGGCGATAGCCTTCGCTTTCGCGGTAAATCTCGGTTTCCGAGACGTTTACGTCGAACATGTGGATCTTGTCGTAGCGGGCGGCAATGCTGCCGTCCGGTGCGATCAGGAAGCTGCGGTTGGCAAAGCGGCCGTCGGCGTCATGGGTCAGGACACCCAGGGATCCGATCAACAGCCAGATTCCTGCGGCCTTCGCCTCATCCTGCAGGGTGGCAAGGGTTTCGTCCTGATCCTCATGCCGGAAAACCTGGCGCTGGTGGGCACGGCTGGAGGACAGACCGTTGGTCAACTCGGGCGTCAGCACGAATCCGGCACCCCCCGCGACAGCGCGGCGCACCCCGTCCACAGTCACGCGCAGGTTTACCGCCGGATCGTCGGTCACGGTCAGCTGGACAAGGCCAACCCGTAAAGGCCCCCCGCGCATCACCCGGCCAGAAGGGGGTCAAGCTTGCCCGCATGGTCAAGCGCGTGCAGGTCGTCCGACCCGCCGACATGAACGGTTCCCACAAAGATCTGCGGCACCGTCCGCCGCCCGTTCGCCCGCTGGATCATGGCTTGCCGCAAAGCCGGGTCACGGCTGACGTCAATCTCGTGGTAGGTCACGCCCTTGCGATCCAGGAGCCGTTTGGCGGCATGGCAATACGGGCAGATCGGGGTGGTGTAGATCTCGACAAAAGACGCTGCGCTGCGCATGGGAAACCTCTTGCTGCGCGGCAACTATAGGGCTTCAGGCATCTTTCGCAACGCGCGCAAGGCTGAGAACGGCAACCGATGCCGCGCCTGCTGCAAAAAGTGCCTCGGTCGCCGCCGAAAAGGTCGCACCAGAGGTCATCACGTCATCAACCAGAAGGATGTCGCGGTCCGAAACCGTGGCCTCGCGCCGCTTTGGCACGGCAAAGGCCCCGACAAGGTTGGCAAAGCGGTCATCCCGTGTCCGCCCTTCCTGCGAGCCGGTGGTGCGGCGACGGACCAGCGCGTCCGGGCAATGGTCCTGACCGGCCAGCCCGGCCAGCGCCCTGGACAAAAGCGCCGCCTGATTGTACTTGCGCCGGAACAGCCGGGTCCAGTGCAGCGGCACTGGCACGACCAGCATCCCGGGCCGCAACATCGGGGCTGCCGCCTTCATCAGCCAGCCAGCCGCCGGGCGCGAAAGGTCCATCCTGTCCCCATGCTTGAGCGCAAGGACAATGCTGCGCGCGTTGTCGCGGTAAAGCAGTGCCGACCGCCCCTGCCCCCAAGGTCGCGCGGTGGTCATGCAGTCGTCACAGACCGCGGTTTCCCCCGGCTCTCCGCCCGGCAAGGGCGTGCCGCAGCGGTCACAGACCAGACCCGCAATGAAGGGCGTCTCGCGCCAACAGTCGCTGCACAGGCCAAAGTCCGACGTGACGGGCGCCATGCAGCTGATGCATTGCGGCGGGTAAAGCACATGCAGCGCGGCTTGCAATCCCATCCTGTCCTCCTAATGTCCCGGCAATGATGCAGCCGCCCCTGATGACCGATCGCATGGCCCTTGTCCGGCACCGCGCCCGTGCGGGGACGCTGGCCGACCACCGCTCGGCACTTTTCCTGCATGATCTTGCCCGGTCCGATATCAAGGAAAGACTGAACGAGGTTAACAGAACCTTTACAGCACCCGCCATCGTGACCGGATATCCGCAGGTCTGGGCCGATTTCCACCCCGATGCCCGGCTGGTGCCGGATGATGACCTCTTGGCGCTGGACCCGCAGTGCCACGATCTGGTTATCCATGCCATGGGTCTGCACTGGGCGAATGACCCGGTGGGCCAGTTGGTGCAATGCCGCCGTGCGCTTCGGCCCGACGGGCTGTGCATCGTGGTCCTGCTTGGCGGGGCCACCCTGAACGAGCTGCGCACCAGCCTGGCAGAGGCTGAAAGTGCCGTCACCGGCGGACTTTCGCCCCGTGTGCTGCCGATGGGCGAAATCCGCGATCTGGGCGCGCTGATGCAGCGGACCGGGTTCGCCCTTCCGGTGGCCGACAGCCTGACCCAGACCGTCCTTTACCGCGACCTAGGCCGCCTTTTCGCCGACCTGCGCGCCATGGGCGAGACAAGCGCCCTTGCCGCCCGCCCGCGTGGCCTTACCCGCCGCGCAGTGTTTGGATCGGCCGAGGCGGTTTACCGCAACAGCTTTGTCACGCCCGAGGGGATGCTAAAGGCGACGTTCGAGATGGTGTTCCTGACCGGCTGGGCCCCGCATGACAGCCAGCAGCAGCCCCTTCGCCCCGGGACCGCGCGGCAAAGGCTGGCAGATGCCCTGGGCGTGCCGGAAAAGCCCTTGCCCAAGGACAGTTGACCCCGGCGCGCAAGCCTATATGTCCCCAAGGGAAGAATTGGGATCGTTCAGATGCTTGACGCAAAGCCAGCACAGGGTGCCGAAGGTTCGCTTGTAATGCCGGGAGAGGGCCGCCTGGCCCATGCCCCCGCCAATCACCCCCCGGTCCGCAAGCCGAAGATCGGGGTCCTGATTGCCAACCTCGGGACACCGGACAACTACGACTATTGGTCAATGCGACGCTACCTGAACGAGTTTCTGTCGGACAAGCGCGTTGTCGATTACGCCAGCTGGAAATGGCAGCCGCTGCTGCAGTTGATCATCCTGACCAAGCGGCCGTTTTCATCCGGCGCCAACTACAAGCTGATCTGGAACCATGATCTGAACGAAAGCCCGCTTCTGACCATCACCAAGGCCCAGACCGCCGCGATTGCCGAAACGATGGCGGCACGGCACGGGGCTGAAGTCATGGTCGATTTCTGCATGCGCTATGGCAATCCATCGACCGATACCAAGGTCAGGGCGATGGTCGAAGCCGGGTGCGAGAAGGTGCTTTTCTTCCCGCTTTCATTACGCCGGGGCGACCTCGGCCACCGCGAATGATCAGTTCTTTCGCGCAATGATGAAGGAAAAGCGCCAGCCAGCCGTGCGGACGGTGCCGGAGTATTTCGAAAATCCCCTTTACATCGACGCGCTTGCCCGTTCGGTCACGACGGCCTACGCAAAACTGGACCACACACCGGATGTTCTGGTGGCCAGCTATCACGGGATGCCGCAACGCTATCTGCTTGAGGGTGATCCCTACCATTGCCAGTGCGCCAAGACCTCGCGCTTGCTGCGCGAACGGCTGGGATGGGAGAAAGGGTCGATCGACACCACCTTCCAGTCGGTGTTCGGTCCGGAAGAATGGCTGAAGCCCTACACTGTCGAACACGTCGCCGAGCTTGCCAGGCAGGGGAAAAAGCGCATTGCCGTGATGGCCCCGGCCTTTTCAGCGGACTGCATCGAGACGCTGGAAGAGATCAACGGCGAAATCCGTGAGGCCTTCGAACACGCCGGTGGGGAAAGCTTTACCTACATTCCCTGCCTGAACGACGACGCCGCGCACATCGAGGCGCTTGTCGCGGTGATCGAGGAAAACCTTGCCGGCTGGCTGCCGAAGGCAGGATAGCGTCCACGGTGGGCAGAAATTGAAAAGTCTTTAACATCAATATATTGAGTTTTTCTGTTTACCTGGTCTTAACCTCTGGCCCCTGGTCTGAACACTTTCTTCCCGACCCCTGTCGAAATCGCGGTCGGTCGCGTGTCACTCCTTTGCCCGGCATTCGACCGGCTGAACCGATGGAGATGACGATGACTGCGCTACCCGTTCCCCAATTCACGAAGCGCCCGCTGTGGCTGGTGCTGCCGGCAACTGCCGCCCTGGCCTGGAACGTCTTCGGCCTGTGGCAGTTCGGCGGGTTCCTGACCCAGACGCAGGGCAGCCTGGTGGCCCAGGGCATGACCGGGGCGCAGGCGCTGGCCTATACCTCGCTGCCCGGATGGATGACTCTGGTCTTTGCCGTGGGCGTGATCGGCGGGACCATCGGGACGGGGCTTCTTCTGCTTCAGCGGCGGCTGGCGGTGCTGGTGCTGGCCGTCTCGCTGCCGGGCTACATCGCCCTGTTCGCGGGCGACTGGGCGCATGGGCTGTTCGACATCCTGCCGACGCAACTTGCCATCCTGTCCTCGGTCGTGGCCATCGCCGGGGGGAGCCTTGCGCTTTCCCTTTTCGCCGCGCGTCGTGGCATTCTGCGCTGAATCGTGGGAGATAATCGATGCACTACATGCTGATGCTGAACGAGACCGCGGAAGAGTTCGCCCGTCGCACCGACCCGGGCGAGACCGGGGCCTACTGGGGTGGCTGGAACGCCTTTATCGGCGCGATGGCACAGGCGGGGGTGATCGTGAAGGGCGATGGGTTGCAAGGCCCGACGTTGGCCACGACAGTCAGGATCAAGGACGGCAAGCGCCACGTTCAGGACGGACCCTTTGCCGACACGAAGGAGCAGCTGGGCGGCTATTTCGTGATCGACGTGCCGGACCTTGATGCCGCACTCGACTGGGCGGCCAAGGCACCCTGCGCCTTGACCGGGTCGGTCGAGGTGCGGCCTGTCCTGCCGCCGATGGCCTGAGCCATGGGTACGCCGTCCGCTGCAGAGGTTGCCGAGCGGGCGGCGCGCCTGTCCTATGGGCGGTTGCTGGCAATCCTTGCCGCCGGGACGCGCGACCTGCCGCTTGCGGAGGAGGCGCTGGCCGTTGCCTTCGCCCGCGCGCTGGAAGTCTGGCCGCGCCAGGGGGTTCCAGCAAATCCGGAGGGCTGGCTTCTGACGGTGGCCCGCAACGGGTTGTCGAATCTTTACCGTCATGACCGGACGCGTGCGGCGGCAACGGAGGAACTGATCCTGCGGGCCGAGGAGCGGGCTGACCGGGCGGTGCAGGCAGATGAGCGGCTCTCGCTGATGTTCGTCTGTGCCCACCCGGCGATCGACCCGGCAGCGCGGACGCCCCTGATGCTGCAGGCGGTGCTGGGGCTGGACGCGGCACGGATCGCGACGGCCTTTCTGGTTCCAGCTGCCACGATGGGGCAGCGGCTGGTCCGGGCGAAGGCGCGGATAAGGGAGTTGCGCCTGCGCTTTGCCCTGCCCGAGGCAGAGGACCTGCCGGACCGGCTGGCGGATATGCTGGAGGCGATCTACGGCGCCTTCGGGGCGGATTGGGATGGCAGCCAGGCCTTGGGCCTGCCGGAGGAGGCAATCCATCTGGCGCGGGTCCTGCTGGCGCTGATCCCCGAGGAACCCGAGGTGAAGGGCCTGCTGGCGCTGATGCTCTACATCCATGCCCGGCGTGCGGCGCGGGATGGGGCCGTTTTCGTGCCGCTGTCCGAACAGGATGCAACCCTGTGGGACCGCGACCAGGTGATCGAGGCCGAAGAACTGCTGACGCTGGCGTCGCGTGCCGGGCGGTTCGGGCGCTTCCAGTGCGAGGCGGCGATCCAATCGGTGCATGTGCAGCGCGCGATCACCGGAAAGCTGAACCTGGAGGCGCTGGAGACGCTGCACGGTCTTCTGACGCAGTTCCATCCGACCGTCGGGGGGCAGGTGGCCCATGCCGCGGTGCGCCGCTTGCAGGGCGAACCGCAAGAGGCGCTGGCGATGCTGGACCAATTGCCCGACGCGGTTCGGATTGGCTATCAGCCGGCATTGGTCCTGCGTGCCCATTGCCTGCGCGACCTTGGCCGGACCGAGGCACCAGAGGCCGCGCGGGCGGCCATTCTGGCAACTCAGGACGACAGGGTTGCCGCGTACCTTGTGCAGGAGTTCGGACGGCCGTTGCGAAAATGAAAGGGCCGCGGCCCTTTCGGTGACACGGCCCGGGTCTGAAATCGGGGACTGACGGTCAGACCAGCAGCACCTGCATACCGACATTCGCCATCTCGAACAGTTCTTCGATGTGTTCGTTGTAAAGCCCGATGCACCCGTTCGACGACTTGCGCCCGATCTTGCGGGTGTCGTGCGTGCCGTGAATCCGGTAGTAGGTCCAGCCCAGATACAGGGCGCGGGTGCCAAGGGGGTTGTCCTTGGACCCGCCTTCGACGACATCCGGCCACTCGGGGTGGCGTTCCTTCATCGCGGCGGTCGGGCGCCAGGTCGGGTTCACGACCTTCTCGACCACCGATGTCATGCCGCGGCGGGTAAGATCTTCGGACAGCGGAACCGATGTGGGATAAAGTCGATAGATCGACTGATCCTCGGACCAGTAGTGCAGCGCGCGCGAGGTGATGTCGACAAGGATCGCGCCGCCGCGCGTGTTGTCGAAATAATCCTGCCACTGCAACATCCGGAAGCTTGAAATGTTGTTGCGCACCGAACTTGACACCGGGGCGGTGAATTCGGTCGTGCCGTCCTGCGCCAAAGCCGGAAGTGCCGCGAGGCCTGCCAGCCCGGCAGCGCCACCAAGAAGGGTGCGACGGCTGATCGTGCCGTTTGCCATGGTGAATTCTCCTGCCTTCGTTCTCTTTTGGCCGATATAGCCAAAATCAACCGCCTTCGCAATTCAAAGACCTGTCATCCGGCGTCAATCGGCATCAGGCTGTTTGAACCCGCCGTCAGCTTCCGATAAGAGTGCCCGGATCGCTGCGTTTCGTGCAGCCAAAATCTGGTGGACGCATCTGGTGGACGCAATGAAAAGACGCCTGTTTCTTCTGACGGGGGCAGCACTTGCCCTGACTGCCTGCGCATCGTCAGGCCCGACCCTTGGCGCGGATGGCAAGCCCTTGCCGAAGGTCTACAAGATCAGACCCGGCGACGTGAGCGAGATCGAATTCCGATTGCTGGATTCGGTCAACACCCTGCGAGGGGCGAAATCCCTGACGCCTCTCAGCTTTGACGCAAGCCTGAACGCGGCCGCCGCCACCCATTCCCGCGACATGTCCGTCCAGAACCGGCCCTGGCATTTCGGGTCCGACGGATCGTCTCCGTTGGTTCGCGTGCAGCGCGCAGGATTCACCGGGCGGCTGGTGGGCGAACTGATCTCGGAAACCTATGAGACCGAGATTGAGACCCTGTCCGCCTGGATGGCCCAGCCCGATACCCGCGCCGTGATCATGGACCCGGCCGCCCGCAGCATCGGCTTTGCCTGGTATCAGGAACCAAACGGCAAGATCTGGTGGACGCTGGTCACGGGCGCCTGAAAATGGGCGCCTGAAAACGGGCGCCTGAAAACGGGGGCTGTGCCTCACGGCAGAAGGAAGATCGGCGTTCCGGGGTTCACCATCGAATAGATGACCTCCATCTCCTTGTTGGAAACGGCGACGCATCCCCACGTCCAGTCCCTCTTGTTCGTGCGCTCTCGGGGCCCGCCATGGATGACGATGTCTCCACCGGTTGGTTTGCCCTGCGACGCGGCAAAGGCGATGTCGGCCTCGTTCGGGTAAGAGATCTTCAGCGACAGGTGATAGTCCGAGTTCGGGTTCTTGTAGCTGATGAAGTACTGTCCCTCGGGTGTCTTTCCGTCACCTTCGAACTGCTTGTGCCCGACCGGCTGAAAGCCAAGACCGATGTCGTAGGATTTCAACACCTCGGCATCGTGCAGCAGGTACAGCTTCCGATCCGCCTTGTGGACCTGGATCTGGGTGACTTCAGGCCCCCGGTACTTGCGGATTTTCGAGCTTCCGCAGGACGCAACAGCGAATGCCAGCGTCAGAAGGATGACCAGTCGAAGAAATCGCATACCCGTTCCGCCTGCCTTTTTTCCCGTGGTTACAGGAATCTGGCCGATTTGCCTAGCCGTGCAGGCAGCAAAGATGGCCACGCACAAACGCCTTCACGGAATTGTCAGGTCCTGCTGAACCGCGCCACAAGCTCGACATGGGTGGACCAGCGGAACTGGTCGACAACCTTGACCCAGTCCAGGCTGTAACCTGCCGCAACCAGGATTTTCGCGTCCCGGGCAAAGGTGACCGGGTTGCAGGATACTGCGGCGATTACCGGGACCGTCGATCGGGCAAGCCGGTCGGTCTGCGCCTCGGCCCCGGCGCGGGGCGGGTCGATGATGGCGCCGGTAAAGCGGGACAGCTCGTCCGGCTCCAGCGGGCGGCGGAACAGATCGCGCGCCTCGGTCGTGACGCGGTGCAGATTGGGTGTGTTGCGCGCGGCAAGGTCAAGGGCGGCGATCATCGCCTTGTCACCTTCGACGGCGTGAACCTCCATGCCCTCGGCAAGCGGCAGGGCAAAGGTGCCGATGCCGGTGAAAAGATCGACAACGCGCGATTGCGGTCCAAGCGCGCTTTTCACACCGGCAAGCAGGGCCGCCTCACCGTCCGGTGTCGCTTGCAAAAAGGCACCGGCTGGGGGAACGACGGTGCTTCGGCCCATGGTCAGCGCCGGGCGGTCGCGCAGGGCCACTATTTCGCCGTCCCAGGTCAGGCGCGCAAAGCCGTGGGTCTCGACAAGACGGGCAAGGTCCATCCGCATTGTGGCGTCCAGCGGCTTGCCCCCGGTTATCACGACATCCGCGCCGCCCCGGGCAAGCGTGACCTGCACCGAAAGCTCGGCCGAGCGCGAGCCACCCGCAGCTACCAGCGCCTGCAAACCGGGAACAGCGGCAAGAAGTGCCGGGTCAAGAAGCTGGCAATCGGGGATCTCGGCAATGGTATCTGACGCGCGGGCATGAAAGCCGATCAGAACGCCAGTTTTGGTGCGCCGGGCCGACAGTGTGGCGCGACGGCGAGAGTTCGGCGGCGACGTGACCGGCGCAAGGAATTCGGCCGTCAGGCCCTGACCGGCAAGGGCCGATCGGACAACCTCGGCCTTCCACCGCGCGACAAGGGGGTCGGACGCGTGCTGAAGCTGGCAGCCGCCACAGGTGCGGGCATGACGGCAAGGCGGTTTCACCCGGTCAGGTGATGGGGTGATGATCTTCACATCGGTCAGCCGGTCGCCCTGCAGCGCGCCGTCAACCACCTCTCCCGGCAGAACCCCTTGCACAAAGACCGGACCATCCGGCCCCGCTGCCACCCCGTCGCCAAGGTGGCCCAGACGGTCGATGGTGACGATCACTCCGCCGCTTCCACATCGTCTTCGGTGCCGATAAAGCCACCGGACTGGCGTTTCCAGTAGCGGGCGTAAAGCCCATCCTTGGCAAGCAGCGCATCGTGGCTGCCGACCTCGACGATACGGCCGCGGTCCAGCACGATGATCCGGTCCATCGCGGCGATGGTGGACAGGCGGTGGGCGATGGCCAGCACGGTCTTGCCAACCATCACGCGGGAAAGTGCTTCCTGAATGCTGGCCTCTACTTCGCTGTCAAGCGCACTTGTCGCTTCGTCCAGCACAAGAATCGGCGCGTCTTTCAGGAAAGCGCGGGCAAGGGCGATGCGCTGGCGCTGACCACCCGAAAGCTTGACCCCGCGTTCCCCAAGGAAGGCGTCATAGCCCTTGCGGTTCTGGTGATCGGCCATGCCTGCGATGAACTCGTCCGCTTCGGCAGCGCGGGCGGCGGCGATGATCTCGGCCTCGGACGCTTCGGGACGGCCGTAGGCGATGTTGTCGCGGGCCGACCGGTTGAACATCGCGGTTTCCTGCGTGACCATGCCGATCTGGCGACGCAGGGACTCTTGCGTGACGCCGCGCAGGTCGTGGCCGTCGACCGAAATCCTGCCTTCCTCGGGGTCGTAAAGCCGCAAAAGAAGCGAGACGAGCGAAGACTTCCCAGCGCCGGATGCCCCGACGATGCCCAGCTTTTCCCCTGCCCTTACGGTCAGATCAATCCCTGAAACCCCGCCCCGTTCGCGGCCATAGGCAAAGGTCACGTTCTCGAACCGAACCTCACCCGCCACGCGCGGCAGAACCTTGGCATCGGGTGTGTCGGTCAGCGTATGGGGGGCGGACAGAGTGCGCATTCCATCCTCGACCTCGCCCACGCTGGTGTAGATCGACATCAGCGTAAAGCTGACCCAGCCCGACATCTGGGCAATGCGCATGGCGATGGCCCCCGAGGCGGCGATTTCGCCAGCCGTCGCCTGCCCCGCCTGCCACAGCAACACCGCGCCACCGATCAGCAGGACCGGCAGCACCCCCGCAAGCAGCATCAGCGAAAAGCGGAACCAGGTTGAGATGACGCCAAATTCCAGCGACCGGTCGCGGAACACTTCCATCGCGTCCAGTGCCACGCGGTCCTCGAAGGCGGCATGGGCGAACAGTTTCACTGTCTTGATGTTGGTGATCGTGTCCACCACTTGCCCCGAAACCATCGCCCGGCTGGAAGCACGGGCGGCCGAGTTCACGCGGATCATCGGCATGAAAAAGCGGATAAGAAAGATGTAGGCGACCAGCCAGACCAGAAGTGCCCCGGCAATCCGAACATCGACAAGCACCAGAAACGCGACCGACCCGATGACCGAAGCCAGCGCGAAGCAGACGGTGTTGATGACTTCTGTCGCCACATCGGTGACGGCCCGCGCCGCCTGCATCTGCTTTTGCGCAATGCGTCCGGCGAAGTCGTTGTCAAAGAAGGTGACAGCCTGCCCCAGCGTCCAGCGGTGCAGGCGCGACAGGACCAGCGGCATCACGTTCGGCCCGATGATGATGCTGTTGGACGCGGACGACACCGCAAAGGCCAGGGGGCGCAGGACCAGGTAAAACGCAAGGAACCACACCATCAGCGACCAGTGGTCGGTGAAGAACCCTGCCGGGCTGCTGGTGACGGCCGCATCCACCACCCATCCAAGGATCAGGGCGGACACAACCTCGGTTACCCCGGCAAGCGACGACAGGACACCCGCCACCAGAAGCATCGGCCAGGACCCGGACAGACACCAGCGCATGAAGGCACCCAGGCTTTGCGGCGGATTGCCGTCCGCAGGGCGGAAGGCGTCGATCGCATCGCCAAGCCGGATCAGGGAACTCACTCTGCCGCGTCCTCTTCAAGCCCGATGAACCCGCCGGATTGGCGCGCCCAGAACCGGGCATATAGCCCGTTCTGCCGCAAAAGCACGGCATGCGGACCATCTTCCGCCACTTCACCATCCTCCAGAACGACGATCCGGTCCATGGCCGCAATGGTGGACAGCCTGTGCGCAATGGCAATCACGGTCTTGCCTTCCATCACCCCGTAAAGCGCCTGCTGGATTGCCGCCTCGGCCTCGCTGTCCAGCGCCGAGGTTGCCTCGTCCAGGATCAGGATCGGCGCGTCCTTCAGGATCACCCGGGCAAGAGCCACCCGCTGCCGCTGGCCACCCGAAAGCTTGACCCCCCGTTCGCCGACATGGGCGTCATAGCCGGTGCGGCCCTGCGGGTCCTCCAGCGTCAGGATGAAATCATGCGCTTCGGCCTTTCGTGCCGCTGCGATCATCTGGTCTTCGCCGGCATCGGGGCGGCCATAAAGGATGTTGTCACGCACCGACCGGTGCAGCAGGCTTGAATCCTGCTGCACCATGCCGATCTGGCGGCGCAGGGATTCCTGTGTGACCTCGGCGATGTTCTGACCGTCGATCAGGATGACCCCGGATTCCGTGTCGTAGAACCGCAGGATCAGCTTGACGAGGGTGGACTTGCCTGCACCAGACCGCCCGACGACGCCGATCTTTTCACCCGGCCGTATGGTCAGGCTGATGTTTTTCAACCCGCCGAAACCGCGCCCGTAGTGATGGCTGACATCGCGAAGTTCCAGCAGCCCCGCCCGGAAGGCAAGCGGCTTTGCGCCCGCGCCGTCCACCAAGGTGACGGGCTGGGCAATCGTCTCCATCCCCTCGGCCAGGGTGCCAAGGTTCTGCACCAGGTTGGTCGAGGCCCACATGATCCAGTAGGTCATGGAGTTGATCCGCAGCACCAGCGCCACGGCGGCTGCGACAACGCCGATGGTCGCGGTGCCGTCGGCCCAGAACCACATCGCCAGCCCGGCGACACCCATGATCATGAGGCCGTTGAGCAGGGTCAGCGCCACGTCCATCTTGGTAACGATGCGCATTTCGGTCTGAAACGCCTTGCGGGCAGTCTCGATCGCCTCTTTGGCGTAGTTCAGTTCGCTGTCCTGGTGGGCGAACAGCTTGACAGAATGGATGTTGGCATAGCTGTCCACCACCCGGCCGGTGACGGCGCTGCGTGCATCGCTTGCCGCCTGCGAGGCGGGGCCCGCGCGGCGGATCGTCCAGCGCATCAGCCAAAGATAGCCGACCACCCACAGCAGCAGCGGTATCATCAGGCGCGGGTCGGCATCGAACAGCATGAGCAGCGCGCCAAGGAAGGTGGCGGCGGCGAAAGCGGCCATGTCGAAGACCTGAAACACGGCATCCCCGGCTGCCGGAGGTGCCTGCATGATGCGGTTGGCGATGCGGCCGGCAAAGTCGCTTTCAAACCAGCCGACGGGCTGGCGCAGGACATGCCGGTGCGCCCGCCAGCGCATCATCGTTCCGAAGTTGGTCAGGATGGTATTGTGAAGCAGGCCGACCGACCCGCCCGCCACAATGGGACGGACGAAGAGGATGACGACCGTCACGATGGCAAGCTCAACCCAGTGCTCCGCCAGAAAATCGGCGGGGGTCTGGCCGGTCATCAGGTCGACCAGACGGCCCAGATACCAGATCATGCCGACGTCAAGGATCGCATTGCCCACGGAAAACAGCGCCGTGACGGCAAAGACGCCTTTGAACGGACGGATGTAGTCCTTCAGAAACGGCCAAAGCCGCGTCGGCGGGGCGTCCTGTTCAACATAGGGCTGATACGGATCGACAAGGTTTTCGAAGAAACGGAACATGGTGGGAACCCGAAGAAATGGTGCAGCTATGGGGTGAAGCGGTGCCTGCAGGCGGCCGCCACGACGGGATCGGCCGGCTCAGGTGAGTCGAGGCGAAATCCCGTTGTCCATGCTGGTCTCCTTCTTGGGTGGGCGCTTCCTAGCGCAGTCCGGGCGATTTGTCACGCACCTTTCAACAGGTCTGCCCGGGTGGCAGTCAGATCAGAGGCAAGCCAAGCCGCCTCAAGCTCGCGCAACCGTGCGCCCAAGGCCTTGCCCTGAAGGCCGGGCATCAGATCGGCGGCGGCAATGGGAAAACGGGCGGCGGCACCGCGCTTTGCCTCGCGCAGCGCGAGATGAGGCACCGGCTGTTCCAGCACAGCCGCGCGAAGCACAAGGGCATCGGCGGCCCCGTCCTCGCCTAGCCGCCAGCCCAGCACCGCAGGGGTGTCCATTCTGCCGATGGCGTCACGAAGGCCGGCCAGATCGCGCGCTTCGGCCCGGGACAGGCGCAGGGCCTCGTCTGGCACCGTGCCGCCCAGAACCGCAAGCCGCCGCAACCAGCGGGGGGGCATGCCGGCCTCCAGATGCACCAAAGGGGCAAGGGCGCGATGATCCGCCCCGGGCAGAACCTGTGCCAGAACCCCCGACTGCGCCATGGCCGCAACCGCCGGTGCAGGGTCTTTGGCAGCCAGAAGCTTGCGCATCTCGGCACCGATGCGTTCGCGGGAAATCGTCTCTAATCCTGCGGAAAACGCGGCACAGGCTGCAAGTCCTTCGGCGTCGATGCCGCCTTCGGGGTCACCGTAACAGGCGTGAAAGCGAAACAGGCGCAGGATGCGAAGATAATCCTCACGGATGCGGGTTTCCGGGTCACCCACAAAGCGAACGCGGCGGGCCAGAAGGTCGGGCAGGCCACCAAGTGGATCAAGAACAGCGCCCCGGGCGTCGGCGTAAAGCGCGTTCATGGTGAAATCGCGGCACTGGGCATCTTCTTCGACAAGGTCGGAATAGGCCACCACAGCCCGGCGACCGTCGGTTTCCACGTCACGACGGAAGGTTGTCACTTCATGCGGCCTGCCCCCGGCAATCACAGTGACCGTGCCGTGGTCAATGCCGGTTGGGATGACCTTGAAACCCGCCTTTTCGACAATGTTCGAGACTGTTTCGGGTGGCGCATCCGTCGCCAGATCCAGGTCGGCGACCGGTTCGCCCAAAAACGCATTGCGCACGCAACCACCAACGAAAAGCGCGCGATGTCCGGCTGCTTCAAGGGCGGCGCACAGCGCCTGTGTCCCCGGGTGATCCAGCCAATCGCCCGTGATCTTCATGGCCCGACCCGATCTGCCAGACCGCGCAGGATGCGGGCAGTGGCCCCCCATATGTAGTACGGGCCGTAAGGCACGGCATAGAACTGCCGCCATTCCCCCATCCAGCGTCGTCTTTGCACGGAAAACCGCGCGGGATCAGTCACATGCGACAAGGGGACCGCAAAGACTTCATCAACCTCACCCACTTCGGGCACCGGTTTGAAATCGCCGCTCAACAAGCCGACAAAGGGTGTCATGGCAAAGCCGGTGACCGTTTCATGCACGGGCAGCGTCCCGATCACCCGAACCCGGTCCGGATCAAGCCCGATCTCTTCGCGTGCCTCGCGCAAGGCTGCCGCCTGGGGGCTGGCGTCGCTGGCGTCGACCTTGCCGCCGGGAAAGGCGATCTGGCCGGGATGGTGCTTCAGATGCGACGCCCGCTTGGTCAGGATCAGGGCCGCACCCTCGGGCCCAAGCCAGACCGGCAGCAGAACCGCAGCCGGGCGCAGGGGTTTGGCCGAAGGTGCCCGGATTCCAGGGTTGAGATCGAAATCAGACGACGGCCCGGCCGGGCGGGACAGCGCGTTGCGCAGCCTCGCCTCGACCGGGTCAGTCATTCTGCGCCCGAGGCGGCAGAGCCTTCGAAGCCAAGCGTCTTGGGGTCCATCTCGTAATGCGCGCCGCAGAACTGGCAATCGGCCGTGACGATGCCGTCATCGGTCGTCATCCTTGCGATGTCCTTCTGGCTGTAGATCGACATCGTGTTGCGCACCTTGTCTTCCGAACAGGAACAGCCAAAGCGCACGGGCGTCGGATCAAAGACGCGCGGGCCTTCCTCATGGAACAGCCGCACCAGAAGGTCGGTCGGTGCCAGGGACGGGCCGATCATCTCCAGTGTCTCGACCGTATCAAGCAGAAGGTTGGCCCGGTTCCAGTTTTCGGATTCGGCCCCGCCAAGGATATCGGCATGGCTCAGAAGCCCGCCCTCGCCGCTGCCCTGATCGGCGGCGACACCGCCTTCGGCAGGCATGTGCTGCAGCATCACGCCACCCGCGCGCCAGCGTTCGGTCCGGCCCGGTTCACGGCTTTGGCCAAAGGCCAGCTGGAACCTGGTGGGAATCTGTTCGGACTGGGCGAAATACGTCTCTGCGCAGGCGGAAAGGGACGCCCCTGCGATAGGGGTAAATCCCTGATAGGGGGTCATCCCCTCACCCTGGTCCAGCATGACGGCAAAATACCCTTCGCCGATCTGGCTGAACGGATCGGCGTCATGGTCCAGCCGATCAGCGTCATAGCTGGCATAGGCGCGCAGACGGCCGGGCGCGCCATCCTCGGTCGGGCCGTAATAGTCGGTTGCGATCAACCGCGCCGCGCCCTTGCCCCGCACTTGCAGCGACAGCTTCCAGCGCAGCTTGACCGTCTGCCCGATCATCGCCGTCAGGAGGGCAGTCTCGGCGACCAGCGCCTCGATCACCGGGGGATAGCTGTGCTGCCGCAGCACCTGATCCAACACCCCGTCCAGCCGCGCGACGCGGCCACGGATGCCCGAGGCGTCAAGCTGAAATGGCAGGACGGTGTCGTCCCAGGCGATCTGCGAACCAATGGTCATGGGAATTCCTGGAAGGGGTTTCCTGAAGCTGCCGAACTTGGCATACTGCGGCTATATAGGCAGAGCAACCGCAGGTCCAAGGGGCAAGCCATGATCCGACGCTACGGCGAGCCGGTAAAGCCCGGGCAACGCTATACCCGCCGCGCCGGCGTCTATGCGATCCTGCTGCGGGGCGACCACATCCTTGCCACCCACCAGGCCATGCCGATCCCCGAATTCCAGCTGCCGGGCGGTGGCATCGACCGGGGCGAACATCCGATCCCGGCCCTGCACCGCGAAGTGTATGAGGAAACCGGCTGGAAGGTCGCGGTCACCCGCAGGCTGGGGGCGTTTCGGCGGTTCACCTACATGCCCGATTATGATCTTTGGGCCGAAAAGGTCTGCACGGTTTACCTTGCCCGCCCGGTCCTGCGTCTTGGCCCCCCGTCCGAGGCCGGCCATTCCGCCGTCTGGCTGCAGGTGGAGGAGGCACTGTTGCGGCTGGGCAATCCGGGGGACCGGGCGATGCTGGGGTCATTCCTGCAACAGATCCAGCACGACAGCTGACAGATCGTCGGGAAAGACATCGCAGCCCGCTTGCTGTGTCAGGTCCCAGACCAGCGCCTCCAGCATATCCGCGCCGGACATGTTGGACGACCGACGCAGGCTTTCGGTCAGGCCTTCCTCGCCAAAGTCGCGGTTTCCCGGCAGCGGACATTCGGTGAAACCGTCCGACACCAGCACCAGCCGATCACCGGGACCCACCGCCACATCATGCCGGACATAGTCTGCTCCGGGGATCAGCCCGATCGGCAGCCCGCCCTCGCCCAATCGCTGAACTTCGCCCGAAGCGCGGATCAGCATTGGGTGCGGATGTCCGGCCTGAACCAGGCTCAGTCGTCCTGCCGCGCGGTCCACCACGGCGAAGATCATGGTAAAATACTGTTCAGCCTGGATTTCTTCCAGCATGAGGCGGTTGAAGCGTTCGGCAACATCCTCGGGCGGCAACAGGATGTGCCCGCCCATCGGGCCCTGCTGGAACGCGAGGTTCTGTTCCGGCGACGTTCCGGTCAGGAAGCCCGCCAGCCGTGCCGTCATCATGGCAGATGCAACACCATGGCCGGACACGTCGATCGAGTAGACCACCACCCGGTCATCATCCACCCGAAAGCTGCCGACCAGATCGCCCCCGACACGCCCCGAATTGCGCAATAGAAGCGACGCCTTCGCCCAAGCATAGTCGCGCACCCGGTCGCGGATCAGCGTCTGTTGCAGCTTGCGCGCCTCGATCAGATCACGGTCGAGCGAATCATACACTTTCTGCAGTTCGGTCAGGGTGTTCACGATCACCCGGTTCTTCGCCAGCAGTTCGGCCTGCATCGCAAGCATCCGTTCCCCTGCCCGCAGACGGGCGCGAAGTTCGTTTCCTGCCACCGGCTTGGCCAGAAAGTCATCAGCCCCCGCCTCCAGCCCGTCGGCGATTTCGGTCTTTTCGGATTTGGAGGTCAGAAGGACGAAATAGCCGTAACTCTCCCGTCCGAGACCCCTGAACTTGCGGCAGAATTCAAGCCCGGTCATACCCGGCATCATCCAGTCGCTGATGACGATGTCGACATCATCGGTGGCGCAAAGGTCAAGCGCCGCTTCTGCCGTTTCGCTTTCCGTCACACGGTAGCCCCAGCGGCGCAGCTGCATGGAAAGGATGTGTCGTTGTGCCCGGCTGTCATCGACAACCAGCACGTGCCTGAGCGGTCCCGGGCCCGCCACCGGCAAGTCTTGTGGCATCACGGTGCCGAACACGTCAGGTCCCTTCCTTGGCTTGACCTACAGGCTGACCGCTCGGACTTAACAGAAGGTGAAACCTAAAATTGCCAGCGTTTGCCCAAAGCTTGCCCGGTTCAAGACCTGCAATTGTTCGAGCCGCAAATGAAACGTGAGCGCATGGGTATTCAGGGGAAGTGCTGCCATGATTGACTGGAAAAGGGTTGACGAACTGCGGATGGAAATCGGCGCGGACGGCTTTGCCGAGGTTGCAGACATGTTCCTGGAAGAGGCGGATCAGGCCGTGAGGTCGCTGCTGTCGGGCCTTCCATCAGGCGAGATCGAGGGGCAACTGCATTTCGTGAAAGGCAGCGCCTTGAACCTTGGTCTGACTGACCTTGCGTCGATCTGCCAGGACGGTGAGCGCAAGGCCGCTGCCGGCTATGGCGCTTTGGTCGATATCGGCAAGGTGGCCGCGGTCTATCAGGCCTCGCGCAAGGTGCTGCTTGCCGGACTTGTGGACACCTGTGCCGTGGTCTCCGCCGCGTAGCGCGTCAGATCAGAAACTCGGACAACGCCTCGTCGGCGGTGATGTCGCGGAACGCAAGGCCCGCGGCATCCATCCGGTCGGTGAACTGGCGAAAGTGGCCGGCATCCTTTGTTTCGATCCCGATCAGGACCGAGCCGAAGTTGCGGGCCGATTTCTTCAGATACTCAAAGCGGGTGATGTCGTCATTCGGGCCAAGCATGTTCAGAAACTCGCGCAGGGCACCCGGCCGCTGCGGCATGCGCAGGATGAAGTATTTCTTCAGCCCGGCATAACGCTGGGCACGCTCCTTCACTTCCGGAAGGCGCTCGAAGTCGAAGTTCCCGCCTGATGTAATGCAGACCACGCTCTTGCCGCGAATCTGGTCGGCCAGCTCTGGCAGGACGTCGACCGACAGCGCCCCGGCAGGCTCCAGCACGATGCCTTCCACGTTCAGCATCTCCAGCATGGTCACGCAGATCCGGTCCTCGGGCGCCAGAAGAACATGGTCCTGCGACACCCAGTCAAGCATTGCAAAGTTGGCCGCGCCGACACGCGCCACCGCCGCGCCGTCGACAAAGCTGTTCACGCGCGGCAGCTTGACCGGCATCCCGTCACGCAAGGCGGCGGTCAGGCTGGCCCCTCCCAACGGCTCGACAAAGCGAAAGCCGGTGGAGGGCGACACCTCGCGTAAAAAGCCCGTCACCCCCGAGGCCAGGCCACCGCCACCCACCGGCAGGATCACCAGATCCGGCGCGCGGCCCAGCTGGTCCAGAAGTTCGACTGCGACGCTCGCTTGCCCCTCGATCACGTCGGGATCGTCGAAGGGCGACAGGAAATGTGCGCCCTTCTGGGTACAGAACGACTGGGCTGCGGCAAGGGTCTGGTCGAAATAGTCGCCGGTAAGTTCGATTCGCACAGCATCGCCGCCGAAGATGCGGGTCTTGTCGATCTTCTGCTGCGGCGTGGTGACTGGCATGAAGATCGTGCCGTGCACACCGAAATGCCGACAGGCAAAGGCCACCCCCTGCGCATGGTTTCCCGCGCTGGCACAGATGAATTCCCGCTGTTCGGGTCGCGTTGCGCGCACCTTGCGCATGGCGTTGAACGCCCCGCGCAGTTTGTAGCTTCGGACCGGCGACAGATCTTCGCGTTTCAGGAAGATCTCGGCGCCATAGCGGGCGGACAGATGGTCATTCCGCTGCAAAGGCGTTTCGGCGAACAGCTCGCGCAGGGCGGCCGTGGCGGTGCGGGCGGCGTCTGAAAAACGTGTCATCCCCTTCAGATGCCGCAGGACACTGGCGGTGGCAAGGCCCGGAGATTGTCATCCCTTTGCAAGCCACAAGCGGCGCAATCCTTGCCCTTGCGCCAGTTTCCCATTAATCGCCTGCAAAACCCCGCCGGAGGCCGAGCATGCTGAAGCCCAAGAAAGTTGTCCTTGCCTATTCGGGGGGCCTTGATACCTCGATCATCCTGAAGTGGCTGCAGACCGAATATGGCTGCGAGGTCGTGACCTTTACCGCCGACCTGGGCCAAGGCGAAGAGCTGGAACCTGCGCGGCAAAAGGCGATCCTGATGGGGATCGATCCAAAGAACATTCACATCGTCGACGTGCGCGAGGAATTCGTGCGCGACTTCGTGTTCCCGATGTTCCGCGCCAATGCGCTGTATGAGGGGCTGTATCTGCTGGGCACGTCGATTGCCCGCCCGCTGATTTCCCAGCACCTTGTGCGGATCGCGCATGAGACCGGGGCCGACGCGGTGGCGCATGGGGCAACCGGCAAGGGCAACGATCAGGTCAGGTTCGAGCTTTCGGCGGCCGCGCTGGACCCCGCGATCAAGGTGATTGCGCCGTGGCGGCTGTGGGATCTGACCAGCCGCACCAAGCTGCTGGAGTTTGCCGAGGCAAACCAGATCCCGATCGCCAAGGACAAACGCGGCGAGGCGCCGTTCAGTGTTGATGCGAACCTTCTGCACACCTCGTCCGAAGGCAAGGTGCTGGAAAACCCGGCCGAGGAAGCGCCCGAGTTCGTCTATCAGCGCGTGACCCCGGTGGAAAAGGCGCCCGACACGCCCGAATATGTCGAGATCGGGTTCGAGCGTGGCGATGCTGTTTCGATCAACGGCGAGACGCTCTCACCAGCCACGATCCTGACCCGCCTGAACGAGATTGGCGGCAAGCATGGGGTCGGGCTGCTTGACCTGGTGGAAAACCGTTTCGTCGGAATGAAGTCGCGCGGGCTTTACGAAACCCCCGGCGGGACAATCCTGCTGGAGGCGCACCGCGGGATCGAGCAGATCACGCTGGATGCAGGCGCCGGGCATCTGAAAGACAGCATCATGCCGCGCTATGCGGAACTGATCTACAACGGCTTCTGGTTCAGCCCGGAACGCGAGGCGCTGCAGGCCCTGATCGACAAGACCCAGGAACATGTCACCGGCACCGTGCGGATAAAGCTTTACAAGGGGTCGGCGCGGACGGTGGCGCGGTGGTCGGATCACAGCCTTTATTCCGAAAAGCATGTGACCTTTGAAGACGACGCCGGCGCCTATGACCAGAAGGACGCGGAAGGTTTCATCCGGCTGAACGCCTTGCGTCTGCGCCTGATCGCCACGCGCAACGCAAGGGTGGCTGCCTCAACTAGGTGATTCGTTTGCTAGAAAGCTTGTC
>JAPLPF010000081.1:45387-106491 GCA_026400325.1 Rhodobacterales bacterium
GAGCTGAGGGCCTCGGATTAACAGTCCGGCACGATAACCACTCTGTCACAGTTGCACACGTGGACCAGCTGTCCACGTGTGTCTTCTCTACACGAAAAAGAGAAAAAAGCTAGACCTGGCGGTAGTAGCTGTCGATATCTTGGGCCGACGAGCGGCATCATAGCATTATCTTGTCTGTAGACCTTCCTTCGTTCTTCTGTCCTAGGGGAGATTGCGCGGCAGAACGGCGGGCTTGCTGTCCCATGTTCCCGAAATGTTCCATGCTTCATCGCGGTGGCTGTAGCGATAGACGATGTCGCCGCTGTGCTTGCCGGACACGGCGAGGGTAAGGGTGAGGGTGTCATCCTCCGCACCGGCCCTTGTTTCCACGCCAGTGCCACCAATCGTTACTTCGGGCCAAAGACGGCAGCCATCAAAGGCATAGTCGGTTCCGGACTCGGTGGCAGTCGCGGTCAAGGTTCCACCGAAGTCACAGCCGACGGTCAGCGAATCGGCCCCGTCCCAGTTCCCGAGCGGGATGATCTGGTAAAGCTCGCTGTCCAGCGCCTGGGCGACCGCCACGGGATCGGCGGCGTCCTTCGGGTCCGTCAGCGTCAGCGGGGCATAGTCGGCGATGAACTCCTGCTTGCAGGCCTGTTCGCGGGCCTTCGGCAGAGTGCCGTCGATCAGAAGATCGTAGACGATGTCATCCGGGCAGGCGAGGCCGCGCCCCCAGATCACATGCGGGCCGCCCTCCAGGAAGACGCCATAGGCATTCCGGGCGCTGTCCAGCACCGAATAGGCCATCGAGATCGGGGTGATGGGATCCGCCTCGCCATTCAGGACCAGCGTCGGCCAATCACCCCCGGCAAAGGGGGCAGGCCGGACAGGCGGGCCCTGATGCGGCCAGTAGGCACAAGCAAGCCGTTCCAGATAGTATGACCGCAGCAGGCGCGGCGCGTTCGGGGCAAAGGCGGCCGCTTCCGCCATGATCGCTGCCGCCCGCTCATCTGGCGTGCCCGGCCCGCTGTCATAGTCTGTGCAGGTGATGGCGTAGTAGGCGGCCGAAAACCAGCCGGGATCCGCAATCCCCTTCTGGGTGACAGGGTCGATGTAGGTGTTGGAATAGCCAAGTTGCAGCATCGGCACATGGTTGCCCCGCGCCGAGGCGGCAAGAACGCGCAGAAAGCTTGCCCGCCCCTCGGGCGAGTACAGCGCGTAGAAGGCATTCGCCTCCAGAAGGCCCGAGGTCAGCTGGCGTTCGACGATGGTCCCGTCAGCAAGCGGAAAGGGTACCAGCAGCGCCCCCTTGGCAAGTTGCGCGGAGAGGTTGTCATAAACCATCGCGGCATCGCCACCCATATCCGCCGCACAGGCCGGACTGTCGGCGCAACCGGCAAAGGTCCGCGACAAAAGCCGTTCTGCGGCGGCAGTATAGCGCGAATAGAAGCCTTCCGCGTCGAGGTTGAGATCGACAACACCGTCAAGGATAACCCCCCGGATGGCTTCGGGGAATTGCGCGGCATAGCCCTGGGCGAACTGGGTGCCGTAGCTTTCGCCATAGAGCCAGACCTTCGGTGCGCCGATGGCCTGGCGGAACGCCTCGGAATCGCGGATGGCCTGATCGCTGTTGACGAAGGGCAGAAGCTCATCACGCCCCATTTCGGCGGTGCAGTCGGCAACATAGCTTTGCGCCGTGCTGATTGCCGTTGCGGGATCGGACACCGTGACCGGTGCGGCGTCAAAGACGGCCTGTGCGACAGGGCAGGCAAGCCCGTGGACAGGGCCGGTTCCGCGCTGGTCGACAAAGACAACGTCAACATACTGCAGCAGGCTTTCGTCGAACGAGGCAAGATAGCTTTCAGCCGAGGCAAGGCCCGAGGCGCCTGGACCACCCACGAAATAGAACAGGATTCCCCGGCTTTCGACGCTGGCAAAATGCAGTGCGAAGGTGATGTCGATTGTCTTTTCCGGGTCGTTGCCCAGATGGTCCAGCGGCAGGGTCAGCGTCGTGCAGCTGAGGCTGGACAGCTCGCACGGGGCCAGCTCCAACCCGGCCGAGGCGTCGAAAAGCGATGTTTCGGCCAGGGCCGGGCCACCAGACAAGGCCAGGGCAAATAGCGGGGCAAGATAGCGGGAATATGGGCGCATGATGTCCTACAGGGCCAGGGCGGCAAGGCGGTGATAGGAAGGAAGGGCTTGATCGGCGAGCCGCTGATACGCAGGCGGCAGGTCGGGCAACGGACCTTCGGGGTCTTCAAACCCGGTCGAGCGGTGGACAGCGTTGTACCAATGTGGTGCCCAGGCGCCGTCCTGCGGTTTGGGTCCTGGGGCCCAGGCAAGCATGGCGTCGGTAAAGGGCAGATCAAGGGCGGCGCAAAGCCGTGTCAGCCCCTCGCGCGGATTTGCGCGGATGCTTTCGGCCGAGATCACTGGCGGCGGGGTGCCGGTAAGGTCGGCGATCTGATCGAACAGATCGGCCTGCTGCAGAAAGCCGATGTCCGCAAGGGTGGGCGCCTCACGCTTCTTGGCGTAGCTGGCAATGACGCGGGCGGGGTGGCGGATCAGAAAGGCATTTGTCACAGCGCGCAGAAAGCTCCGGTCAAAGGCCGGGATCATGTGCAGCGTCATGTGCTTTTGATACCAGTGCGCTTTGCCGTCAGGGTTCGGCCCGGTGCAGAAGGCGGCAACGCGGTCGGGGTCCGCGGATTGACTGCCAATCACTTCGGCTCGCATCGGATGGTCGATGCCGGTTGCGGTCAGATAGGCGGCATAGAAAGGCTCATCCGTCGCGGCACAATCGGGCCGGGCGGCGAAAGCATACATCAACGCGGTGGACAGGTTCCGGGGGCCAGACCACATGGCAATCTTCATGGCAGACGCCTTGCAGCTTGTGTGTCTGGGGCATCGTCAAGGCATGGGCCGAAATCGAGGCGGCCGGCCACCAGATACTGCGCTGGATAGGTCCGGCTGTGCGGCAGGGGGAAGGATCGGTCGATTTTCTGAATGCTGTCAGGCACCTACCAGAGTTTTATAAAGCCCGCGCAAGCGTTCCGTCATCGGACCCATCTGGCCAGTACCGATCTGGCGGCCGTCGATGCTGCCAACCGGCGTCTGTGCGCCGAAGGTGCCGGTCAGAAAGGCCTCATCGGCGGAATAGGTGTCAACAAGGGAAAAGTTCCGCTCATGCACCGGGATGCCGTTCGCGCGGCAAAGGTCGATGACCTTCTGGCGGGTGATGCCGTTCATGCAATAGTCGCCCGTGCTGGTCCAGACTGCCCCCTTGCGGACGATGAAGAAGTTGCAGGCGTTGGTGGTGTTCACGAAGCCATGCACGTCCAGCATCAGCGCCTCATCGGCGCCAGCCTTTTGCGCGGCGATGCAGGCAAGGATGCAGTTCAGCTTGGAGTGGCTGTTCAGCTTGGGGTCTTGCGTCATCGGCAGGCCGCGCAGGTGCGGCACGGTGGCCAGGGTGATCGGGCGCGGCAGGTTCGGGCGCGAGTGTTCCATGATGATGACCATGGTCGGGCCCTGCTGGCTGAGACGCGGATTCTGGAAGGGCCGCGTCTTGACCCCCCGCGTGACCATCAGGCGGCAGTGGGCGTCGGTGGTCATCTGGTTGGAGGCTTGTGTCTCTAACACTGCGGAAATGACCTCGTCCCTTGTGCGGGCGATATCAAGATCAATGGCCTTGGCGGCTTCGAACAGCCGGTCGACATGTTCGTCGATGAACGCCCATCGCCCGTTGTAAAGGCGGATGCCTTCCCACACCCCGTCGCCCAGCATGAAACCGGAATCATAGACGCTGACCGTGGCCTGCGCCTTCGGTTTCAGCGTCCCGTCAACCCAGATCAGGATCTGGTCGTTTCGGGCATCCTCTTCCGCCTGATGGGTAGAGACGTGATTGGTCATCGCCTTCGGCCTTTCCGTTTGCGGCAGGCTAGGGGCAGGGTCGGTGCGGCGCAACAGGCAGAAAGAGCCTCCGGCGGGGATATTTGGGCCAGAATGAAAGCTGCTAGTGGTCGTGCAGGGCGTCGAGCCAGGGAAGCGCGCGGGTGGTAAGGAGGTCGAGCGCATGCGTGAGGGCTGCGGGGTCGTCCAGCACGTCGACAAAGGCCAGCTTGCCAGGGTCGCGGGGATGATCTTCGGCGAAGTGCCAGAGGGTAAGGTCGTCATCCTCTGGCCAGTCGGGGTGATCCGGCGGGTTGCCGTCGGCCGTGACAAAGCGCAGGACGATCTGCGCGTCCCAGCCATAGCGGCTGCGCTGCAGATGGACCGCGGATTTGCCATTGGGAGTCGTGCGGCTGAACGTGCTGCCCTTCAGCGCATAGCCTTCCCGGACCAGTGCCTCTTCAAGCGCGGCAAGGATCGCGGCAAAGGCCGCTTCGCGCCGGGCCGGAAAGGCCGGGTCATGAGCGGCGGCATATTTGCGGGCGGCGAGGTCTTCGTCATCGGTAAGGGACATCGCCGAATCCTTTCAGGACGACAGCCCGCCCGCAAGATCCGGCACGTCCAGCGCAGAAAAGCCGTAATGGCGCAGCCAGCGCAGGTCGGCCTCGAAGAAGGCGCGAAGATCGGGGATGCCGTATTTCAGCATGGCGATCCGGTCGATGCCCATGCCGAAGGCAAAGCCCTGCCACTGGGTCGGGTCCACCCCGGCGGCCTGAAGAACCTTGGGGTGAACCATGCCCGATCCCAGAATCTCCATCCACTTGTCGCCTTCGCCGATCTTGAGCTGGCCACCGACATTGGAATAGCGGATATCGACCTCGGCCGAGGGTTCGGTGAAGGGGAAATGGCTGGCGCGGAACCGAAGTTCCACGCGATCGACCTCGAAGAAGGCGCGGCAAAACTCCTCCAGCGTCCACTTGAGGTTGGCCATGCTGATGTCGCGATCAATCGCCAACCCCTCAACCTGATGGAACATCGGGGTATGGGTCTGGTCCATGTCCATGCGGTAGACCCGGCCAGGGGCGATCACGCGAAGGGGGGCGCCCTGGTCCATCAGCGCGCGGATCTGGACCGGGCTGGTATGGGTGCGCAACACATGCGGCGGGCGGCTGTCTCCCACATCGCGGTGCAGGAAGAAGGTGTCATGCTCCTGCCGGGCGGGGTGCTCGGGCGGGATGTTCAGGGCGTCGAAGTTGTACCAGTCAGACTCGACCTGCGGGCCTTCGGCGACGGCAAAGCCCATGTCGGCGAAGATGGCCGTCAGTTCGTCCATCACCTGGGAAACCGGGTGGATCGTGCCGCGCGGGCGGGGGCGACCGGGAAGGGTGACATCCAGCCATTCCGACTTGAGCCGTTCGTCCAGCGCTGCGTCTGCAAGGCCCGATTTGCGCGCGCGCAGGGCGGCGTCGATTTCGTCCTTGAGCGCGTTCAGATTGGCCCCGGCGGTCTTGCGAACCTCGGGCTCCATCTTGCCAAGCGTTGCCATAAGGGCGCTGATCTCGCCCTTCTTGCCCAGGGCGGCGATGCGCACCTCTTCCAGCGCAGCCTCATCTGCGGCGGCGGCCACGGCCGAAAGAAACTTGCCTTTGAGCGTGTCGATCCCGTCCATCGTCATTCCCTTTGGAAACCCGTCCCGTGCTAGCGGGGAAGGCACCGCTATGCAAGCGGGGCGGGTATCCCTGCGCAAGGCGGTAGGCTAATGCTGGGTCAGGGCTGGGGGTCACATGATCACAAGGACGTTCATCAAGGGCGATGCCGTGTCCGAGGCAAGCTATTCCGATTGCACCCGCTATCGCTATCTGCTCACCCGGGTCTGGGGGTCGGGGCCACGCGCGCTGTTCATCATGCTGAACCCCTCGACCGCGACCGAGGTACAGAACGACCCGACCGTGGAACGTTGCGAGCGCCGGGCCCGGGCGCTGGGCTTCGGGGCGTTTCGGGTCACCAACATCTTTGCCTTTCGCGCGACAGATCCAAAGGTGATGCGGGCCGAGGCTGACCCGGTCGGACCGGCAAACGATACCGCAATCCTTGACAGCCTGCCCTGGGCTGATGCGGTCATCTGCGCCTGGGGCAACCACGGGGCACATCTGGACCGGGGGGCGTCCGTGGTCAAACTGCTGCGACAGGCTGGTGCGCCGTTGGAGCATCTGGGCCTGACCGGTCAGGGGCAACCGCGGCATCCGCTTTATGTCAGCTATGACCAGAAGCCCCTGCCCTGGCCGGAGTCAGGCGGCCTTCAGGTCGATGGCGGCAAGATCAACCGGATCACCGCGCAAGGTGGCGAGGGGTGAGCCATCCAGCATGAGGGTGGTTTCAGCGCCGTCTGCACTGACTTCGACCGACAGGACCGGGTCAGGGTGGACCGCTGGGTCATAGACCACGACCAGCCTGTCATCGGCAGCGCTGTAGTCGGCAACATGGGCGACGCCCCCGTCCTTGAGCCACTCATGCAGGACAAAATCGTCGTTGCCTTCGCCGCCATGGCCGTGGTCGCCCGCACCAAGGATCAGGGTGTCATCGCCTGAGCCGCCATTCAGGAAGTCCTCGTTGAAATCGTCAACCTCGCCCTGAAGGCCGGACAACCAGTCGTTCCCGGCATTGCCGTCGAGCGTGTCTGCCCCTGCACCGCCGTGAAGCCGGTCGTCCCCCTCACCCCCGGCCAGCCAATCTGCATCGGCGCCACCGTCGAGAGAATCGGCGCCTGCCCCGCCCAGAAGCATGTCTTCCCCGGTGCCGCCCGAAAGACTGTCATCCCCGGAATGTCCGGCGAGCGAGTCGTCGCCGGCACCGCCATCAAGTTGGTCGTTTCCGTCCTGGCCCTCAACGGCGTCGGCACCGGCACCGCCGAAGACCGTATCAGCACCAGCGCCTGCCCAGACTGCATCATCGCCCTGCCCGGCGTCGATCAGGTCATCCCCGGCGCGGCCGTCGATCAGATCGTCGCCCTCGCGGCCGTCGATCACGTCATCGGCGTCCTGGCCGGAAAGATTGTCTGACCCGGGCGTTCCCCGGATGGATTGGTCTTCGTCAAGCGGATCCTCACTGTCGTCGGACTTTGCGATGCCATCAAAATCTTGCGATTCTGCTTCATCATCCGGCAGGCTGCTGCCCTCAGGCTCATTTTCGGGACCGGGGTTCGCGCCTTCGTCGCCGGCGTCATCGTCACGGTCGCCATCGTCCCGGCCGGACAATACGATGTCAGCGGCGACACCCGCTGCCACAAGCCCGAGAAGACCAAGTATCGTGAACACGACGTCACCCTGAACTGAGCGGATTGCCGCTGTTGGCCCGGATTTTCATTAACCATCTGACAGGACAATGAAATCTTGCAGAACCCTACCATGGCGCGGGTATCAGAAAAAGCGTTGGATCGCCGTAAGCTGCGGGATTCTGGCAAGGTGGTTAACGGCGCTTGCGTCGTTGCGAGTGCCAAATCCCCCTTCCCTTTCCGGCCGAATCCGCTTACGGACGCCCATCCGCAAGACTGCGGAGCCTCCAAGGGCCCTGCTGGACGACATCCCGGCTTGTGCCATGACCCCTAGAACAGGAGACCACGATGTCGATCACGGTTGAAGAAAAAGCGCGGCTTATCAAGGAATACGCGACCAAAGAGAACGACACCGGGTCACCGGAAGTTCAGGTTGCGATCCTGTCGTCGCGCATCGCCACGCTGACCGAGCACTTCAAGGGCCACAAGAAAGACAACCACTCGCGTCGTGGTTTGCTGATGATGGTTGCCCAGCGCCGCAAGCTGCTCGACTACCTGAAAAAGAACAATGAGGGGCGCTACACCACCCTTATCACTCGTCTGGGCCTGCGCCGCTAAGGCCGTCCGGACCGGCAGTTTGGACGCCCGTGCCCCCCAAAGGCGCGGGCGTTCTGCTTTTCCATGCCTTGAGAACCCCACGGACCCCGGCCATATAGAAGCAAATGGAGGGTCCGATGGCCGAAGACAAATTCCCCGGCTGGCACGGCACCACGATCCTTGCGGTCCGGCGTGGCGGTGAGGTGGTGGTGGCGGGCGATGGTCAGGTTTCTCTTGGCCAGACCGTGATCAAGGGCACCGCCCGCAAGGTTCGCCGCCTTTCCCCCGGCGGCAAGGATGTGGTCTGCGGCTTTGCCGGGTCCACCGCCGACGCCTTCACCCTGCTGGAGCGGCTGGAGAAAAAGCTTGAGGCGGCCCCCGGTCAGCTTGCCCGCGCCTGTGTTGATCTGGCGAAAGACTGGCGCATGGACAAATACCTGCGCAACCTTGAGGCCATGCTGATCGTCACCGATGGCGAAAGCCTGTTCGTCATCACCGGTGCAGGCGATGTGCTGGAGCCCGAACATGACGTGGCTGCCATCGGGTCGGGCGGGAACTTCGCGCTGGCCGCCGCGCGTGGCCTGATGACCACCGACCTTTCCGCCGAGGATATCGCCCGCCGCGCCATGGCGATTGCGGCAGACATCTGCGTCTACACCAATGGCAACCTTACCGTGGAGACGATCCGCAAATGACGCAAGACAGCATCGCCGGCGACCTTCGCGCCGCCGTCGCCGCCGGTATTCTTGACGAGGCACAGGCCGCGCGGCTGAAGGTGCTCGTCGATGACCGGCAAGGCAAACGCAACGCGATGCCACAGGAAGACGAGCCTTTCGAGTTCTTCAAGGGATTTTCGGAGATCTTCATCTCCATCGGCCTGGTGATCCTTCTGGCCGGTGTCACGGCATTGCTTACGATCATCGGCGGTTTCACCATCCTCACGCTGGTGCCGGCCATGGCTGCGGCGGTGGCCTGGTGGTGGGCTGGGTACTTCACGTTGAAACGCCGCATGACGCTGCCGTCGATGGTGCTGGCCGCCGCTTTTGGCGCAGGGCTGGTCATCTTCTGCTTTGCCGTTCTGCAGCGGGGTGGCGTCGAGGAGCGGATGGTTGCCATCCTGGGCTTCGGGCTGGCCGCGATTGGCATGGTTCTTTGGTATCGCCGGTTCCTGCTGCCGTTCTCGGCCTTTCTGGCGGGGGGTTTCGTGCTGGCAGCGATCTATGCACTTACCGCCACGGCCACAAATGTCACCGGGCTGTTCGCGGCGGGCGGGTATGATTCGCTTTTCGACCTCAATGAAAGCCCGGCATTCGCGACGGCGACGCTGATCTTCGGGATCGGGGCATTTCTTGTCGGAATGTGGTTCGACACCCGCGATCCGCATCGCCTTGGCCGGCACGCGGCAACTGCGTTCTGGTGCCATCTCCTTGCGGCCCCTGCGCTGGTCAATACGGTTGCTCTGACTCTCCTGAATGGAGGCGGCCTGGCCCTGCTTTCGGTGGCGCTTCTGGGCATCACCGTGCTGGCGCTGGTCATTGACCGGCGGTCGTTCCTGACGGCGGCCATCGTCTATATCGCGCTGGTCATCGGCTGGGTGATGGGCGGTGGCAGCGGCACGCAATGGATCTCGATCCTGATCGTCCTAGGCGCTGTCATCACCGCCATCGGCACCTGGTGGGTGCAGCTGCGCGCATGGCTGATGGGCGTGTTGCCCAATTTCCCCGGCAAGTCCCGCCTTCCCCCATATGGAAGCACCGAATGACCGACCTTACCCCCCGCGAGATCGTGTCCGAGCTTGACCGTTTCATCATCGGCCAGGCCGAGGCGAAGCGCGCCGTCGCCGTCGCCTTGCGCAATCGCTGGCGGCGCAAGCGTCTGGGCGATGATCTGCGCGATGAGGTTTACCCAAAGAACATCCTGATGATCGGCCCGACCGGCGTCGGCAAGACCGAGATCTCCCGCCGTCTTGCCAAGCTTGCGAAAGCGCCCTTCCTCAAGGTCGAGGCGACCAAGTTCACCGAGGTCGGCTATGTCGGCCGCGATGTCGACAGCATCATCCGTGACCTTGTGGACGTGGCGATCAACGACACCCGCGCCGCCATGCGCGAAGACGTGAAGGCCCGTGCCCACAAGGCCGCCGAAGATCGGGTGATCGAGGCGCTGGCCGGCAAGGATGCCCGCGACCAGACGCGCGAGATGTTCCGGGGTAAACTGAAACGCGGCGAACTTGACGACACGATGATCGAAATCGACGTGGCCGATGCCGCCCCCGCGCCCCTGGGCTTTGGCATGCCCGGAATGGAGCAGCAGATGCAGGGGCTGCAGGACATCTTCAAGGCCTTTGGCGGCCGCACCAGCCGCAAGCGGATGACCGTGCTGGCAAGCCATGACATCCTGTTCGCGCAAGAGGCTGACAAGCTTCTGGATGATGAGGCGGTGAAGGCGGCGGCGCTGGAGGCGGTACAGGAGAACGGAATCGTATTCCTGGATGAGATCGACAAGATCTGCGCACGCTCTGACGCGCGAGGGGCCGATGTCAGCCGCGAAGGCGTACAGCGCGATCTTCTGCCCCTGATCGAGGGGACCACGGTTTCCACCAAACATGGCCCGGTCAGGACCGACCATATCCTGTTCATCGCAAGCGGGGCTTTCCACATAGCCAAACCGTCGGACCTGCTGCCGGAATTGCAGGGCCGCTTGCCGATC
The DNA here is from genome assembly GCA_026400325.1 of Rhodobacterales bacterium. Taxonomy (GTDB): domain Bacteria; phylum Pseudomonadota; class Alphaproteobacteria; order Rhodobacterales; family Rhodobacteraceae; genus Tabrizicola. The sequence goes on from JAPLPF010000081.1 coordinate 55,832, forward strand.
CGGGTCGAACTTGCACCGCTGACCGAGGCCGATTTCGTTCGAATCCTGACCGAAACGGAAAATGCCCTGACCCGCCAGTATGCGGCCCTCATGGGGACCGAGGCAGTCACGGTCAGCTTCACCCCTGACGGCATCGCTGCCTTGGCGCGGATCGCGGCCGAGGTGAACCAGGCGGTGGAGAATATCGGCGCACGGCGGCTTTACACCGTGATGGAGCGGGTCTTTGAAGAACTTTCCTTCAACGCGCCAGACCGGGGCGGCCAGTCGGTGACCGTGGATTCCGCCTTTGTCGAGACGAATCTGGGTGCTTTGGCCCGATCAGCCGACATCTCGCGCTATGTGCTTTGATCCATGACCGTGATTGCGCCGCGGGCCCCTACCTTCCCGACTGACTGGCCCCGGTTCGGGATGGGGACAGCGTCGCTGGGCAACATCTTTGCCACCTATTCGGAGGCAGAGGCGCAGGCGACCTTTGCCGCCGCCCGGGCGTCAGGCGTGCGCTACTTCGACACCGCGCCCTGGTATGGGCATGGGCTGGCCGAACACCGGTTGGGCACGGCTTTGCGTGACTGGCCGCGCGATCAGGTGGCGATCTCGACCAAGGTGGGGCGGGTCTACGACCCTGCGGCGCGGGGGCAGGATGCGCGGGTGACTTGGAAAGGTGGTCTGAACTTCGCCGTCCGCTACGACTATTCGGCAACGGGATTCGAAGCCTCACTTGCGCAAAGCCGGTTGCGGCTGGGGCAGCCCGTGGTGGATGCCTTGATCATCCATGATCTGGACAAGGATTATCATGGCGCAGCGTTCGACGGGCATCTGCAGGCACTGACGGGGTCAGGTCTTGGTTATCTTCACCAGTTGAAAGCGGAGGGCGTGATCTCGGCTGTCGGCATGGGAATGAACACCCTCAAGGATTTCACGGCAATCGCGCCCTGGATCGACGTGGACTTCTTCCTTGTCGCCCTGCCCTACACGCTGGCCGATCAGGCAGCCCTGCACGGTCCGATGGCAAAGTGCCAGCAGCGGGGGATCAAGGTGGTGATCGGTGCCCCGTTTGCGTCGGGGCTGCTTGCCAACCCGTCAGCGCCGGGGGTGATGTATGCCTATCAGCCCGCGACGCCGGAAATGGTGGCAAAGGCCCGTGCGATCGAGGCGGTCTGTGCGCGGCACGGTGTTTCGCTGGCAGCGGCAGCGCTGCAGTTTCCCCTTCTGCATCCTGCCGTGGTTTCAGTGATCCCTGGCGCGGTGTCTGCCGCCCAGGTGGCACAGAACGCGGCCAACATGGCGATGATCATTCCGGGCGAGCTTTGGGAGGACCTCAAGATGCAGGGGTTGATTGATCCTATGTCCCCTACCGGTTGAAAGGCCGGGGGCGCGCGGTGTAGACTTGCGTCAACCCTGGGGGCAAGCCGTGACCGACGACGCCACAACGCCGATGATGGCGCAGTATCTGGAGATCAAGGCGCAAAATCCCGGCGCCTTGCTGTTCTACCGGATGGGCGATTTCTATGAGATGTTCTTTGACGACGCCGTGGCTGCGTCCGCCGCGCTGGACATTGCGCTGACAAAACGCGGGTTTCACCTGGGCGAACCCATCGCGATGTGCGGTGTGCCGGTACATGCGGCCGAAGGGTATCTGCTGACGTTGATCCGCAAGGGGTTTCGGGTTGCCATCGCCGAACAGCTGGAAGACCCGGCCGAGGCGAAAAAGCGCGGCTACAAGGCTGTGGTCAAGCGCGACGTGGTACGGCTGGTCACGCCGGGCACTTTGACTGAAGATTCCCTGCTTGAGGCGCGTCGGCACAACTTCCTTGCGGCCTTTTCCGAAGTGCGCGACAGAGCGGCCCTGGCCTGGGCCGACATCTCGACTGGAGAGTTCCGGGTGATGCCCTCTTCGCTGGTGCGGCTTGGTCCCGACCTTTCCCGGATCGCCCCGCGCGAGTTGCTGCTGAGCGAGGCTCGTGAGCGGGAAATAGTCTCGAACATGGCTGAAACAGCGATTTCGGTTACGCCATTGTCGCGGGGCAGCTTTGATTCCGCGAATGCAGAAAAACGGCTGTGCGACCTTTTCGGCGTCGCCTCGCTGGAGGCATTCGGAGCGTTCGACCGGGCCGAGGTGTCGGCAATGGGCGCGCTGGTCGACTATCTGCACCTGACCCAGCGCGGAAAGATGCCACGGTTGATGCCGCCAGTGCGTGAGACGGCGGGCGGCGTCCTGCAGATCGACGCAGCCACCCGGCGGAACCTTGAGTTGACTCAGGCGCTGTCCGGCGGGCGTGAGGGGTCGCTACTGGCCGCCATCGACCGGACCGTGACGGCCGGTGGCGCGCGTCTTCTGGAACGGCGGCTGTCTGCACCGTCCCTGGATCTTGCGGAGATCCGCGCGCGCCAGCTGGCGCTGGGGTATTTGCTTGAAGCTCCCAGCCTGCGGGACCGGCTGCGCGAGGCGTTGCGTCGGGTGCCGGACATCGACCGCGCGTTGTCCCGGCTGGCACTTGACCGGGACGGTCCGCGCGACCTGACGGCGATCCGGGCAGGACTGGAACAAGCGGGACGGATCGCCGGGATGCTGGCCGATGCGCCGCCCCTTTTGGCCGAAGCCGCGCGGACGCTGGTCGGACATGAGGCGCTGGTCAACCTGTTGACGCGGTCCCTGGTGGAAGAACCACCCCTTCTGGCGCGGGACGGTGGCTATATCGCAGCGGGGCATGATGCCGAACTGGACGAAACCCGTGCCCTGCGGGACGAAGGGCGCGGGGTGATCGGCAGGATGCAGGCGGAGTATGTCGCGCTGACCGGCATCCCAAGCCTGAAGATCAAGCATAACAACGTGTTGGGCTACTTCATCGAAACGACCACAACGCATGAAGACCGGATGCGGGCGATGCCGGAGGTATTCATCCACCGGCAGACCACGGCGGGGCAGGTCCGGTTCACGACTCTGGCGCTAAGCGATCTGGAGACCCGGATCCTGAACGCCGGCAACCACGCACTGGAGATCGAAAAACGTCACTATCATGGCCTGAAGGCCGCTGTCCTTGCTGGTGCGGCACCCATCGCGTTGGCGGCACGGGCGCTGGCCGAGATCGACCTTGCTGCCAGCTTCGCCGACCTTTCGGCCGGCGAGAACTGGTGCGAGCCACAGGTCGATGACAGCCGCGCGTTCCGGATCATCGGCGGCCGGCATCCGGTGGTGGAGCATGCCCTGCGGCGGGACGGGCAGCCTTTCGTGGCCAATGACTGCACGTTGACCGAAGCAGAGACTCCGGCGATCTGGCTTTTGACCGGGCCCAATATGGCCGGGAAATCCACCTTCCTTCGGCAAAACGCGCTGATCGTCCTTCTTGCACAGGCGGGCAGCCATGTTCCGGCGACCGAGGCGCGGCTCGGGCTGGTTTCCCAACTGTTCAGCCGGGTTGGGACATCGGATGATCTTGCGCGCGGTCGATCGACCTTCATGGTCGAGATGGTGGAAACGGCGGCGATCCTGAACCAGGCCGATGATCGCGCCTTGGTGATTCTTGACGAGATCGGGCGCGGGACGGCCACCTATGACGGGCTTTCCATCGCCTGGGCAACGCTTGAGCATCTGCATGAGGTGAACCGCTGCCGGGCTCTGTTCGCCACACACTACCACGAGATGACCGCCCTTGCGGGCAAACTGGCCGGGGTCGAAAACGCGACAGTTGCGGTCAAGGAATGGGAAGGCGATGTCATCTTCCTGCACGAGGTCCGCAAGGGTGCGGCTGATCGCAGTTACGGCGTGCAAGTGGCCAAATTGGCGGGGCTTCCGGCCAGCGTGATCGAGAGGGCCAAAGTGGTTCTGGAGGCGCTGGAGAAGGGAGAGCGCGAGGGCGGCAAACAGGCGGTGCTGATCGATGATCTGCCGCTTTTCCGGGCCGCACCTGTTCAGCCCGTGCCGCAAAAGACGAAGGTTTCAGCCGTCGAAGAACGGCTGAAGCTGGTTCACCCCGATGAACTGACGCCGATCGAGGCGCTGCGGTTGATCTACGAAATCAAGGGTTTGGCGTAAGACTGGCGTGCCGTGGCGCAGATTAAGCCGTGTTTGACGACACACCCACCTGCGCTGGCCGCAACAAGCGGTCATACAGCATGAACCCTTCGGTCATCACCTGGATGATCTGACCGGCCTTGGTGCCCGGCAGGGCCGCCTCGAACATCGCCTGATGCAGTTGCGGGTCGAACGTCTCGCCAGTGGCCGGCGAGATCGTCGTCATCCCATGCTTTGCCATCACGTTCGTCAGCTCGCGCAGGGTCAGTTCGACCCCGGCAATCAGCGCAGCCGAGGCGTCGCGGCTTTCCTCGGGGATTGCCTGGATCGCACGGTTCAGGTTGTCGTAAACTGGCAGCAGGTCCCGGGCGAGGCGGGTTCCGCCATACATCTCGGCCTCTTTGCGGTCGCGTTCGGCCCGCTTGCGCGAGTTTTCGGCGTCGGCCAGCACACGCATGAACTTGTCGCGCAATTCGTCGCGTTCGGCACGCAGGGCCTCCAGCTCTTCGCTCTCGGCGGCGTCTTCGAACTCTTCGAGCTCCACCTGCGGCGAGGCGGCTTGATCCTGAGGCATCGTCACGTCCTTTGTCCTTCAGCCCTTGCCCCGGTCCGAAACCAGGCGGCCGACCAGTTGCGCGGTGTAGTCGACAATCGGGACGATCCGGCCATAGTTCAACCGGGTCGGACCGATGACGCCAACTGCGCCGATGATTTTCCGATCAGCGTTCATATAGGGAGAAACCACCAGACTTGAACCGGAAAGTGAAAAAAGCTTGTTCTCGGACCCGATAAAAATGCGCACACCTTCCCCCGCTTCGGTCAGGTTCAGGAATCCGGCAATGTCGCGCTTGCGTTCAAGGTCATCGAACAGAACCCGGATACGATCAATTTCAACCTGATCGGCGACGTCTTCGATCAGGTTCGCCCGTCCTCGCACGATCAGACGCTCGGACGGGCCGCCAGCATTCTCCCAAACCGCCAGGCCGCTTTCAACCAGCTGACCGGCGAGCGAATCAATCTCTTGCCGGCGACTGGTGATTTCAACCGAGACCGAAGTGCGAAGCTCGGTCAGGGTGCGACCCTCGGCCAGAGCGTTGAGAAAGTTTGCCGCTTCGCGCAGCGAGTAGGGTGTCTGTCCGGGCGGCGGCACAAAAACCCGGTTTTCAACCTGGCCGTCGGCAAAGACCAGGACCACCAGCGCCCGGTCGGGGCCAAGACTTACAAATTCGATGTGACGGATCGACGCCTCACGCTTGGGGGCAAGAACCACACTTGCGCCGCCTGTGATCACTGAAAGGGCAGCGCCCACGTCGTCCAGCAGGGTGGCGACATTCTGTTCATTCACGCCGAACGTCGCGTCGATCCGCTCCTGGTCTTCCGGTGCCACGGTGCCGATTTCCAGCAGGCTGTCGACGAACATCCGCAGGCCCATCTGCGTCGGTACGCGCCCGGCAGAAACATGGGGACTGTTCAGCAGGCCCAGATACTCCAGATCCTGCATCACGTTGCGGACGGTGGCTGCGGAAACCTTTTCGGAAAGGTTCCGCGTCAGCGTGCGCGAACCAACCGGCTCGCCGGAATCCAGATAGCCTTCGACAACCCGGCGAAAGACTTCGCGGGTTCGGTCATTCAGGTCGCTGAGGATGGGCTGCGGGTGGGTCGTCATGGGGTAGGGATGATCTTCGGCTCAAACGGGGTTGCATACAACTGCCCGGGTTGCATATGTGGCCCATCCTAAGGAAAGGTCCGGCAATGCGCCCGTCAGGCAGGAAGTTAAGCGATCTTCGGGCGGTTTCAATCGAAACCGGCGTGATGAAACATGCCGAGGGCTCATGCCTGATCAAGATGGGCGAAACGCATGTCCTGTGCTCGGCCACGATCGAGGACAAGGCACCACCGTTTCTCAAGAATACCGGGCAGGGCTGGGTTACCGCGGAATACGGAATGTTGCCGCGCGCCACCAACAGCCGGACCCGGCGTGAGGCTGCTGCCGGCAAACAGTCAGGCCGAACGCAGGAAATTCAAAGGCTTATAGGTCGCTCGCTGCGGGCTGGCGTTGACCGGCAAGCCCTGGGCGAACGGCAGATCGTCATCGACTGTGACGTGATCCAGGCCGATGGTGGCACGCGCTGCGCCTCGATCACTGGCGGCTGGGTTGCGCTGCGTCTGGCAGTCAACAAGCTTATGGCCGCGGGCACGATCCTCAGCGATCCGCTGCTTGACCACGTATCGGCCGTGTCTTGCGGGATTTATGCAGGTCAACCGCTGCTTGACCTTGATTACCTGGAGGATTCGGCCGCAGGCACCGATGGCAACTTCGTGATGACCGGGGCCGGACGGCTGATTGAAGTGCAGATGTCCGCGGAAGGTTCGGCCTTCTCGCAAGACGAGCTTTTGCAACTTCTTGACCTGGCCCGTGCCGGGAATGCCGCTTTGGTGATCGCACAGAAAGCGGCCCTGGGACTGTGACGATGCGGCCGATCGGGGATCGCCTGCTTGTTGCAACGCACAACCAGGGCAAGCTTGAGGAAATAGCCGACCTTTTGGCCCCCTTGCGTGTCTCGGTTCTTGGCGCGGCAGACCTTGGGCTGGCAGAGCCGGAGGAAACCGAGACAACCTTTGTCGGCAATGCCCGGCTCAAGGCGCATGCTGCGGCCCGGGTCAGCGGAATGGCAGCCTTGGCTGACGACTCTGGCCTGGCGGTTGACGCGTTGAACGGTGCTCCTGGCGTCTTTACTGCCGATTGGGCAACAACTGCAAAGGGCCGTGATTTCGGCGTCGGCATGGCGCGCGTCTGGCGTGAGCTTGAGGTGATTTCCGCCCCAGAGCCGCGACGTGCGCAATTCTGTTGCACGCTGGTTCTGGCCTGGCCGGATGGGGAGGACGCTGTTTTTGAAGGAAAGTCCCATGGTCATCTGATATGGCCCGGGCGGGGCGTGCAAGGCCACGGCTTTGACCCGATCTTTCAGCCCGACGGTTTTGACCAGACCTTTGGCGAAATGAACCGATGGGAGAAGAACCGGCTTTCCCACCGCGCCGACGCTTTCGCCAAGCTGGTAGCGGCCTGCTTTCCGTGATGGAGGATTGGCGCCATGCCGGGTTCGGGCTTTACCTGCACTGGCCATTCTGCCAGTCAAAATGCCCCTACTGCGATTTCAACAGCCATGTCGCGTCCCGTGTCGATCAAACGGACTGGCAAGCTGCGTTCGAAGCCGAAATTGACCGCGTTGGCTTGCTTACCGAAAGCAGGGTGCTGAACAGCGTCTTTTTCGGTGGTGGCACCCCGTCCTTGATGGACCCCGCGCTAGTGCAGGCAATTCTGGACAGGGTGCGCGCGACCTGGACCATGGCGAATGACGTCGAAATCACGCTTGAGGCCAACCCTGGGTCGGTCGAGGCGTCGCGATTTGAGGGTTATGCCAAGGCGGGGGTAAATCGGGTTTCGCTTGGGATTCAATCCCTTGATCCCGATGACTTGCGCCGTCTTGGACGCATGCACAGCGTCGACGATGCCCACGCAGCGATTGCCGTGGCGCAATCGACCTTTGACCGCGTCAGCATCGACCTGATCTATGCCCGCCAGAATCAGACCCTTGCCGCCTGGCGGGATGAGCTGCACCGAGCGCTGGACTTCGGCACCTCGCATCTGTCGCTGTATCAACTGACCATCGAGGACGGAACGGTTTTCGGCCAGATGCACGCCAGGAACCTCTTGCACGGCCTGCCGCACGAAGACCTTGCCGCCGATCTGTTCGAATTGACGCAAGCGATCACCGCAGCCGCCGGACGGCCCGCCTACGAAGTGTCGAATCATGCCCGCCCCGGGGACGAATCACGCCATAATCTCATCTACTGGCGGATGGGCGACTATGCCGGAATAGGCCCGGGCGCGCATGGCCGACTTACCCTTGGCGGCAATCGCTTCGCGACTGAGGCCGAGCGGATGCCGACGCGCTGGCTTGTCGATACAACGGGCCGCCCCGGACTGGCAGAGAAAAGCCGGGTAGTGTCGCCCGAGGACCGGGCCGATGAGTACCTCATGTTTGCGCTGCGTCTGAAAGAGGGTGCGTCTCTTTCCAGGTTTGCTGCCCTCGCCGGAAAACCCCTTTCGGAAAGGCAGGATGATCGCATCCAGACCACCGAAACCGGCGTCATGGTATTGAACGGGGTGTTGCGGGCCCTGCTTGCTGACCGGCCTTCCGCTGGCTAGTTGTCGTCCCGACCCAGCTTATCTGGTATCTGGCTAAGAATACGGCACAATATATCGAGGTCATCCAGGCTTTCATACGAGATGGTGAGCTGTCCGCCCGCTTCACCCGCAGCGTGGTCAATCCGGACCTGCATCCGCAGATTGGCGGACAGATCCGCCTCCAGCATCCTGGTGTCGGCGTCTTTTTCGGGCACCTTTCGTGCCGGTTTCTGCGACGGCCCCGCTTCGGTTCGCGCCTTGACCAGCCTCTCGGTTTCCCGCACCGAAAGGCCCTTTGCAACAATCCGCCCGGCCAGTTCCAGGGCGTTCGGACTGCCGATCAGCGCGCGCGCATGGCCGGCCGACAGCCGCCCGTCGCGCACCATGTCCTGAACCTCGGCGGGCAGGGTCAACAGGCGCAGAAGGTTCGCCACATGGCTGCGGCTCCGGCTTAGCGCCTCTGCCAGCTTCTCTTGCGTGTGCCCGAATCGGGTCATCAACTGTCGGAACCCCAGCGCCTCTTCGATGGCGTTGAGGTCCTCGCGCTGAATGTTTTCGATGATGGCGACTTCCAGAACCTCGCTGTCGTTCAGGTCGCGCACGACAACGGGCACTTCATGCAGTTGCGCCAGTTGGGCCGCCCGCCAGCGGCGCTCTCCTGCGACGATCTCATACAGGTCGCGACCCGGCTTTCGCCGCACGATCAGGGGTTGGATCACCCCCTTGAGCCGGATCGAATCAGCCAGGCTGTCCAGCTCTGCCCGGTTGAAATCCAGCCGCGGCTGCTGCGGGTTCGGCTCCAGCTTGTCGACCGGGACCATAAGTTCAGACCGCCGGTTTGCCGGAACATGGTCTGGGCCGGCAAGATGAACATCTGCCATAAGGGCCGAAAGGCCGCGGCCCAGGCCGCGCTTGTCATTCTTGACGGTCATGGATCAAGCCTCTGAAACAGATGGAATCTTTCGCCGATCAGCGATCTCTTTCGCCAGGGCGCGGTACGCCGCCGCCCCGCGCGACGAAGGGTCATACTGCAGCACTGGCAGGGCGTGGGATGGCGCTTCGCTGATCCGGACATTGCGCGGTATTGTCGTCGTCATCACCAGGTCCCCCATGTTGGACCGGGCGTCCGCCTCGACCTGCGCGGTCAGCTTGTTGCGCTTGTCGTGCATGGTCAGCACGATGCCTTCGATTCGAAGGGCCGGGTTTGCGGACCGGCGGACATCACGGATCGTCAGCATGAGCTGTGACAGGCCCTCAAGCGCAAAGAACTCGCATTGCAGAGGCACAAGGACCGAATCGCAGGCAACGAGGGCGTTCACTGTCAGAAGGCTGAGGGCAGGGGGGCAATCGATCAGAATGTAGTCGAATCCGTAGATCTCCATGGCCGGCTGCCGGAGTGCATCATGAAGAAGGTAGCTGCGCTTTTCATTGGCCATGATATCCAGGTCGGCCGAAGAAAGATCGGCATTCGCCGGGATGATCATGACATCAGGAAGCCGGGTCTCAATGACCACATCTTGTAGATCTGCGGCATCAACGATCAAGTCGTAGCTGGTTTTCTTCCGCGCTTCCTGCCGAATGCCAAGTCCGGTCGACGTGTTTCCCTGTGGATCAAGGTCTACGAGAAGCACTCTCATGCCCAACTCCGCAAGTCCTGCCGCCAGGTTGATTGCCGTTGTTGTCTTGCCGACTCCGCCCTTCTGGTTCGCGAGGGCCAGAATGCGCGGCTGCGCGACGTCAGGATGGCTTTGCACGATGGAACTTTCTGATAGTCAGCAGGGCTGCGTCCTGTTGTGACAGGCTTGGCGTTACGTCGAGATCAAAGTCCCAGGACTTGCGGGCTTCGGTCACCTCTTCACTATAGCGCGCACCCTTTGGGAACAAGCAAGTGCCATCCGGCCGCGTGTGCGGCCTTGCAAGCGCCAGAAGCTGCCCAAGAGGGGCAAGTGCTCGGGCAGAAATCACATCGGCTTCAAGCGGCGGAAGCGATTCGATACGCGATGTCAGCAGCTTTGTCTCTAGGCCCAACTTCTGTGTAACTTGGCGCAGGAAAACGCTTTTTCGCTGGTCCGATTCTACAAGCGTTACTTGCAGACCGGGCCGCGACTCCCGCGCGAGGATCGCAACAACAAGGCCCGGAAAGCCACCGCCGGACCCCAAGTCGATCCAACGAGTTGCGTCAGAAGGGCAGTGAGCGAACACTTGAACCGAGTCTTCGATGTGCCGCCTCCAGAGGTCTTCCAGGCTGCCGCGGGACACCAGGTTTACAGTCGGGTTCCAGCGCCTGACTTCTGCTTCAAGCTCACATAGCTGGGCGAATGTTTCACGTGAAACATCCAGCCCCCCAACGCTTTGCCTTGACGCTATCGTCATCCGGCCAGCCGGTCTGTCCGGGGCTTGCGAAGTTGCGCTAGAATCAGCAGCAGAGCTGCCGGAGTGACGCCCTCGATTCGCGATGCCTGAAGAAGCGTTTCTGGTCGATGCCGGGCCATCTTCTGCTTCAGCTCGTTCGACAGCCCCGGGATCTGTGCAAAATCCAGATCGGCCGGAATGCGCTGGTTTTCCTGCCGCTGCAGATCAGAAACTTCGCGCGCTTGACGATCGGCGTACTGGTCATAGGTCGATTCGATCTGCAGCTGCTGCAGCGTGCTGTCGTCAAGACCAACAAGGCCATCGCAAGCCGCGCGCAGCTTCGCCAGATCAGCCTCCGGGAACGCCAGAGCATCATAAAGGCTCCGCTTTCCGCCGTCCTGGCTGACAGCAAGACCGGCTGCCGCAAGGGCTTTGGGTCCAAGCAGAATTGACGTCAAACGCCCACGCCCCTGAACAAGGCTGTCAGCCTTCGCTTCAAAAGCGCGCTTCCGCTGTTCTCCAACACATCCGGCAGCGATTCCAGTTGGCGTTAGCCTGCTGTCGGCATTGTCCGCCCGGACAGTCAGGCGGAACTCGGCCCGGGAGGTGAACATGCGGTAAGGTTCCGTTACGCCACGCGTCGTCAGGTCGTCGATCATTACGCCTATGTAGCTCTCGGTTCTGCTGAAAGGGACTGCGTCAGCCCTACCAGATGATGCGGCCGCGTTGATCCCGGCGACCATTCCTTGTGCTGCGGCCTCTTCATACCCTGTCGTTCCGTTGATCTGTCCAGCAAAGAAAAGGCCGGGGACGGCTTTGGTCTCCAAAGTCCGGCTCAGGCCGCGCGGATCAAAGTAGTCGTACTCGATTGCATATCCCGGCTGCAGGATCGACACGCGTTCAAGCCCGGGAATTGACTGGACATAAGCGCGCTGAACGTCTTCCGGCAACGAGGTGGACAATCCGTTGGGATAGACGGTGTGATCGTCCAACCCCTCGGGTTCCAGAAAAACCTGATGCGAGCTCTTGTCCGCAAACCGGACGACCTTGTCCTCGATCGACGGGCAGTAGCGCGGACCGACACCGTCGATGTGACCGCCATACATGGCCGAGCGAGAGAGGTTTTCCCGCACAATGTTGTGCGTCTCTTCGGTCGTATGCGTAATGCCACACGAGATCTGCCTTGCCTCCGGCCGCAGATTCAGGAACGAAAACATCACCGGATCCTCGTCGCCCGGTTGGGTTTCCAGACGGGCCCAGTCAATTGTGCGGCCGTCAAGCCGGGGTGGAGTTCCCGTCTTCAGCCGACCGACGGGCAGCGCCAGTTCGGCCAGTTGCGCTGCAAGCGTCCGTGATGGAACGTCGCCCATCCTGCCGCCCTGCATGCGTTTGTCGCCAATGTGAATCACGCCGTTGAGAAACGTTCCAGCCGTCAGGACGACCTGGGATGTCGTCAAACATTCTCCCGAAGCAAGAACAAGGCCGCCAATCGCGCCGCCATTCATCACAAGGGACGTGACTTCGCCTTCAATGATTGCAAGGCCTGCCAAGCGAGACAGTTCCGCCTGCAGCGCCTCACGATACAAGCGCCGGTCGATTTGTGCGCGGGGTCCTTGCACAGCGGGGCCTTTGCGCCGATTCAAAAGACGAAACTGAATACCGGCGCGGTCGGCCATACGCCCCATCACACCGTCCAATGCGTCAATCTCGCGAACCAGATGGCCTTTGCCAAGGCCACCAATGGCTGGATTGCACGACATTGCGCCGATCGCTTCGGCACGCAACGTGACCAGTGCTGTGGACGCACCCATGCGGGCAGACGCCGCCGCAGCCTCTGTCCCGGCATGTCCGCCGCCAATCACGATGACATCGTAGTGTTTCACGTGGAACACTCCTCACTTGCCGATACAGAAGCTTGCGAAAATCTCACCCAGCAGGTCGTCAACATCCACACGGCCGATCAGCGCATCCAGCGCCCGAACGGCTGCCCGAAGATGATCGGCCGCAAGCTCAACGCGCGAGTCACCCCTTACCACTTCTGCCCGCGCTTCGGCCAGAGCCGCAATGGCCCCCGTGACAGCCACACGGTGACGTTCGCGCACTAACGCACCGGCCGACCCGACACGATCTTGAAGCTTTCGGCCGACAAGGGCCATGAGCTCTTGCACGCCCGCGCCAGTAAGACCTGACACGGCAAGACCATCTGCAATAGATATGGTGTCCGACTTGCCCCGAACTACAATATCTTCACCCCTTGGGGTCAATCCTGGTGGTAGGCCGCCATCAACCAGGAAAAGCCGAAGATCGGCCCTTTCCGCACGGGACAAGGCGCGGTCGATACCGGCTTGTTCCAGCCGATCGTCCGTTTCGCGCAGGCCGGCCGTGTCAAGGAACGTCACCGGCAGGCCGCCGATGTCCATCCGCACTTCGATCACATCCCGCGTGGTGCCCGCGATTTCCGAAGTGATTGCGGCCTCGCGCCCGGCAAGCTGGTTGAGAAGCGTCGATTTCCCGACATTCGGCGCACCGACAATGGCAACTTCAAACCCGTCGCGGATGCGTTCTGCGGCTGCAACCCCCTCAGCCTCGCGCGCAAGATCAGCCATCAGCCCACCAATCAGCGCAAGCACTTCGGGTGAAACGTCCACCGGCACATCTTCGTCGGCAAAGTCGATGGTCGCTTCAAGAAGCGCGCCGGCGCGGATCAGATCCCGCCTCCAGCTTTCGACCTTCTGCCCAACAGACCCCGACAGCACCCGGACCGCCTGCCGGCGCTGTGCGTCCGTCTCGGCGTCTATCAGGTCGGCAAGTCCTTCAACCTGGGCAAGGTCAAGAACCCCGTTCTCCAGCGCGCGGCGGGTGAACTCTCCAGGGTCTGCCAGCCGCAGGCCAGGCTGTGCAGCAAGGGCGCGCAAGATGGCCCCAACGACAGCCGGGCCACCGTGGACATGAAGTTCGACCACATCCTCGCCGGTGAAACTGGCACCCGCGACAAAGGTCAGGACCAATGCCTCATCCAGCAGCTCGCCGTCCCAGATCAGCCGACGCAGGCCAGCCGTTCGAACCGTCGGGAGTCGACCAGCCAGCGCCCTGCCCGCAGCATGGGCAAGCGGACCCGAGACCCGCAGCACGGCAAGTCCGGCACGGCCCCGCGCCGTAGCGGTGGCATAGATCGTGTCCATCCACGCCCCAAGATCAGCTGTTCATCGAATCGAAGAATTCGCTGTTCGACTTGGTCTGCTTCAGCTTTCCGATCAGGAACTCGATGGCGTCGGTCGTGCCCATCGGGTTCAGGATGCGGCGTAGAACATAGGTTTTCTGCAGGTCCATCTTGTCGACCAGAAGATCCTCTTTCCGGGTTCCGGACTTGAGGATGTCCATCGCCGGGAACACGCGCTTGTCGGCAACCTTGCGGTCCAGGACGATTTCGCTGTTACCTGTGCCCTTGAATTCTTCGAAGATCACTTCGTCCATCCGGCTGCCGGTGTCGATCAGCGCCGTCGCGATGATGGGCAGAGACCCGCCTTCCTCGATGTTCCGGGCAGCCCCGCAGACGCGTTTCGGGCGCTGCAGGGCGTTGCCATCCACACCGCCGCTCAGCACCTTGCCCGAAGACGGCACCACCGTGCACCACCGTGTTGAAGGCCCGGCCCAGACGGGTGATGCTGTCCAAGAGGATCACCACATCCCGCTTGTGTTCGACCAGCCGCTTGGCCTTTTCGATCACCATTTCCGCCACCGCCACGTGCCGCGTCGCCGGTTCGTCGAAGGTCGAGGCGACAACTTCGCCCTTCACCGTGCGTTGCATGTCGGTCACTTCCTCGGGGCGTTCGTCGATCAGAAGGACGATCAGATAGCACTCCGGGTGGTTCTGCGCGATGGAGTTGGCGATGTTTTGCAAAAGCACCGTCTTGCCGGTCCGCGGCGGGGCCACGATCAGCCCGCGCTGGCCTTTGCCGATCGGGGCCACGAGGTCGATGATCCGCGCCGAGCGGTCCTTGATGGTCGGATCCTCAACCTCCATCTTCAGCCGCTCATCGGGATAAAGCGGCGTCAGGTTGTCGAAATGCACCTTGTGCCGCGCCTTTTCCGGGTCGTCAAAGTTTATCCGCGTGACCTTCGTCATGCTGAAATACTTCTCGCTCTCCTTCGGGGCCTGCATCAGCCCTTCGATCGTGTCGCCGGTCCGCAAGGAAAACTGCCGCAAGATATCGGGAGAGACGTAGATGTCATCCGGGCCGGGCAGATAGTTCGCGCTGGGCGAGCGCAGGAACCCAAACCCGTCCTGCAGCACTTCCAGCACACCGTCGCCGCCGATTTCCCAGCCTTCCTCGGCATGCTCTTTCAGCAGCGAGAACATCATCTCGCCCTTCCGCATCGAGGGGGCGTTCTCGATTTCCCACTCCTCGGCCATGGCCAGAAGATCGGCGGGGGTCTTTGCCTTGAGGTCGGAAAGGTTCAGGCGCTCAACAGTGGTGGCAACAGTCATGGAATGTCCTTTGCGGATCGGCCCCGGCCGAATTTGGGGGCGGGGGCGGATCGTCGCGGTCTTGAAACGGGAAACGCAATGGGCCGGACGGCCCTGCATCGGCGGGGTTAAAGACCAAAGCGGGAAAAGTCAACCAGATCAGAACCGGGCAGATCAGAACCGGGTGATTACCGCAAAGACGATGACAACCATCAAGACGGTCGGAACTTCGTTCATCATCCGGTAGGTGCGACCGCTGCGACTGTTCTTCCCGGCAGCAAACTCCTTGCGGCGGCGCGACAGCCAGTGGTGAAACCAGGTCATTGTCAGAACCGAACCGGCCTTCACCCATGGCCAGGGTTCGGACCAGTCGACGATGCCCGGCGTGAAGACCAGTGCCAAGCCGAATACCCAGGCCGCCAACATCGCCGGGTTCATGATTGCCCGCAGCAGGCGCCGCTCCATCGTCTGGAACATCGCGTCCGTGCGGCTTCCGGCCTGAACCTGTTCGGCATGGTAGACGTAAAGGCGGGGCAGGTAGAACAACCCGGCCATCCAGGCGATCACCGAAATCACATGCAACGATTTGGTCACAAGATACCAGTCGGCAAGAAATCCCGTGATCGTCGCAAGCATGTGAGCCATCCGATGTGTTCTTGCGCCTCTTCTATAAAGAAAAGACTAAAGATGGAATGTGGTAGATGTAGGGGCTGTGGATGACGGGACAGGGTAAGTCTTCCCCGGAACGGTCCACATGCCGCGCCTTGGGGATAGCTTGGGGACAGAAACGGGTCTGTCAGCGGGATGATAGCATTTCCCTGATAATTCAATAACCTAAGGAAAAATCCGCCAGAATCCTTCCACAGGTGATCGCAAGACCCCAATGGGAAGAATACTTTTCCCTGACCCCGTGACAAGGCCATGCACAGCGGGATATCTCTCGTGGATCGGGCGTGAAGCATCGGTTCTTTCCCAGGGATGCGCCGCTGCCGGACTTGCCCCCACGTCGCCACCCAGGAACAAACAGCGGATATCCACAGCGTTGCCATGGCCATCGTTCTCGCCTCCTCCTCGCCGATCCGGCTTCATCTTTTGCAGGCGGCCGGGCTTTCCGTAGAAGCGGCGGCCCCTCGTGTCGACGAAGCGACTGCACGGAACGCCCTCATGGCCGACGGTGCCACACCTCGGGACATCGCCGATGCCCTGGCCGAGATGAAGGCGCGCAAGCTGGCAGACAAGCGGCCCGGAGATCTTGTGCTTGGCTGTGACCAGGTGCTGGATCTGGACGGCGCGATCCTGTCAAAGCCCGAAAGCCCGGATGAGGCGCGCGACCAGCTGCGCCGGTTGCGGGGCCGTTCGCACCGCCTGTTCTCGGCCATCGTGGCCTATGAAAGCGGCCAGCCGGTCTGGCGTCACCTGGGCGACGCGCGGCTGACCATGCACCAGGTATCGGATGCCTATCTGGACGACTATGTTGACCGGAACTGGGAAAGCATCCACCACTCGGTCGGCTGCTACAAGATCGAGGAAGAGGGCGTGCGGCTGTTTTCCGCCATCACGGGGGATCATTTCACCATTCTTGGCCTGCCGCTTCTGCCGCTCTTGGCATGGCTGGGAACCAGAGGCATGATCGCCCGATGACGGACCATCCCCGCATCCCGCTTGCCGGCGTCATCGGTCACCCGATTGCGCACAGCCGCAGTCCGGCGCTGCACGGCTATTGGCTGCACCGCTATGGATTGCAGGGCCATTACATCCCGATCGACATCGCGCCGGGGGATCTGGCCGATCTGGTCTGCACCCTGCCACGGCTTGGTTTCGTTGGGGCCAACGTCACGATCCCGCACAAGGAGGCGATTCTTGGCATCGCCGATCATGTGACGGACCGCGCCGCCCTGATCGGGGCCGCAAACACGCTGATCTTCCGCAAGGATGGCAAGATACACGCCGACAACACCGACGGTTCCGGCTTTATCGCAAACCTTCGCCAGGGCGCTCCAAAATGGGCTCCGGCTGCGGGGCCTGCTGTTGTGCTGGGGGCGGGAGGAGCCGCTCGGGCCGTGGTCGCGGCGTTGATCGAGGTGGGCGTGCCGGAAATCCGGGTGGCGAACCGGACGCGGGCAAGGGCCGACGCGTTGCGGTCGGACTTCGGGGCAAAGATTCATGTGCACGAGTGGGTACAGGCAGGAAGCCTGCTGGCTGATGCTGCGACCGTGGTCAACACCACCTCGCTGGGAATGACCGGCAAGGCTGACTTCCGGGTGTCGCTGGAGGAGTTGAGCCCGAAGGCGCTGGTCACCGATCTGGTCTACACCCCCCTCAGGACACAGTTTCTCATCGAGGCCGAAGCAAAGGGCTGCACGGTCGTAGATGGGTTGGGGATGCTTCTGCATCAGGCAGCTCCTGGGTTTGAACGCTGGTTCGGCGTCCGCCCCGAGGTGGATGACGCAACCCGTGCGGCCGTTATGTCGGCATGACCTTCGTTCTGGGTCTGACCGGGTCCATCGGCATGGGAAAGTCGACGACCGCCGCATTTTTCGCGGATGAGGGGGTGCCGGTCTGGGACGCTGATGCCGCTGTCCACCAGCTTTACGCCCCGGGTCAGCCCGCAGCACGTGCCATCGCTGACCTTTTCCCCGCCGCCATCGCAGCCGCGGGGGGTGTCGACCGCCCCAGGTTGCGCGAGATTCTTGTTGCCGACCCAAGCGCCCTGGACCGCTTGAATGCCGCCGTGCATCCGTTGGTGGCTGACGCCCGGGCGCAATTTCTGGCCGCGCACCGCGACGAGGACATGGTCGTTCTGGACGTGCCGCTGCTTTTCGAGGCTGGCCTGACTGGCGTCTGTGACGCGGTGGTCGTCGTCAGCGGGCCACCCGAAGTGCAGCGCGAACGCGTCCTGGCGCGGGGCATGTCCGAAGCCGATCTTGCGCTGATCCTGTCGCGCCAGATGCCCGATGCCGAAAAGCGCGCACGCGCCGACCATGTGATCCAGACGACGGATCTTGAATCCGCCCGCGCGGCGGTCAAGGAACTGATCTTCAACATTCGCAAGGAGATCAAAAGACATGCGTGAGATCGTCCTTGATACGGAAACCACCGGCTTCGAGCCTGGCGAAGGCCACCGCATCGTCGAGATCGGCGCCGTCGAGCTGATGAACCATCTTCCGACCGGACGGACCTGGCATCAGTACATCAATCCTGAACGCACCATGCCGAAAGAGGCGTTCGAGGTTCACGGCCTTGGCGATGATTTCCTGCGCGACAAGCCGGTTTTTATCAGGATCGGTCGGGCCTTTCTTGACTTTATCGGTGACGCGCAACTGGTCATTCACAACGCAGCCTTCGACATGAAGTTTCTGAACTTCGAGCTTGAGCGTGCCGGTCTGCCGACCCTGCCCTTCGTCCGCGCGACGGATACCCTCATGATCGCGCGGGCCAGGTTCCCCGGATCGCCCGCCTCACTTGACGCGCTCTGCCGCCGCTTTGGTGTCGACAATTCCATGCGCGAAAAGCACGGGGCGCTTCTGGACAGCGAAATCCTGGCCGAAGTCTATCTGGAGCTGATCGGCGGTCGGCAGCCAGACCTTGTGCTTGGCGGGGCCGGTCCGGCGCAATCCCGTGATGATCCCGGGGGGGTTGCCTGGCGACCTCGCCCGCGTGCGGCACCGCTACCGGCCCGCATCACCCCGGAAGAGGCCGCCGCACACGAATCCATGGTCGCAACGCTGGGCGCTGCGGCCATCTGGAAGAAACCGGCCTGATGATCAGGTTGGTCGTCGGTCAGTTCGGCTTTTCGGCCGCAGCTCCCTGCTGAGCCTGCGCCTGCACCCGCCGCGCGAGTTCCTGACGGTACAAAGCCACGAAATCAACGGTGTCGACATTCAAGGCCGGAAAGCCGCCATCGCGTGTCACATCCGAGATGATCCGGCGCACGAATGGAAACAGCAGTCGGGGACACTCGATCAGAAGGAACGGATGCATCTGATCATCGGCGACGCCTTCGATCAGAAAAGTGCCGCCATACTCCAGCTCCAGAAGAAACAGCGGCTCATTGTTGACCTTGTTGCGCGAGGTCACCTTGTACTTGGTGATGACCTCGTACTGGTTCGCAACCGACCGCTTGCGCGCGTCAAGGCTGACGGCAACCTGGATGTCCGGCTGCACTTCCGCGCCGCTCAGGCCTTTTTGCACGACGACATTCTCGAACGACATGTCACGGATGTATTGCGCCAGCACCTGCATCCGCATCGGCGCCGGTGCCGCAGCGACTGCGCCGTTTTCCGCCTGAACTTCTTCGGCCATCAAGGACCCTCCCAAAAAACCTTGGCGCGCTCCTATCAGGTCGCGTCCGTGCCCTCAATGGCGCGTCGAATCGGGCGGCAAGCTATCGGACATCTTGGATGCGGAGGTGTGGACCTCACGCCATTCGCCGTCGATCGTGGTTGCAGCCGAGACGTTGCTTTCGGGGTTTCCAAGCCGCCATGCAACCAGTCGCAAGGCAATCCGACGCAGCGGCGGAACCAACAGCGCAAGGCCGACAGCATCGGTCAGAAACCCCGGAAGCACCAGGAGACCCCCGCCAATCGTCACAAGCAGCCGATGGGCGAGGGGCGATTGCACATCCTGCATCTCGATCATGTTGGCGCTAAGGGAAATGGGGCCAAGCGACGCAATGCCCTACAGCACGATGATGCCAAGAAACGCCGAGGCGATGACCCAGGCCAGGGTCCACCAAAGGCCTATGACGCCACTGGTAGACTTCGCGAATACCGCACCCTACATAGAGGTCAAGACGGCGCAAGCCAAACAGAAACCAAATCCACCTGAGGTTGTCATGAACGGGTCCCTGATCCAACTCCTTGTCCTTGCCGGGATCGCGATCTTTCTGGTCCTGAAGCTTAGGTCGGTTCTTGGCACCCGTGAGGGATTCGAGAAGCCGCCGATCCCGCTTGAGGATGTGCGACCCCGCGTGCGCCGTGATTTCGAGGTGATCGAGGGCGGCCCAGACCGCGACATCACCGATCACGCCGCCGACGGCACCGATGCCGCCCGCGCCCTTGCCGCGATGAAGCAGGCCGAGCCGTCGTTTCAGGTCACGCCCTTTCTGGAAGGCGCGCGCGGCGCGTATGAAATGATCCTGATTGCCTTCGAGAAGGGCGAACTTGACCGCATCCGCCCCTTCCTGTCCGACGATGTCGAAGCGAGCTTTGCCGAAGCCATCGCCGCCCGCGACCGGGACGGCCTGACCATCGAGGCCAGCTTTGTCGGCATGAAGGAATTGGCCTTGCAGGAAGCCACCTTCAACAAGGACAGCGGCTTTGCGGAAATCTCGGTCCGGTTTGTTGGCGAACAAACCTATGTCGTGCGCAACAAGGCCGGAGAGATCGTCGAGGGCAGCCCGCGGGAAATCAAGAAGTCGCGTGATATCTGGACCTTCGCGCGCAAGATGGGGTCGGACGATCCCAACTGGCAACTTGTTGCCACCGGCGACTGACCGTCCGGGATGCGGGCGCGCCTTGCCACCCTTTTTCTGGCGGTCGGACTGTTGACCGCCGCGTCCGCCCGGGCCGAGATGCTGGACTTCGAGGCGCTGGATGGCTGGCGCGACGACAATCACGTCGAGGCACTGACGACCTTTCTGCGGACCTGCGACCTGATCGACGCCCCCGACTGGCGCCCGGTCTGTGCGGTGGCCGCGGATGTCCCACAAGATGACGCCTCGGCCCGCAGCTTTTTCGAGCTGTTCTTCAAACCGGTCATCGTGGGCAAGCCGCCCGCACTGTTCACCGGATACTTCGAACCCGAGCTTGACGGATCCACTGTTCGCAGCGGCCGATTCAAGTACCCGATCTATCGCCGCCCCCCCGAATTGCAGGACGGGACGGTCTATCATTCCCGTGAGGCAATCGAAAACGGCGCGATCGCGGGGCGCGGGCTGGAGATTGCCTGGCTGGACGACCCTGTCGATGTCTATTTCCTGCAAGTGCAGGGCTCGGGCCGGATCCGGATGACGGATGGCTCGGTCATACGGGTTGGCTATGCCGGGGCCAATGGGCATGCCTACCGGTCCATCGGGCAGGAAATGGTGCGCCGGGGCACACACAGCCTGGATCAGGTGTCAGCCCCGGAAATTGCAAGCTGGGTGCGCGGCAACCCCTCGGCCGGGCAAGAGCTGCTTTACACCAACCCCTCTTACGTCTTTTTTCGCAAGATCGGTACGCTCCGGCCCGAAGATGGCCCGATCGGCGCAATGGGTCGGTCGATTGCCACGCTGCGGTCGGTGGCGATCGACCCCAAGTTCACGCCGCTTGGCGCCCCGGTCTGGATCGAAAAGGACGGCCGCGATCCCATCCGCCGGCTGATGGTTGCGCAGGACACCGGCGGCGCGATCAAGGGAATGCAGCGCGCCGACATCTTCTATGGCACCGGGTCCGGGGCGGGGGACGCCGCGGGCACGATCAAGGACCCCGGCCGCATGGTGCTGCTTTTGCCCATCGACCGGGCCTTTGCCATGCTTGAGGGTGGCTGACACCCATGCCGCGCCGCCGCCACGCGCCCGATGCACGGCTTTGCCCCGCGCCCGTCCGAACCGGCACCGCCCGTGGAGCCCGAGCCTCTGCAGCACGCAAAACCGCGCGTGTCGCCGTTTCTTCTGGGCGAAAAGGTCCGCACAACCGAACGGCGCGATTTGGCGCCCGCTCTTTTGGGGCAGGCGACCGTCCAGATGGACGCCAAGACCCACGGCAAGATGACCCGCGGCAAGCTGGCCCCCGAGGCGCGCATCGACCTGCATGGCATGACCCTGGCCGAGGCGCATCCCGAACTGATCCGCTTCATCCTTGACGCCCAAGCGGCGGGTCTGCGTCTGGTGCTGGTGATCACCGGCAAAGGCAAGCTGCGCGAGGATTCCGGCCCGATCCCGCAACGCATGGGGGCGCTGCGCCATCAGGTGCCGCAATGGCTGCGCCTTTCGCCGATTGGTCCGGTGGTTCTTCAGGTGACCGAGGCGCATCTGAAGCACGGGGGGTCCGGGGCGTACTACGTTTATCTGCGTCGGCGCTGAAGCCTTCGTGTGGCGGGGGCGGGCTTAATCCACCACCTTGTCCAGGGCGACCACTGGCGCAAGGATCACCCCTGTCGCGTTGCGCACGGTCAGCACGATCCCGGGCAAAAGGCCCACGCGCGCCCGGTCGTCGGCGCGGAAAGCCGAATCGATCCCGACAATCCCGTCGAACAGACTGAGAAGCACCGGGTTGGTCCCGAAGTTCTGGTGCCCGGCCCCCACGTCATAGGCCGCCGTGTCAAAGTAGGTGACCTTGAGGTTGGCGATCTTGGACAGGTCATCCAGATTGCCAAGACGCGTTTCCTCTGCCGACAGGATGGCCGACAGGCCCAGAACGCGGTCCTTGCTGCTGCCAAAAATCACAAAGGGCTGCGGCAAGGTGCCAATATCGCGCGCTTGCGACTGGAACACCTCGACATCAAGGTCAGGCGAAATCAGTACAACTCCCGCAATGCGGGACATGACGTTCGTGTTGCCATCAAGCGCGATCTGCCGCAGGACCTCCATCGTCAGGGCCGCCCCCATGGAATGGGCAACGATGACAATTTCACGCGCGCCAGAGGCGGCCACCTCGTTCAGCAGCGCCTCGAACCCCGCGCGGGCGAACAGGATGGAATCGCGGTCGTGGACATAGGCAAGCGCCGATCCTGCTGACGGCCAGGCATAGTGAACCGCTACGCCGGGAACCTTCAGATCATGGTGCAATTGGGCGACACGGACCACGCCCTCGGCCATCGTGCTATTGAAACCGTGGACATAGACCACGGCGTCGGTCTGCCCGCGCGCGCGCATTGCGGCCTTGAGGCTGCTCCGAAACTCCGGCGCGCCTCCGAAGCGGGTTTCGTTCAGAACCAGAAAGTGCTTGTCCAGATTGGCGGCCTCGCCACGGCGGGGATAGGACACCGTACCGGCCTCGCGTTCAGGGGGGATCGAAATGTCATAGCGGACGAAACTCGCGACATCCGACCGGCCATCGGTGTAGCCCTGAACGCCAGCGACCCTTGTGGTCCCGACGAAGATCGTTTCCCGTGATGCAGTGTCCGGGCCAGCGGGCGCTGCAACGAACTCACCCCTCGGCGCGCAGGACATGACCAGCAAGGCCAGAAGGATAACTTTGGGATGCAAGGGCTTCCTTTCCGCATACCGTGACCGGATGCGGGGTTGGGGTCAAGGCGGGGGTTGGCGGCAAACCGCCTAGCCGTTCACGCCAAGACCAAGCAGATGATCCCGCATCCGGACGGTTTCGGTCAGAACGTCATCAAAAAGCGTGCTCATGTAGGACTGATGCACATATTCAACCGACACCCAGCCGCCATAGCCCACGTCGCGCAACACCCCGACCATCGCGGTGAAATCCAGCACCCCTTCGCCCCACTTTGCCTGCAAGGCCCCCGGTCTGGCCTGCCGCAGGTGGACATGGGCGGCATGGGGGGCAAGCACGTCAATCTCGGCCTGTCGAAACCCCATGCAGACAAAATGCGCGTAGTCGAGCGTAAGTTTCAGACCCGGCACCGCATCCAGCATCCGCAAGGTAGCAGCGGGTGAAGGCAGAAGTCCCCCGACATGCGGCTCGACCGTCAGCGTCACGCCGTGCCGCCCGGCAATGGCCACCAGGTCGCCAAGTGCCGCGGCCGTTGCATCGAAGGCCCCGGCACCACTGACGCCGGGCAACACAAAGATCGTCGGGCATCCCGCCTTCGCGGCAAAACGGCAGACCTGTGCGAACTCCTGGTTGTTGCGGCTTCGTGCGGCAGGGTTGCTGACCGCGTTTTCGACGATGTCGCGCCCGAACAGCCAGTACAGATTGGAGACCGTCATGCCGCCAAGATCCCCTGCGGCACCCTCCGGGTTCTCGATGATTCGCGCGCGGTCCAGGGCGGCACCATGCAGAAGACCCAGATCCATGGCCTGAAACCCCAAAGCGCCGGCAATCCCTCGCGCCTCGCCAAGGTTGCAGGCAGGAAACGACCAGGATGTGATGGTCATGCGCATTGCGTTCAACCCCCAAGTGGCCTTACCAATTTCCAAGCATTTGCGGATTCTGGCCCAATATCAAGCACATTCTCTGGTTTCTGCTTCCGCAACGCTGCAGCGCGGCGGAAGAAAGCCCAAAAAACGGTTGATTTGCGCAAAGTGGTCAGGCCAATATACCGCACAACCGGAGCGGAGGAGCCAGTCCGGTTCTCAAGAAAACCACGGGAGGACGTCGTTTCATGAAACATCTGACTGTTTCCACATTGGCGCTTTGTGCGGCGCTGACAAGCTTTGCCGCGCATGCAGAGGCGGTGATGGCTGAAAAGGGCGGCAGCGCCAACATGGTGCTGTTGCCCAAGTTCCTGGGCATCCTGCCCTTTGACCAGGCCAACCGCGGTGCGGAAGAGGCGCATGCCGAACTTGGCAATACCGGCACGCTGCTGTTCACCGGCCCGACCCCGGAAAACTCGGTTGCCGGTCAGATCGAGATCCTGACCACCGCCGGATCGCAGGGCCAAGCCGTCGTCATGCTGTCGAACAACGCCGGCGACCAGATCGTTCCTGCGGCCGAGGCTGCGCAGGCGGCGGGCACCAAGGTCGTGACCTGGGACAGCCCGATTCCGTCAGGCGCCGGGGAAACCGTCTTTGTGGCACAGGTCGATTTCGGGTCAATCGGGGTCGTGATGGCCGACATGGCCTATTCGATCATGGGCGGCGAGGGTGAGTTTGCCGTCCTGTCCGCCACGCCCGACGCGGCCAACCAGAACGCCTGGATCGCCGCGATGGTCGAAACGCTGAAGGACCCCAAATACGCCAAGATGACGCTGGTCGATACGGTTTATGGCGATGACCAGTCCGAGGTCAGCTACAACCGGGCGCTGGCCCTGGTGGACAGCCACCCGAACCTCAAGCTGATCATGTCGCCCACCACGGTTGGCATCCAGGCCAGCGCAAAGGCGATGCAGGACGAGGGGCTTTGCGACAAGGTCAAGGTCTCGGGTCTGGGGCTGCCAGCTGAAATGGTCAGCTACACGATGAACGGCTGCGCGCCGGAATTCGCGCTGTGGTCCTTTGTCGACCTTGGCTATCTGACCTATTACACCAGCTACATGCTGGCGACCGGCAAGATCACCGGCGCCGTGGGCGAGACGTTCAACGCCGGGCGCATGGGTGATTATACCATCGAGGAAGATCCCGGCCGCGCCGGGGCCAAGCGCATCCTGATGGGGCCGTTCACCGTCTACAACAAGGACAACGTCGAGGCCGAGTCGAAGTAACGCCCCAGGCCTGGACCGCGACCAGCCCCCCCCTGCTCCCGGGGGCTGGTCCACCTTTACCCTGAATTCCCCCGGGAACCCCGAGAATGCCCCCCGTTCTTGACATGCGCGACGTCTCGAAAAGCTTTGGCGGCACCATGGCGCTGTCCAGCTTCTCCTTGCAGCTTGAGCCTGGCCGCATTCACGCGCTGGTCGGCGAGAACGGCGCTGGAAAATCGACCCTGATCAAGGTGATGACCGGAATCCATCAGGCCGACACCGGCGAGATCCTGGTGAACGGCCAACCTGTCACCTTTCGCGGCACGGCTGATGCGCAACGCGCCGGGATTGCAGCAATCTACCAGGAACCGATGGTGTTCCCGGACCTTTCGGTTGCCGAGAATATCTTCATCAGCCATCAGAACCGGACGCAACTGATCAACTGGGCCGCCTTGAACGATGAGGCCGCCGCGATGATCGCCCGCCTGGGCGTGACCCTTGATCCGCGCCGGGCGGCCGCCGAACTGACCCTTGCCGAACAGCAGACGGTGGAAATCGCCCGCGCAATCTCCCTCAACGTGCGCGTGCTGGTCATGGACGAACCCTCTGCCTCGTTGTCGGACCATGAGGTGCAGCGCCTGTTCGGCATTGCCCGATCGCTGCGCGATCAGGGGGTGGCGGTTCTCTACATCTCGCATCGGCTGGAGGAAATCTTCGCCCTGGCCGACACCGTGACCGTCATGCGGGACGGCAGGCACATTTCGACCAACCCGGTGGAAAAGGTGACGCAAGGATCAATGATCGCCGAAATGGTCGGCCGTGACATGACCAACCGGTTTGCGCGCGAAACCTCGAACGACACGGGCCAGGTTTTGCTCAACGTCTCTGATATGGCCCGAACAGGGGTTTTTCGCGACGTGTCCTTCAGCGTTAACAAGGGCGAAATCGTCTGTTTCTCCGGCCTCGTCGGCGCGCGACGCACCGACGTCGGGCTGGCACTGTTCGGGGTGCAACCAGCCGACAGCGGGCGCATCGAAATCGCCGGCCAGCCCGTTACAATCAAAACCCCTGCGCAGGCACAAGCGCTGGGAATAGCCTATGTCTCCGAGGACCGCCGAAAGCTGGGCCTTGCGCTGACCGAAGGCATCACGCCCAACATCACCCTGGCCATGCTTCCGAAATATTCCGGCCCCTTCGGCTGGCTGGACCGGTTGCGCGAACTGGCCGACGCGCAGGGGTTTCGTGACAGACTGAACATAAAGGCAGCGAACCTGTCCATTCCGGTCGGCACCCTTTCCGGGGGCAATCAGCAAAAGGTGATGCTGGCGAAATGGCTGAACACCAGACCGCGCCTTCTGATCGTCGACGAGCCGACCCGGGGGATCGACGTTGGCGCCAAGGCCGAGGTTCACCAGATCCTGCGCGCCCTTGCTGCCGATGGAGTTGCGATCATCATCATTTCCTCCGACCTGCCAGAGGTGCTGGCACTCGCCGACCGGATCCTCGTCATGCGTGAAGGACGGATTGTCGGAGCGTTCGCCGGGGAAGACGCGACCGATGAGGCGGTCATGTCCCTTGCCGTGGCGGCCCCGGCCGCGCTTGTGCAGGTGGCCTGATGCGCGTTCCCATCGCCACCTTGCGCATACTTGTCCTTCTTGGCGTCTTTGCCGCGACCGTGCTTTTCTTCGCGTCCCAGATCGACGGCTATCTGAATGCCCGTCTGTTCAACCGCATTTCGGGGTCGGTCGCCGTGATCGCGCTGATCGCCGTGGGGCAGGCTTTTGTCGTTCTGACCCGCAACATAGACTTGTCCATCGGGTCGATCGTCGGCTGCACCGCCTATTTCACCGGCGGCATCCTGATCGCCTGGCCGGACATGCCGCCCGCCTTGGTGCCGCTGCTTGCCATGGCTATCGGCGCGTCTTTCGGGGCGCTGAATGGCCTTCTGGTCGCACGCTTTCAGCTGCCTTCGATCATCGTGACGCTTGCCACGCTGGCAATCTTCCGGTCGATCCTTGTGCAGTCCTCGGACGGATCGTCGATCACCACGGACCGGCTGCCCTTGTGGCTGACCGAGTTCGCCACCCGCAATGCCCTTACCCTGGGCGATCTGCAGATCCGCTGGATCGTTGTTGTTTCCATCCTTGTCGTCCTGGCGGCGCATGTTTTCCTGACCCGCTTTCGCGCGGGCCGCACCTTCTTTGCCGTCGGGTCCAACCCTGACGCCGCTGCCTTCGCCGGGCTGAACGCCGCCCGCACGATCTTTCTGGCCTTCGTGATCTCGGGCGCGCTGGCGGGGTTGGCCGGCTTCATGTTCCTTGCGCGCTTTGGCAACATCACCGTGGTCGCTGGTCTTGGGCTTGAACTGAAATCGGTGGGCGCGGTCGTTGTCGGCGGGGTCAACATCTTCGGCGGGTCGGGCAACGTGCTTGGCGTTCTGATCGGCGCGGCCCTGATCGACCTGATCGACACCTCGCTTGTCCGCTGGGATCTGGTCAGCGAATTCTGGCGTGAGGCAGTTCTTGGCCTTCTCATCCTGCTTGCGGTTGCGGTCGATACAACCGTGATGCGCAGAATCCTGCGCCGGAAACCGGCAGGAGGCGGACAATGACAGCTCTGCGCAGTTGGGAGGGGTTTCTCTTCCTTGTCCTGATCCTGATCTACGCCGTCAATGCCTGGAACTCGCCGGTGTTTCTGACCATCGGCAACCAGATCAACATGTTCCAGCTTTCGGTTGAAAAGATCATCGTTGCCCTGGTGATGACCTTCATCATCATCAACGGCGAGATTGACCTGTCGGTGGCATCGGTCATGGGCCTGGCCGCCTGCGCCTTTGGCTGGCTGGTTCAGGCGGGTGTTCCGGCGGGTGCGGCCGTTGCCATCGCGCTGGCAATCGGCCTTGTCTGCGGCGCGTTCAACGCCCTCTTCATCGTCGGCTTCGGGATCCCGTCGCTTGTAGTGACGCTTGCCACGATGATCGCCTACCGTGGCTTTGCGCGGGTTCTGGTGGAAGACCGCGGGATCGGCGACTTTCCGGCCTGGGTCGACAAGCTTGGCCAGCAGGGGCTGATCGGGCCCATCCCGCTGGCAATGCTGATTTTCGCCGTGCTTTCGATCCTTGCCTTCCTGATCCTGCAGCGCACGGCCTTTGGCCGGAAAGTGTATTTCATCGGCGCCAGCAGGGCGGTTGCCGAATACTCTGGCCTCGATGTGCGCGCGGTGAAGACAAAGATCTTCATCGCCTCCGGGGCTGTCGCGTCGCTTGCGGGCCTCCTTTACGCCGCCCGCGTGGGCGCGGTGCGGGGTGATATTGCCAACGGGTTCGAGCTTGACATCATCACGATCGTCCTGCTTGGCGGGGTCAGCATCTTCGGTGGGGCGGGCACGATGTCGGGCACGATCCTGTCCATCCTCATCGTGCTGGCCTTGCGCAACGGGATGGCGCTGGAGAACATCACCGGGCATATCCAGACCGGGGTGCTTGGGGTGCTGCTGATCCTGTCAGTCATGGTCCCGCTGATCCGCGAGACCGGCGGTCGCCTGATTGCGAGGGTGCGATGAAAGGGCCACGGCTTCATCTGGTCAAGACACTGACCGATCCCATCGGCAAGAAGTCCGTTTCGGAAATGGTCGTCCAGCGCATCCTGGATCTGGTGAAGACCGGCCACCTTTCCGCCGGGGACAAGCTGCCGTCCGAGCGTGACCTTGCCGAGCAACTGGATGTCAGCCGGCCGACCGTCCGCGAGGCGCTGCGGGCGCTTTCCATCCTTGGAGTGTTGGAAATCCGGCACGGGGGCGGGGTCTACGTCACCGCCCTGAACGCCGAGGAACTCCTGTCGCCGATGGACTTCTTCGTTTCGCTGAACGCACAGAACATGGCCGAGCTTTTCGACGCCCGCATCCATTTCGAGCCGATGCTTGCCGGCCTTGCCGCCGAGCGCCTGACGGATGCAGCACTTTCCCGCCTTGCCACCCTTGTCGCCGAGCAACTGGCGGACCCCGAGGATGCCGATCTTTTCCACGACACGGATGTAGAGTTTCACAAGACGATTCTTGAGGCGTCGGGCAACGATTTCCTGTCGCGCTTCGGCAAGCTCTTGCAAGTCCTTGGCGATCAGGGGCGGCAGGCTTTTCAGAAACGGAAATCCATTCGCCAGCAGTCGATCGAGGATCACCAGATCATCCTTGCCGCCCTGCAGTCCCATGACGCGGCTGCAGCCCAGCGCGCGATGCGCCAGCATATGGTCAATGTCCGCAATGCCCTTCGGGAGGTGACAGGTGCGTAAAGCCCGGATTGCAGTTCTTGGCGCTGGCTGGTGGGGGGCGCAGGTCTACATTCCCTCGCTTCTGGCCGACCCGACGGTTGACCTGGTCGCCGTGAACCGGCGCGACCCGGTGGCGTTGAAAGAGATCTCAGACAAATTTGGCATCGCGCGCGGTTATACAGACTACCGCGAGCTTCTGGCGGTCGAGAAACCGGACGGGGTCGTCATCGTATCGCCCCATACCGTGCATCATGAACAGGCCATGGCGGCGCTGGATGCGGGGGCGCATGTCCTGATCGACAAGCCAATGGCCACCAGCGCGGCGCAAGCCCGGGAAATCGTCTCCAACGCCGCAGAAAAGGGTCTTCAGATCGTTGTCCCCTATGGCTGGAACTTCAAGGATTTCACCCGCAAGGCCGCCGACCTCATGCGCGCCGGCGAAATCGGCATCATACGCCATGTCGTCTGCCAGATGGCCAGCCCGACCGAAGACCTGTTCGGCGGCCAGGGCCTGATCGAGACGAAGGACCACATGTTCCAGCCCAACCGTGACACCTGGGCCGACCCGGCCAACGCGGGCGGCTATGGCTGGGGGCAGCTAAGCCACGCGCTGGGCCTGATGTATGCGCTGGTTGATGACGCGCCGGCGCAGGTTTACGCCATTGCGGGCAAATCCCCTGCCGGGGTGGACTGGTACGACGCCGCCACTCTGCGCTTTGCCAGTGGGGCAACGGCAGTGGTTTCCGGCTCCTCCACCGTGCCAAAGCACTGCGGCTATCAGGTCGATATCCGCATCTTCGGGTCGGAAGGCATGCTCTTGATCGACGTTGAACGCGAACGCATGGAACTGCGCCGCAAGGATGGTCGCGATACCGTTCTGGATATCCCGAAAGGCCAGGGCGCCTACGAATGTATCGAGCCGACCCAGCGCCTTGCGCAGATCTGCCTTGGGACAGCCACCCGCAACGAAGCCCCCGGCCGTATCGGCCAGCGTGCCGTCGAGACGCTGGACGCGATGTACCGCTCTATCGCCTCGGGCAGACCGGAGGTCGTGTGATGACCTGGCCCACCACCCGCGCTGACATCATCAGGCCCGGCTTTTCCACGCCCCTTGACGCGCCGATGGTGCCGCCATTCCCGTTCACCTTCCGCAACGTCGAGATTCTGACCCTGACCTATCGCACCGACCCTGCCGCGATCCGCGCGCTTTTGCCCGAACCGCTTGTGTCCACTGGCGATACAGTGATGATCCACGTCTACAAGATGAACGACACCGACTGGCTTGGCCCCTATCACGAGGTCAACGTGATGGTCGGCGCGGAACTGCCCGGCAAGGCGTCGGGAGCCTATTCGCCCTACCTTTTCCTGTCCTCCGACATTGGCGTCGCGCATGGCCGCGAAACTCATGGTCAGCCGAAGAAGCTGGGCAACCCGAAGCTGGAAGCGCGGGGCGACCTGATCGTCGGCACCCTTGAACGCAACGGCATCGACGTGCTGACCGGCACGATGCCCTACAAGCAGACGCAGGCCGAGATTGCCGATCTTTCGGCAATCTTCCCCTTCGCCACCAATCTGAACCTCAAGGCCATCGACCACATCAATGGCACCCCGGCGATCCGCCAGTTGACCAGCCGCCAACTGGCCGATGTGCAAGTCACCGAATGCTGGCGCGGTCCCTGCACCGTTGAGCTTCGCCCCAACGCGCAGGCCCCGCTGCACCGTCTGCCGGTTCTTGACATGCTGGACGGGTTTTACTGGAAAGCCAGCTTCACCCTCGTGCCGGGCGTGATCCTGCACGACTATCTGACAGAGGTTTGACATGGCATCCTACGCATGGGTTCTGGGCGTCCGCCCCGGCTGTGAAGACGAATACAGGCAGCGCCACGATGATCTGTGGCCCGAAATGGACGCGGCCCTGCGCGCCTCGGGCATCCGCAACTACCACATCTTCCGCCACGGACTTGCGCTGTTCGGCTACTTTGAAACCGATGATCTGCAAGCCACCATCGCCTATCTGAAGACCGACCCGGTCAATGCCAGATGGTCGGAAAGCATGGCCCCGATCATGCAGATCGACATCGACAGCCGCACCGGCTTTCCCTTCCTTCTGCCCAAGCAATGGAGCCTTGATTGAAACCGCTGAACCTGACAGGCCGCCGCGCCCTAGTGACTGGCGGCAATCGCGGCATCGGCGCTGCAACCGTTCTGGCCCTGGCAAGGGCGGGTGCCAGCGTGACTTACACAGCACGTTCGGCCGGGTCGCTGAGTTCCGGGCCAGTTGGGCCGGGAATCACCGGGATTGTCGCCGACGCGACCGACCGGGCTGCAACGGTCTCGCTTCTGGCGCAGGGCTTTGACATCGTGGTGAACAATGCCGGCATCATCACCCCCATCGGGCGGCTGGACAGCGTGTCCATCGACGACTGGGACAGCAACATCCAGATCAACCTGATTTCCGCGTTCCATGTCACCCAGCAGGCCATCGTCCACCGCCCGGCATCGGGCGTGACGATCGTTCACCTGTCATCCGGTGCCGCCCGCAGCGCGATGGAGGGGTGGAGCGCCTATTGCGCCGGCAAGGCCGGCCTCGCGATGTTGACGCGCTCGGTCCATCTGGAGTTTGCCGATCACGGCGTTCGGGTCTTTGGATTTGCGCCGGGCGTGGTGGATACCGGCATGCAGGGCAGCATCCGCGCCTCAGGCATAAACCCGGTGTCGAAGATCCCGCGCGAAAACCTCGCCCCGGTCGAGGTTCCGGCCTATGGCATCGCCTGGCTTGCCACCAGTGAGGCTGATGGCTTTGCCGGGCAGGAGGTTGATGTCCGCACCCCGGAATTCCGCGCCGCAAGTGGGTTGGAGTCTGCCCCATGACCCGCAAAGTCGTTGTCACTGACGCCACCTTTCCCGACCTGGCGAAGGAAGAGGCCGCCGCCCGCGCCGCAGGGGCAAGTTTTGAACGCCACTCCTGCAAGACGGCCGACGAGGTTGCCGCTGCGATCCGGGGCGCTGATGTCGCCGTCGTGCAATTCGCCCCGCTGACCCGCGCCGCGATTGTCGGGCTGGCGCCCGGTGCCACAGCCATCCGCTACGGCGTCGGCTACAACAATTTCGATGTGCCCGCCCTGAACGACAACGCCGTGAAAGCCGCCTATGTCCCCGACTATTGCACCGCCGAGGTTGCCGACCACACCGCCGCCTCCGTCCTTGCCCTTTTGCGCAAGCTGCCTTCCCTCGACGCTTCGGTCCGTCGAAACGAATGGGCCGCCGTCGGCATCGCGAAACCTCTGAAAAGCTTTTCTGAAACCACCATCGGCTTTCTTGGCTTCGGCCGCATCGCGCAAGAGGTAGCCCGTCGTCTTGCCCCCTTCGGCTTTCACTTCCTCGCCCATGATCCCTATTTCAGCGGCAGTTTTCCGCGCCTCGGCCTGACCGATCTGCCGGGCCTTCTGGCCGGGTCCGACGCGCTTACCCTTCACGCCCCGGCCACGGCGGAAACCACCGGCATCATCAACGCGGCCAACCTGGCGCTGATGAAATCGACCGCGGTGCTGGTCAACACCGCCCGTGGCGATCTGATCGACGAGACCGCCCTGGCCGCCGCCCTGACCTCTGGCACCATCGCCGGGGCCGCGCTGGACGTCTTCCAGACCGAACCCCTGCCCGCTGACAACCCGCTGCGCACGGCACCGAACCTTCTGCTCGGGCCCCATGCCGCGTGGTATTCCGAAGTGGCGGTAGAGCGGCTACAAAGCCTTGTCGCCGATGAAATCACCCGTGCGCTGACGGGCCAGGGGGTGCGCAAACCCATCCCCGGCTCTACCGCCTGACCAGAAGGAAACAGAATGAAACTCCTCCGCTTCGGCCCGCGCGGCCAGGAAAAGCCCGGCCTTCTGGATGCGGATGGCCAGATCCGCGATCTTTCGGGCGTGATCGGTGATCTTGCGGGCGATGTGCTGACCAACCTTGATCGCCTGAAATCCATCGACCCCGCCACCCTGCCAAAGGTCGAAGGCACCCCCCGCCTTGGCGCCTGCGTCGCCGGCACCGGAAAGTTCATCTGCATCGGCCTGAATTACGCCGACCACGCCGCTGAAAGTGGGATGCAAGTCCCGCCCGAGCCGGTGATCTTCATGAAGGCCACGTCCGCCATCTGTGGCCCGACCGACCCGATCCTGATCCCCCGCGGTTCCCAAAAGACCGACTGGGAGGTCGAGCTTGGCGTCGTGATCGGCAGGCCGGGGAAGTACGTCTCCGAAGCCGACGCCCTGTCCCATGTCGCGGGCTACTGCGTGGTCAACGATGTGTCAGAGCGTGCCTTCCAGATGGAACGCGCCGGCCAGTGGACCAAGGGCAAGTCCTGCGACAACTTCGGCCAGACCGGCCCCTGGCTGGTGACCCCGGACGAAGTTCCTGATCCGCAGAACCTGCCGATGTGGCTGACCGTCAACGGGACAAAGGTCCAGAACGGCTCTACCAGGACGATGGTTTACGGTGTGGCGCATCTTGTCAGCTACCTCAGCCAGTTCTTCACGCTTCACCCCGGCGACATCATCTCTACCGGCACGCCCCCCGGTGTCGGCCACGGGATGAAACCGCCGCGCTATCTGAAGGCCGGTGATGTTGTCGAACTGGGCATCGACGGCCTCGGCACTCAGAAACAGACCTGCGAGCAGGACTGACATGACCATCCGCAGCGTTCAGGCCATTCCGGTCGCCTACCCCGAACCGAATGACCATTCGCGACTGCGGTCGGTCTGCCTGGTGAAGATAACCACCGAAGACGGGGCGGTAGGCTGGGGCGAATGTTGCACCTACTTTACTGAGGCGTCCCGCGCCGCCAAGGCCCTGGTGGACGGGATGGCCGAACTTGTGGTGGGCCGCGACGAGATGCACATCCACGCCATCTGGCTGGCGCTGAAAGAGCATAGCTGGTGGTACGGCAACG
Organism: Rhodobacterales bacterium; assembly: GCA_026400325.1. Classification (GTDB taxonomy): domain Bacteria; phylum Pseudomonadota; class Alphaproteobacteria; order Rhodobacterales; family Rhodobacteraceae; genus Tabrizicola. The sequence continues at coordinate 90,356 of JAPLPF010000081.1, forward strand.
GCGCGGGGATCGCCTCGCTGGCGATCTCCGGCATCGACATCGCGTTGTGGGACCTCAAGGGCAAGATCCTGAACCGCTCGCTTCTCGACCTGCTTGGCGGCCCGGCCAATGCGAAGATGCCCGCTGTTGCCTCGATCCACGGCACCAAGGCCTCGATCCCGGCAATGGCCGAAGACATTCAGGGCTACCTTGCGGGCGGCATGCAGGGCGTCAAGATCGGCTTTGGCAAACGCGGTGACGCCCACCTTGGTTTTGACCACGCCCGTGATGTGGAGTTTGTCCGCAATGTCCGCGAGGCGATCGGCGACAAGCGCCTGATGATCGACCTTGGCATCAAGAACTTCTGGGACGTCCCCACCGCCATCCAGCGTGCCCGTGCCTTCGAAACCTACGGTGTTCACTGGCTGGAAGAACCCTTGGGCGACCACGACCCCGAAGGTTACAAGGCGCTGCGCGCTGCTACCTCGCTGAAGATCGCCTACGGCGAAAAAGAGTGGAACCACAAAGGCGTTGAACGGATCGTGACCACCGGCACGGTCGACGTGGTCGGCCTTGATCCTGGCCGCATCGAAGGGATTACCGGCTTCCTCAAGGCGGCCGAGGTCTGCCATGCCCACCGCAGGCAGGCGAACGCGCACAACTTCTCTACCGCGATCGTGTCTGCTGCCAGCCAGGCCCTGTCTTTCGCCTGCCCTGCCTGCAAGGAGCTGGAACTGCAACCCGTCTACGGCCCGGCCCAGGCGGATCTTGTCGACAAGCCCGTGTGGCACACGGACGGCTGGATCAACCTTCCCGAAGGCCCTGGCCTTGGCATCCAGATCAACGAAGACCTCGTCCAATCCGCAAGGCTGGACAAATGACCCATCTGGACTGGGGCCTTTCGGGCAAGACCGTGATCGTGACGGGCGCGACCGGTGCCATCGGTCGCGCGGTAGCTCAGGGCTTTGCCGAGGCCGGTGCCACCCTTGCGATTGTCGATCTCGACCAGGGCCAATGCAACACGACGGCGTTGTCGCTTGGTCTGGCGCATCGCGGCTACGGGGCGGACCTTCGGCAGATCGCGCAACTTCCCGCACTGGTCGCCCGAATCGAATCTGACCTTGGTCTTGCAACGACCCTCGTCAATATCGCAGGTGTCATCCTGCGCACGCCCGACCTTTTCACTGTGACTGAACAGGACTGGGATGCCCAGCATGACATCAATCTCAAGGCCCTGTTCTTCCTGACCCAGGCTTTTGCAAAACGGCTGGCCGACAGCGGCGTGCCAGGATCGGTTATCAATTACTCCAGCCAGGGCGCGCTATCGGGGGGTTTTGGCGGGTCGGTCGTCTATAATGCCACCAAGGGCGCGATCACCACGATGACCCGTGGCATGGCGCGCAGCTGGGCGCCGCTTGGCATCCGGGTGAACGCCGTGGCCCCGGGCCTTGTCGACACGCCAATGCTGAAAACCCCGGGTCAGACCGCAGCCGAGCGTGACGCGATGATCCAGCAAATCCCGATGAAGCGCTTTGGCCTGCCGGACGACCACGTTGGGGCAACCGTCTTTCTTGCCTCGGACATGGCGGGTTACATGACCGGTGCGATGATCAATGTTTCCGGAGGCTTCCTGATGTATTGACCGCAAGGGCTTTCATCTTTGTCCAGATATCCCATGGGGAGCGCGAGGGGTGTGAAAACCCTCGCTCGCCGCCGGATCAATGCGAAAGCGCCTGATCGCCCCAAAGCTCCTTGACCCGCGCATCCCGCCCGCAGGACTCGCGATAGAACTTGTAGGCGTTGGACTGCTTCTTCGGCCCGGCGCGGGTCAGGATGATCCCCGTGCCCTTGTAATAGTCCTGATGATAGTCCTCGGCGATCCAGAAGCGGCCCGCCTCCAGCACGGGCGTAACCACTGTGGCACCCAAAGCTGTCCCGGCCTCGGCCACCGCCGTTTCCGCCGCCGCCCTTTGCGCCGCGTCAGACACGAAGATCGCCGTGCGGTAGGCATCGCCCCGGTCGCAGAACTGCCCGCCCGCATCCAGAACATCGACCGACCTCAGAAACTTGGCGATCAGCGCGTCATAGGAAATCACGGCGCTGTCAAAGGTGATCTCCACCGCCTCGAAATGGCCTTCGTGGTTCCCGTAGGTCGGGTTTTCAAGGCTGCCGCCGGTATAGCCAGAGACGACGTCCAGCACTCCTTCAACCTGCTCGAAATCCGATTCCACGCACCAGAAGCAGCCACCTGCGACGACTGCCTTCTGTACCTCTGCGCCGGCCGCTCCCTTGAGTGCCAGCGCCAACGCGCCCGCAAGTTTCCACATCATCCCGCTCCTTTGGTTGTCGCCCAAAGGCTGGTCCGCTTCGATGTTCGGGTCCACTCACCCTGACGTGATCTCACGCAGGGGTGATGGCCTGAAACCGCCCTGCCGCCGCCAACCCCGCCCAGCGCCCCGTCGCCCAGGCGGCGGTCAGAAGGTAGCCGCCGGTCGGTGCCTCCCAATCCAGCATTTCGCCACAGACAAAGACTCCCGGCAGGGCCATCAACTCCAGACCGTCCGTGACCGCGCCCCATTCCACACCGCCTGCCACCGAAATGGCCTCGTCCAGAGGTGCCGGCCCGGCCAGCGGGATCGGCAGATGCTTCAGCCGGTCCAGCGGCGTGTCGCGCGAAAGCTCCATGACCAGGGCAACTTGTGCCTTGCCCAGCCCGAGTTTGCGCAACCGGTTCACCGTGCTTTCCCCGGGGCGCATCGCCTGCAACCGTCGCGTGACCTCTGCCTTGGTCAGATCGGGCAAAAGGTCCAGCGCCAGTGTGGCGCCTTCCCGCATCGTGCTGGACAGGGCATAAACCCCACCCCCTTCTATCCCTTGCGACGAGATGACGAACTCGCCACGGGTCCGCCGGTCGCCAGCCATCAGTGCAACGCCCTTCACCGGCTGACCGAACATGGGGGCCATCTTCGCCGACCAGTTTACCCGAAACCCCATGTTCGCGGGTTTCCACGGCGCGATCTGCACCCCTTTGTCCTGCAGCCAAGGCACCCAGGCCCCGTCCGACCCCAGCCGCGACCAGCTTGCACCGCCAAGGGCCAGTACCGTGACCGCCGGTTGCAGGACCTGCCGGCCCTCTGGCGTGTCGAACAGGAATCCATCGCCCTGAAACCCCGCCCAGCGCCAGCGGGTGCGGATCGCAACGCCCATCCCGTCCAGCCGACGGATCCAGGCCCTGAGCAGCGGAGACGCCTTCATCGCCACCGGAAACACCCGCCCCGATGACCCGGTAAACACCTCTTGCCCCAGCGACCGGCACCACTCCTGCACCTCGGTCGGCCCGAAGGCGGCCAGTATCGGCTGCAAGTCCGCTGTGTCGAAATGCCCGGTGAAGGCGGCAAGCGGTTCGTCCTTCGTCACGTTCAATCCGGACTTCCCGGCCATCAGGAACTTGCGCCCGACGGAAGGCTTGGCCTCGCAGACGGTGACGTTGACCCCTGCCTTTGCCAGCTCTTCCGCCGCCATCAGTCCCGCGGGCCCGGCCCCGATGACCAGCGCGTGCAAACCCTAGCCCTTCGCCCGGTGCGCGATACGCCCGATGGTGTTCAGCAGGATCTGAGCCGCCAGAATCGTCGTGGTGCCGGAATGGTCATAGTCCGGTGCCACCTCCACCAGGTCGATCCCGACGATTCGGCCTTGCCGGGTCAGCCCGTCGATCAGTTCCAGCACCTCATAATACAGGAACCCGCCGTGCGACGGCGTGCCGGTGCCTGGGGCTATGGAGGGGTCGAACCCGTCGATGTCCAAGGTCAGATAGTAGTCCACCCCGGCAGGGATGCGGGCCAGCACGGCAGCGACCCCCAGCTTGCGCACCTGCCGGACCGACAGGATGTCAGACCCCATGGCCCGGGCGGCATCATACCCGTCCTTCGATGTCGAACTGACGTTGCGAATTCCAAGTTGCGAAAGCCCCGTCACATGGTCCTGTTCCGCCGCGCGGCGCATCGGGTTGCCGTGGCCGTGGCGGACCCCGTGGCGCACATCGACAAAGTCCAGATGCGCGTCGATCTGGACAATGTGGATAGGTCGCCCGGCAAAGGCCCGGATGCAGGGGATGTTGATCGAATGGTCGCCGCCAAGGACAACCGGAACCGCCCCGGCGGCAAGGATGGCGCGGACCCCGGCCTCGATGTTGGCATGGCTGGTTTCGGTATCGGTGTGGACGATGTCCGCGTCGCCGATATCCACGATGCGGACGCCTTCAAGATAGGTCACGTCGTCTTCATGGTCATAGGCCCCGGCGTGGCCAAAGGAAAACAGGGTCGACGCCTCGCGGATGCCCCGTGGTCCGAACCGCGCCCCGGCCCGCCACTGGGTGCCAAAGTCGAAAGGCGCGCCCATGACGGCAAAATCGGCGTCAATGGCTGACCAGTCCGGTTGATAAGGGTTTTTGCCGAAGGTCGAGATGCCGACGAAGGGCAGGTTCAGCCGCCCGCTGTCATAGCCGTGGCTCATGGCTTGTCTCCCTGGGTCATGCGCTTCAAGGCCGCGACATGGGATTGATCTGCCGCCAGCGCGTCGGCTGCAAGGGCCATTGCCTGATCCATCAAGGCGTCTGACGCGACGATCCGGTCGATCAGACCCCAGACCAACGCCTCATCCGCGCCGATCCGCTGACCGGCGAGAAGGATCAGCTTCGCGCGCGACGGGCCGATCAAAGTTGCCAACCGCCCCGGGTCGGATGGCTGCGGGCGGTGGCCAAGCCGCATGACCGGGTAGAAGAATTGCGCCCCCGGCACGGCAATCCGAAGATCGCAGGCCAGCGCCATTCCCATCGCACCACCGGCAAGTGTGCCATTCAGCGCCGCGATGGTCAGGCCGGGAAAGCTGGCGATGGCCGAAGACAGCCGCTCCCACATCGGGTTCTGGCCAAGGCCCGCCTTCATCTCGTCAAGGTCGGCCCCGGCGGAAAAGACACGGCCCTCGCCCGTCAGGATCAGCGCGCGCGACCCTGCCGCGTCGGCAACCGCCAGCTCCAGCGCCTCCAGCATGGCTGCGGTCAGCGCGTTCGCCTTTTCGGGGCGCGCCAGCCGCAGGATGCTGCAGCCGCCAATGTGACTTGCGCTGATCAATTCTGTCTCCCCGGGCTGTCCAGACCCTGGCGGACCTGTGGTTTTCCTTGACGCCTTGGCAGGTGATAGAAAGGATGCAGCACCGAATTCAACTGGAAAGGCATTGTTCATGTCCCGGAAGCTGGTTTCTTCGACTGCGCTTGCGCTGATCTTTACTGCGACCGGGGCCATCGCGGCCGTGACGCCGGAAGACGTGTGGGAAAGCTGGCAAGCCTTTTCAACTGCCGCGGGGCAGGAACTGACCGTCGGCAGCGCCGCCCGCAACGGCGACACGCTGGAGGTGAAGGGCCTGGTTGTCACCTTCAAGGACGATCTTGGTGGCAGTTTTTCGGCAAGCATCGACACACTGAACTTCAAGGACAACGGCGACGGCACCGTCGCGGTCACCATGGCCGACAGCTATCCGATGTCGCTGGCTTTTCCTCCGGGCGACGAAGGGCCATCCTCGATCAAGTTGACGGTCACTCAGCCTGGACTGGCGATCACGGCAGGCGGCACCGCTGCCGAGACGAAATATGATTTTGCCGCCCCGACGGTTTCAGTGACGCTTGACGAAGTGAAGGATCAGTCCGGCACCGTCATGGAAACCGAGGCGACCCTGGTGATGACAGAGACAACAGCCAGCTATCTTGTCGCGCGGACAGGTGACACCACCGCCCTGGACAGCACTTTTGCCGCCAAGGCGCTGGCGCTGAACCTGTCCGGGAAAGATGCGGCGGGGCCGGGCGATCAGATTTCTGATGGCACCGTCACCCTGGCGCTGGCCGACATTGCCGGGGCAACCAAGGGCAACTTCCTGGGTGCAGAGATCATGGCCAACATGGCCACCGCGCTGAATGAAGGATTCACCTCCGATTCGTCGATGTCCTTTGGCACAATGACGCTGGCGGTGGACGTGACCGATGCCGCCGGGCCGACCGTCGTCAACGCCACGGCCGGGGGTGGCAGTTTCGTGCTGGCGGTGGACAAGACCCGCGTGAACTATGGCACCTCGCTGAAAGGCGCGAACATTACCGTGTCCGGCGCCGAGATCCCCTTTCCGGAAGTCGCCGTTGCCTTTGGCGAATATGCCTTCAACGTGCTGATGCCCGCGTCAAAATCCGACACGCCGCAAGAGTTTTCCTTCCTGACAAAGCTGGTGGATCTGACCGTATCCGAAGATGTCTGGGGCCTTTTTGACCCGGCCGCCACGCTGTCACGCGAACCGGCCACCCTGATCATTGACACCAAGGGCACCGGTCGCTGGCTTCAGGACATCATGGACCCGAACCTGCAGACCGACGGAATGGAACCCCCTGGAGAGCTGACGTCGCTTGACCTCACCCAACTTCTGGTCAAGGCGGCCGGGGCCGAGGTCGGGGCAACGGGTGCAGTAACGGTGGACAACAGCGGCCAGACCACGTTTCAGGGCATGCCTGCGCCAACCGGCCAGATCAACGTCACCATCAAGGGCGTGAACAAGCTGGTCGACAACCTGATCGCAATGGGCCTTCTGCCCGATGATCAGGCGATGGGGTTCCGGATGATGCTGGGCATGTTCACCCGTCCAGGTGCCGCTCCTGATGAAGTCACCAGTCTGATCGAATTCAAGGATGGTGGGCTTTTCGCCAACGGACAGCAGTTGCAGTAACGGGGCCGGGCGCCACCCGCCCTTGCGCAACCGACCCTGCGGGGCTACCTCAGCCGGATAGCCAAGGGGCCCCGCATGACCGACAGTCTGTCCGACCTGACCACTGCCCTGCTTGAGGCCGCCCGAAAGGCCGGGGCTGACAGTGCCGACGCACTTGCCGTGTCCGGCACCGCGGTTTCGATCGAGATTCGCAAGGGTGCGCTGGAACAGGCCGAACGATCCGAAGGCGTGGACATCGGCCTGCGGGTGCTGATGGGGCGCAGGCAGGCCTGTGTGTCGGCGTCCGACACCTCTGCTGCAACGATCAGGGCGCTTGCCGAGCGGGCGGTGGCCATGGCGCGCGAGGCGCCGGAAGATCCGCATGCAGGTCTTGCCGATCCATCGCAACTGGCACAAGGCTGGGATCTTGCCGCGCTGGACCTTGCCGATGCCGCACCGGAACCCGGGGCTGCCGCTCTGGAAGCGCAGGCCCGCGCGGTCGAAGCGGCCGCCCTTGAAAGCAAAGGCATCACCCAGGTCGAGGCTGCTTCTGGATATAGCCACCGCCAGTTGCACATGGCCGCGACGAACGGGTTTTCCGGGGGATACGGGCGCACTTCGACGTCGCTTTCTGCCGTGGCCTTCACCGGGTCGGGCACCGAAATGCAGCGCGACTATGCCGGCGAATCCCGCACCCATGCCGCCGACATGCCGGGGGCGGAAGGGATCGGCCAGCTTGCCGCGATACGCACCTTGCAAAGGGTGGGATCGGTCAAGCCGCGCACCGGCACCTATCCCGTGGTCTATGACGAACGGGTGGCGGCGTCGCTGGTCGGGCATCTTCTGTCAGCGATCAACGGGTCATCCATCGCACGCGGTTCCAGCTGGGCGCGAGATTTGCTGGGCAAGCAGGTGCTGCCTGCGGGTCTGTCACTGATCGAAGACCCGCATCGCCCAAGGATTTCCGCCTCGCGCCCCTTTGACGGCGAGGGGCTGGCGACCCGCAGGCGGGAAATCGTGGCCGATGGCGTGCTGACCGGCTGGGTGCTGGACCTTGCGACCGGGCGCAAGCTGGGCCTGGCCTCGACCGCGAATGCCTTTCGCGGGACAAGCGCGCCGCCTTCTCCGTCCACCAGCTGCATTGACCTTACGCAGGGCAGCGTCAGCCGGGATGACCTTCTGGCGCAGATGGGAACCGGGCTTCTGGTCACTTCGATGATCGGATCGACGATCAGCGCGACCACCGGGGATTACTCGCGCGGTGCCTCCGGGTTCTGGGTGGAGAACGGCCAACTGGCCTACCCGGTTCATGAATGCACCATCGCCGGAAACCTGCGCGACATGCTGCTCAGGATCATCCCTGCGAATGACGCGCGGGCGCATCTGTCAACGCGCGTGCCGTCCATCCTGATCGACGGGATGACCCTTGCCGGAACGTGACCTCGCCCTTCTGACCAGGGCCGCGCGTGACGCGGGCCAGATCGCGATGCGCTTCTGGAAGCGTGACCCCCAGGTCTGGGACAAGGGTGGAGACCATGGCCCGGTGACCGAGGCCGACCTTGCCGTGAACGACATGCTGGCGTCTGTGCTTCTGGCCGAAAGGCCAGACTATGGCTGGCTGTCCGAGGAAACCCCGGACAGTGTGGCGCGGCTGGCCTGCGAAAACGTCTTCATCATCGACCCGATCGACGGCACCCGCGCCTTCATCGCCGGCGAGGAAACCTTTGCCCATTCGCTAGCGGTCGCTCGGGCGGGCCGCGTGACCGCAGCCGTGGTGTTTCTTCCCGCGCTGGACAGGATATACACGGCATCGGAAACCGCACCGCCGCTACGGGACGGCCAGCCGATGTCGGCCAGTCGCCGTGACCGGATCGAAGGCGCGGACATCCTGACAACCAAGGCGAACCTTCTTCCGGAGAAGTGGCCTGGCGGCGTGCCCGAAATCCACCGCAGCTTTCGCGCGTCACTTGCCTACAGACTGTGCCTGGCGGGTGAAGGACGGCATGACGGGATGCTGACGCTGCGTCCGGCCTGGGAATGGGACATCGCCGCCGGCAGCCTGATTGCCGAACGTGCCGGGGCGGTGGTGACCGACCGTCACGGCGCTGCATTGCGGTTCAATACCGCTGCGGCGCAGTCCGATGGCGTGCTGGCCTTGCCCCCCGTGCCGCATGCTGACGTGGTGCGCAGGCTGGCGGGTTAGTCTGCCAAGGCCGCCGCAAGCCCGGTCAACGCCGCCAGACCACAGCGTTTTCATGGCGCTGGATCAGATGCTGCATCGTCTGGAATGACTGAACGACATAATCTGCAAACGCCTCGCCCGCCGGGTTTCTGGCAGGGCCCCGGCGCCTTAGAATGCCCAGGTTGCGCTGCGGTTGCGGAATGTCGACGGGCAGCACCTCGATCCGGTTTTGCTTGCGTTCGGCGAACCAGACGGAAAATGGCAACACGGCCAGCGCGTCCGTTTCGGCCATGTAGTTGATCACGCTCAGAAGCGAGCCGCCGGAATAGCGGATGTCCAGATCCGACGATGACAACGACGAGCGAATGGCAAAGAGATCAGCCAGGAGAGGAGAGCCGGGCAGGGGCGCGATCCAGGGGTAAAGGCCAAGGTCGGCCGTCGTCAGCCGCTTGGTCCGCTGCAGCGGATGTCCGACACGGCAACAGACGACATTGCGCGCGGCAAGAATGGCCGTGAAGGACAGGTCCTCGGGCTCGCCAGATGCGCCAAGCGGCACGATCCCGATGTCCATCTGATCGGCGCGCAGGGCGTTGGCGACTTCTGACAGGTTGCCATAGCTTTGCTGGAAATCCACATCCGGTTGCTGATTCTGGAAACCGGCGATGATCCGGCTGATCATCGCATCCATGAAGAACGGCACGCCGCCCACCCGGACCAGCCCGCGCGTGCCACGCAGCAGGCTTTGAACCGCTTCGGCGGCGCGGCGGCTTTCGGCCAGGATGCGCCGACCATGGGTGGCAAGTTGCAGGCCAAGCTCGGTCGCCTGCAGCGGGCGGCGGTCGCGCAGGAACAAGGGCTTGCCGACCCGCGCCTCCAGTTGGGCAAGCGACCGTGACAGCGCCGGCTGCGACAGCCCCAACGCCGCCGCGCCCTTGCTGACGCTGCCCGCGTCAACCACGGCAGACAACTGGATAAGATGGGCCTCGCTCAATTTCATAACGAAATGATATATTGATCTTTCGAATTGTCATCACACGATCCATCGACCGCCTTTACTGTCCACTCACCACGGGAGGGGTAGCAGGAATGGACGGGCAGGGCGCAAACGCCGAGGGGTCACGCGTGGCAGCCGAGCTGCGGCGGCGGCTTGCCCTCGCAGCCCCTGGTCGTCTGGGCGAGGCGGTGCGCCTGATCACCGAACATGCCTTCGACGTCCTTGCCACCTTGCAGCCGACGCCGGCCGAACTTGAGGCGACGCTGCAATTCCTGACCGATGTCGGCTATGCGACCGATACGCGGCGCCAGGAATGGGTGCTTCTGGCCGATGTCTTCGGCCTGTCGGACGGCGTGATGAATGACGAGGCCCCGGACCCGCCCGGCATCACGCCATCCACGCTGCCCGGGCCGTTCTACCGCGCCGATGCGCCGATGCTGACGCTTGGGGCTGACCTTTGCCGCGACGGGAAAGGTGTGCCGTTGCGGGTTCGGGGGCAGGTGTCGGGGCCGGATGGAACAGCCCTTGCCGGGGCTTTGGTCGAGGTCTGGCACGCCAATCCCGTGGGTCGCTACGAAAATCAGGACCCCGACAACCAGCCCGAACACAACCTGCGCGGTCGCTTCATCACCGATTCTGACGGGCGGTTTCATTTTCAGACCGTCCGACCCGGCGGCTATGCGCTGCCCGACGACGGACCGGTCGGACAGTTGGCCCGGCGCTTGGGCCTGTCGCTGGACCGTCCGGCGCATATCCACTTCTGCGTCACCGCCCCCGGCCACCGCCGTCTGGTGACGGCCATCTTCGACGGCACCGATCCGGCAATAGACCGCGATGCGCTTTTCGCTGTCAAGCCGGGCCTGATCGGCGACTTCCGCGAGGATGGCCCCGCGTTGACCTTGACCATCGCTCTTGTCCTCGATCGGGAAAAGCGCGTTCAACCTTTGGAAGGATGACGAAAATGTCCCTTGTGTCCGGCTATCACCACCTGACCATGAGCACGCATGGCGTGCAGGAAGACTATGACTTCTATACCAAGGCGCTGGGCCTGCATTCGGTCAAGCGCACGGTGCTGTTCGATGGCACCCTGCCGGTCTACCATCTGTACTACGGATCGCGGAATGGCGATTCATCCACCATCATCACCACATTCCCGTTCAAGAAGCCCGGCATCTTTGGCCGGCGGGGCACCAACCAGACCCGCACGATCATGCAGGCCATCCCGGTTGGCGCTGCCGATTTCTGGGTCGACCGGCTGAACGGCCTTGGCATCCCCGCCACCAAAGGCAGCCGTTTCGGTCTGACCCGCGTGATGTTCGCCCATCCTTGCGGCATCCCGCACGAGCTGGTGGAAAACCCTGACGACACCCGCGCGCCCATCGTGAACGAAGCACAGGGGATCAGAGCGGCCCAAGGTATCCGTGGCATCTATGGCGGCGCGGTCGCCGTGATGGACGCGCCGGCGATGGAGGAATTCCTCGACATCGGCATGCAGTTCCGCCGTGAAGGCAGCGACGACAACGGCAGCATGTGGATCGTGCCGGAAAACAACGGACTCCACTCCGTCGTCGAGCTGATCATCGACCGCGAAAGCCCGCAGGGAACCTGGACGCTGTCGGGCGGCACGGTCCACCACCTTGCCTTCAACACCGGGTCCGAAGACAACCAGATCGCGCTCAAGGCCCGGCTGGAAGGCATGGGCTACACCGATGTCAGCGAACAGAAAGATCGGATGTATTTCAAGTCGATGTACATGCGCAGCCCCGGCGGCGCGCTGTTCGAACTGGCCTGGACCGTCCCCGAAGGCTGGGCCAAGGACGAACCCGCCGACGCGATCGGCAAAAGCCTGGTTTTCCCGCCATGGTTCGACGACCGCCGCGCCGAGATCGTGGCTGGCCTGGAACCGGCTGACTTCTGATGCCCGGGATTGCGGACATCCTGACCTTGGGCGTGCCGCCCGACGAGGCGAGGGTGCTATGCATCTTCGTCCACGGTCGCGGCCAGACCCCCGAGGAGATGGAGGTGGCGGTCATCCGCCGCCTGTCCGCGCCCGATGCGGCCTTCGCCTTGCCACGGGCGATAGGGAAAAGCTGGTACTCAGCCCGCGCCATTGACCCGCTGGAAGACACGACACGGGCCGAGCTGGCCGTTTCGCTCGCCGGTCTTGCCGGCACAATCGCAGACCTGCGCGACAAGGCTCCCGGCACGCCGCTGGTGCTGGCCGGTTTCAGCCAGGGCGCCTGCCTGGCGCTGGAGCATGCCTTTGCCGGGCGGGCCAAGCCCGATGCCGTAATCGCCTTCACCGGCTGCCGTGTCGGCCTTGCGGGGGACGATCGGCCCGCTGATCTGTCGCCGGGCCTGCCCGTCTATCTTTCTGCCGGAAGCGACGATCCGTGGATTCCCCTTTCCGCCTTCGCCGAGGCCGCCGTCGATCTTGGCAATGCCGGGGCTGCCTTGCGCTGCGATGTGTTCCCCTCCCGCCCGCATGAGGTGTCCCACGCCGAAATCGCCATGTTAGAGACTGTTTTGCGCGACCAGTCCCTCGGTCGGAAACCCCGGATGGAGGCCCCCCGATGACCCGCCCCTTCGTGTTTCCAGGCCTGACCACCCGCGTGGTCTTTGGACATGGCACGCTTGAAAAAGTCCCGGATGAAGTGGCGCGGCTTGGTCACAGCCGCGCGCTGGTCCTGTCGACCCCCCATCAGGAAGCCGAGGCGCAGGCGCTGGCTGCCGCCTTTGGCCCCCGCGCCGCCGGGGTCTTTGCCGGGGCCACGATGCACACCCCGGTCGAGGTGACAGACCTGGCCATCACTGCCTTCCGCAGCCTGAACGCCGATTGCGTCGTCAGCCTTGGCGGCGGGTCGACCACGGGCCTTGGCAAGGCCATAGCGCTGCGGACCGGGGCCGATCAGGTCGTCATCCCCACCACCTATGCCGGGTCCGAGATGACCGACATCCTTGGCGAAACGGCGGGCGGCGAGAAAACCACCCGCCGCGACCCGGCCATCCGGCCCGAGGTGGTGGTTTATGACGTAGACCTGACCCTGACCCTGCCGGTTGCGCTGACCGTCACCTCTGCGCTTAACGCCATCGCCCATGCGATGGAGGGGTTCTACGCCCCCGACCGCAACCCGGTGACCGAGGCGCTATCCCGTGACGCGATGGTTGCCTTCCGTGATGCCCTGCCGGTGCTGATCCACGACGCAAAGAACGCTGATGCCCGCGCCAAGGCGCTTTTCGCGGCTTGGGGCTGCTCGTTGACGCTGGGTCAGGTGACCATGGCGCTGCATCACAAACTGGCCCACGTCCTTGGCGGCAGTTTCGGCTTGCCCCATGCGGAAACGCACGCCGTCCTTCTTCCCCACACCACGGCCTATAACGAACCCGCCGTGGGCGATCTGCTGAAGCCCATCGCTGACACTTTCGGCGAAGGGTCTGCGGGCAAAGGCCTGTGGCACTTTGCCAGATCCATGAATGCACCCCTGCGGCTGGCCGACCTTGGCCTGACCGAACCCGACCTCGACCGCGCGGCCGACCTTGCTGCGAAGAACCCCTACGCCAACCCGCGCCCGGTCACGCGCGACGGAATCCGACAGCTGCTGCAACAGGCTTTCGACGGGCAATGTCCCGCCTGAAGGCGAACCAAATGGGAGGAACCAACATGATCACCAGACGCAAGCTTCTGAAATCCGGCGCGGCCACCGGCCTTGCCCTTTCCAGCCCCGGCCTCTTTGCCCCCGCCATCGCGCAGGGTGCCAAGATCCGCATCGGCTATGTCAGCCCGCAGTCGGGGCCACTCGCAGGCTTCGCCGAAAGTGACGCCTACAACATCGAAAGCTTTCTTGCGACCAGCGTCGGCCAGAACTTCGAGGTCATCGTCAAGGACAGCCAGTCCGACCCCAACCGCGCCGCTTCGGTCGCCAAGGAGCTGATTGTCGATGACGAGATCAACCTGATGATCGTTGCCTCTACCCCCGAAACCACCAACCCAGTCGCCACGACCTGCGAGGCCGAAGGGATGCCTGTCATCTCGACCAAGGCGCCCTGGCAGCCCGCAACCCCGGCGACCCGGCAAGCTGGAAACCGTTCAACTATGCCTTCCACTACTTCTGGGGGCTGGAGGACGTGATCGCCGTCTTTCTGAACATGTGGAACCAGATCGAGACCAACAAGCAGGTTGGCGGTCTCTTTCCCAACGATGCCGACGGCAACGCCTGGGGTGATCCGAACGTGGGCGTCGGCCCCGGTTTCGCGGCCCAGGGCTATACGCTGGTCGATCCGGGCCGGTTCCAGAACCTGAACGACGATTTCAGCGCCCAGATCAACGCCTTCAAGGCTGCCAACGCCGAGATCGTGACCGGCGTGGTCATCCCGCCGGACTTCACCACCTTCCGCAACCAGGCGCTGCAGCAGGGCTTCAACCCCAAGATCATCACGGTGGCAAAGGCCATCCTCTTCCCGCAGTCGGTCGAGGCTTTGGGAGAGGCAGGCCACAACCTGTCGTCCGAGGTGTGGTGGTCCAACACCCATCCGTTCAAATCCTCGCTGACCGGCCAGTCGGCGGCGGAACTGGCGGCCGACTTCACTGCCAAGACCAGCCGTCCCTGGACCCAGCCGATCGGCTTTGTCCATTCGCTGTTCGAGGTGGCGTCGAACGTCATGGGCCGTGTTTCGGATGTGACCGACGCCGATGCCGTGGCGGCTGCAATTGCAGCGACTGATCTGGATACCATGGTCGGCAAGATCGCGTGGAACGGTGCCGGCCTGCCGCCTTTTGCCGCCAAGAACGTCTGCAAGACCCAACTCGTCGGCGGCCAGTGGCGGCGCAAGGACGACGGGACCTTCGACCTGGTCATCGTCGACAACCAGACCGCGCCGAACATCCCGACCGGCGGCACGATGGAGGCGCTGGCCTGATCCTTTGCGGCCCCCGTCGGCGGGGGCCGCATCCAAGGCCCTGATTGCGATGACCAACGTCCTGACCCTTACCTCCGTCTCGCAAAGCTTTGGCGCCCTCAAGGTGACCGACGACGTAAGCTTTTCCGTGCCAAAAGGTCAGGCGCTGGGCATCATCGGCCCGAACGGTGCGGGGAAATCCACGCTTTTCAACCTGATAACCGGCAACGTCCTGCCTGACTCCGGGCAGATCACCTTGCTTGACCGTGACGTGACCCGGACCCCCGCGATGGACCGCGTCCGCATGGGCGTCGGCCGCAGCTTCCAGATCCCGCAACCCTTCGAAGGCCTGACGGTGTTTGAAAATCTGCTGACCGCTGCGGCCTTCGGCCAGAACAAGCGCGAAGCAGACGTGCAGCCGGACTGCATCGCGATCCTGCAGGACACCGGGCTTCTGGCCCGCGCCAACCAGCTTGCCGGATCCCTCTCGCTTCTCGACCGCAAGCGGCTTGAGCTTGCCCGCGCCATGGCCACCGGGCCTGAACTGCTGCTTCTGGACGAAATCGCCGGCGGCCTGACCGAAGGTGAGTGTCTGGCGTTGGTTGCCACGATCAAGGGCCTGCACGCAAAAGGCGTCACCATAATCTGGATCGAACATGTCCTGCATGCCCTGAATTCCGTCGTCGAACGCCTGCTCGTGCTCGACTTCGGCCGCGTGATCGGCATTGGCGACCCCGAGGTGATCATGGCGTCAAAAGACGTGCGCGAGATCTATCTGGGGCTCGAAGTCTGATGTCCACCGCTCCCATCCTTGAAACCAGGGGCCTGACCGCCAGTTACGGCCAGTTCAGGGCTCTGTTCGGCATCGACCTGCACGTCGGCGCGGGTGAATGCGTGGCCATCATCGGGGCGAACGGGGCGGGAAAGACCACGCTCATGCGGTCAATCACCGGGGTCCTGCGCAACGGGCCCGAAATGATCCTGCATCGCGGCACCCCCATCGGTGCGCTTGCGCCCGATCAGGTCATGCAGCGCGGCATCGCCATGGTGCCGGAAGGGCGCAAGCTTTTCCCGTCGCTTTCGGTGGAAGAAAACCTCCTGATCGGCGGGCAGGTCCGCAAGGGATCGGGCCGCTGGTCGCTGGACGAGATCTTTCGCCTGTTCCCGATCCTGAAAGACCGCCGGAAAAGCCCCGGCACCGCCCTTTCCGGTGGTCAGCAACAAATGGTCGCCATCGGTCGTGCCCTGATGTCCAACCCCGAGCTCCTGCTCTGCGACGAGATCAGCCTTGGCCTTGCTCCGGTGGTGATCCGCGACATCTACGCCGCCCTCCCGGCGATCCGCGAT
>JAPLPF010000081.1:106526-131575 GCA_026400325.1 Rhodobacterales bacterium
GGCGCGGCGGTCGTGATCGTGGAGCAGGACATCTCCCGCGCGCTGGCGGTCGCTGACCGCGTCTACTGCCTGATGGAGGGACGCGTCACCCTGCACGCCCCGGCAAAGACGGCAAGCCGCGAGGCGATCCATGCCGCCTATTTCGGGGAAACCGCATGACCCCTTTCTGTCCATTCACCTGTTCCCAAATATCCTCTGGGGGTTTGGGGGGCGAAGCGCCCCCAGGACCGTCGCCGTTGCGCGTTCTTCACGCGCAAAAGGCGGCTGAAGGGGCTTGCGCGGCACGCGCTCAACTTGAAAACCGCTGCAACCGGCGGGGCGCCCGATGATCTGGCTTGACGTCATTGTCCAGGGCATCCTTCTGGGTGGGCTATATGCGCTGTTTGCGACCGGGCTCAGCCTGGTCTTCGGCATCATGCGCCTTGTGAACCTTGCCCATGGCGACATGATCGTTCTGGCAGCGTTCATCATTCTGCTGATCGTCGGCAGCACAGGCGTGAATCCGTTTGTCGCGGCCCTTCTTGCCGCGCCGCTGATGTTCGCCGCCGGTTGGGCGCTGCAATACCTTGTCCTCAACCGTGTGCTTGGCAAGGATATCCTGCCGCCGCTGCTGGTGACCTTCGGCCTTTCCGTCGCGCTGCAGAACGGAATGCTCGAGGCGTTTTCCGCCGACAGCCAGCGCATCAGCGCCGGCAGTCTTGAAAGCGCGTCGATCGACCTTGGGCCGGTCACGGTCGGAACCCTGCCGCTGCTGACCTTCGCCAGCGCTGTCGCGGTGATCTTCATCCTGAATCGCATATTCTACACCACGGCGCTGGGCCGGGCGTTCCGCGCAACCTCGGACGATCCGGTGACGGCAAGCCTGATGGGCCTGAATCCGAAGTCGGTCTTTGCCATCGCCACCGGCCTTGCCATGGTGATCGTCACCATCGCGGCCCTGTACCTTGGCATGCGATCCAATTTCGACCCGTCGATCGGCCCCGCGCGCCTTCTCTATGCGTTTCAGGCCGTGATCATCGGCGGTCTTGGCAGCCTTTGGGGCACGCTGATCGGCGGCGCGATCATCGGCGTCGCGCAGACGGTCGGTGCCCAGATCAACCCGGAATGGCAGATCCTGGCCGGGCATGTCGCCTTCCTGATCGTCCTTCTGGTCCGGCCTCGCGGCCTTTTCCCGCGCGCGGTGGACTAAGACATGACCAGGACCGCAACTGTCACCACCCGCACCCGCAGCAGCACCATTGCCGGGATGGTCGCAATCCTGCTGGTCTTGGTTGGCCTGATCCTGCCGGCCTTTGCCTCGCGCAGCCTGATCCAGGATCTTTTCTTCATCCTGACGATGCTGACCCTCGCGCAGCTTTGGAACCTGATCGCGGGCTATGGCGGGATGGTGTCCGTCGGCCAGCAGGCCTTTGTCGGCATCGGTGCCTACGCGATGTTTGCGGGTGTCATCCTGTGGGGTTGGGACCCGGTGCCTGCCATCCTTCTTGGCGGTGTCGCGGCGTTCCTGCTGGCCATCCCGATGGCTTTCTTCGCCTTTCGACTGCAGGGGGCATATTTTGCCATCGGCACCTGGGTGATCGCCGAGGTCACGCGGCTTCTGGTCGCGCAATGGAAAACCCTGGGCGGTGGCACTGGCACGTCGCTTCCCCGCGAAGCCACCTCTGACATCATGGGGGTCGCGACCATCGCCAGACTTTTCGACCTTCGCGATGCCGCCGCCCGCGATGTGCTGGCCTACTGGCTGGCGCTTGCGCTCGCGGTTGGCACCATGGCCGCGATCTACGCCCTGCTGCGGTCGCGCACCGGACTCGCCCTTGCGGCAGTGCGCGACAATGACAATGCCGCGCGGTCGGTTGGCGTCGACGCCCGCCGGGTCAAATGGATCGTCTTTCTGGCCGCCTCGACGATGACCGGCCTTGTCGGCGCGCTGATCTACATGCAGACCGCCCGGATCAGCCCGGATGCCGCCTTCAGCGTCACCACCTGGACCGCCTACGTCATCTTCATCGCCGTGATCGGCGGCATCGGGCGGCTCGAAGGCCCGATCCTTGGTGTCCTCGTCTTCTGGGGTCTGCAGACCGCCTTTGCCGACTATGGCAGCTGGTATCTCCTCGCCCTTGGCATCCTGGCCATTGCCACCATGCTTTTCGCCCCGCGCGGCCTTTGGGGCCTGATCGCAGACCGCACCGGCATTGCCTTGTTCCCAGTGCAACGACGTCTTGTCACCACCGATATCAACAAGCCCTGAAGGGAAAAAGCCATGACCGACAAGAAGACCGATCTGACCCGCCGTGACACCTTTGTCGTCGCTGCCGCCGCTCTTGCCGCCGGAGGCATCGCGACTGTTGCCAACGCGCAGACCACCGATGACGACCGCAAGGCCGTGGCCGAAAGCTACCTGAAATCGCTTGACGCAGGGGGCGTTTCGCCCACCACTGGCCTTGGCCTTTTCGACCACTTCTCGGACGATGCCGAGGTTTTCTTCCCCAAATGGGGCGTTGCCAAAGGCAAGGAGGAGGTGATCCAGATGTTCACCGACGTCGGCGGCACCCTGAAAGCGATCAAGCATCACTACGACGATTTCATCTGGCACATGAACGGCAGCGACAGCTTTGCCGTCGAAGGCACCTCGGAAGGGGAACACCGCGACGGCCCTTGGGTTGCAGGCACCCCGAAGTGGGGCGCGGGCCGGTTCTGTGACTGCTTTACCGTAAAGGACGGCAAGATCACCCGTCTGTTTATCTATCTTGATCCTGACTATGCCGGGAAAGACACTGCCCGCTACGGCTGGATCACCGCCTGATTGACCAAAGACCGCCCGGCAACGACCGGGCGGACCTGTGACCCCCTGGGAGGATGAAATGACCGCCGACATCACTACTGACGTTCTTGTCATCGGCACTGGCCCCGCAGGTTCGGCCAGCGCGGCGCTACTTGCCTCATCCGGGGTCGATGTGCTGGTCGTGAACCGCTACCGCTGGCTGGCCAACAGTCCGCGCGCACATATCACCAACCAGCGCACGATGGAGGTGCTGCGCGACCTGGGGCCCGAGATCGAGCATGAGGCCTATCTGCACGCCACCCCGAAAGAGCTGATGGGCAACAACATCTTCTGCACCTCGATCGTGGGCGAGGAACTGGGGCGGCTGGCGACATGGGGCACCGCCCCCGAATCCGCCGCCGAACACGAGTTGTCGTCGCCCACGGCAATGAACGATCTGCCGCAAACCTTCATGGAGCCCCTGCTGTACAAAACCGCCTGTGCGCGTGGCGCGCAAGGCCGGATGAGTTGCGAATACCTGTCCCATGAACAGGACGCCGATGGCGTGACGGCCACGCTGCTGGACCGTCTGACGGGCAAGGAATTCACTGTCCGCGCGCGATACCTGATCGGCGCTGACGGCGGCAATTCCCTTGTGGCCGAACATGCGGGAATCCCGCTGGAGGGGCAGATGGGGGTCGCAGGCTCCATCAACCTGCTTTGCAAGATGGATCTGTCGCGCTATGTCGCGCACCGGCCGTCGGTGCTGTACTGGGTGATGCAGCCCGGATCAAACGTTGGCGGCATTGGCATGGGCGTTGTGCGGATGGTGCGGCCATGGAACGAATGGCTGATCATCTGGGGCTATGACATCAGTCAGCCCCGCCCCGAACTGACCGACGATCAGGCCAAGGCAATCATCCGCCAACTGATCGGTGATCCGGACATCGAAATCGACCTGACCGCGATCAGCTATTGGACGGTGAACAACGTCTACGCCACCCATATGCAGAACGGCCGCGTCTTTGTGATGGGCGACGCCGCGCATCGCCATCCGCCATCCAACGGGCTTGGCTCGAATACTTCGATCCAGGATGCCTTCAACCTTGCATGGAAACTGTCCATGGTCCTGAAGGGCCAAGCCACCCCTGCACTGCTGGACAGCTTTTCAACCGAACGCGCGCCGATTGCCAAGCAGATCGTCTCCCGCGCCAACAAGTCGATCCCGGAGTTCGGCCCGATCTTTGCCGCCCTTGGCATGGATGGCAGTTTCGATCACGACCGCATTCAGGCCAACATGGACGCGCGCTGCGACACCACCCCCGCCGCAGTCGCGCAACGCGCGGCATTGCGTCAGGCAATCGCCCAGAAGAAATATGAATTCGACGCCCACGGGGTCGAAATGAACCAACGCTACCGTTCATCCGCGACTGTCACCGACGGGCAGGCCGAACCTGCCTTTCTTCGCGACGCCGAACTTCACTACGCCCCCACCACATGGCCCGGCGCACGGCTGCCCCATGTCTGGGTCTATGACAAGACTGGCAAACGGCTGTCCACGCTCGATCTGTGCGGGCGCGGCCAGTTCACCCTGCTGACGGGCATCGGCGGCGATGCCTGGGTGGATGCGGCCCTTGCGATGGGCATTCCCATCCGCACCCACGTCATCGGGCCCCGCCGCGCGATCAATGATCCATCCGGCGACTGGGCGCGTGCCTGCGAAATCGCCGATGCGGGCTGCCTGCTGGTGCGCCCCGATCACCATGTCGCCTGGCGCAGCACCGATTTGGTCGCGGATCCCACGGCTGAACTGCACCGCGTTCTGACCATGATTCTGGGGCATTGACCATGACCAACACCGAACAGGGCTTCTTCACCGAGGCTACCTCTGCCGATGTCGTCATCAGCCGAAACGCCAAAGCGACCAACCAGCGCCTTGCCGAGGTGATGGCGATCCTGACCCGCCACCTTCATGCCGCGGTGAAGGAAATCGAGCCGACCGAGGCCGAATGGTTCGAGGCGATCAAGTTCCTGACCGCAACCGGCCACATGTGCAATGACTGGCGGCAGGAGTTCATCCTTTTATCCGACGTTCTTGGCGTCTCGATGCTGGTGGATGCGATCAACAACCGCAAACCCTCCGGTGCGTCGGAAAGCACGGTCCTTGGCCCCTTCCACGTTGCCGACGCACCGGAATTGCCGATGGGGTCGGACATCTGCCTTGACCAGAAGGGCGAGCCGATGCTGGTGCGCGGCGTGATCCGGTCAACTGACGGGACGCCCTTGGCCAACGCCAAGATCGACGTGTGGCAGGCGAATGACGAAGGGTTCTACGACGTGCAGCAAAAGGGCATCCAGCCCGATTTCAACCTGCGTGGGGTGTTCCGCACCGGACCGGACGGCAGCTACTGGTTCAAGGGTGTGAAACCCAAGTTCTACCCGATTCCCGATGACGGCCCCGTCGGCAAGTTGCTGGCCGCGCTTGGCCGCCACCCCTATCGCCCCGCCCACCTGCACTACATCGTCGAGGCGTCCGGCCATGGGCGCCTTGTGACCCACATCTTCGACCCAGATGATCCCTATATCCGCTCGGACGCGGTTTTCGGCGTAAAGGAAAGCCTCCTTGCGAAGTTCGACAAGGTGACCGACGCTGCCGAAATCACGAAGGCCGGCTTCGACAGGCCCTTTTTCCACGTCCAGCACGACTTCATCCTCGCCCCGACATGACGAAGCCCTGCATCATCTGCGTCGCGATCACCGGGTCCTTGCCTCGGAAGGCCGACAACCCCGCTGTGCCGGTCACCGTTTCGGAACAGGTGGAGTCCACCCACGAGGCTTTCGAGGCAGGGGCCACCATTGTCCATGCCCATGTCAGAAACGACGACGAGACACCTTCCTCGGACCCGGAGAAATTTGCCCGACTGCTGGAAGGCGTGCGCCTGCATTGCCCGGGCATGATCGTGCAGTTCTCGACCGGAGGACGCTCGGGCGCGGGCAGGACGCGCGGGGGGATGCTGCCGCTGAAGCCGGATATGGCCAGCCTTTCGGTCGGGTCGAACAACTTTCCAACGCGCGTTTATGAAAACCCGCCAGACCTTGTTGACTGGCTGGCGTCCGAAATGCTGGCCCATGACATCAAGCCCGAGGTTGAGTGTTTCGACCTGTCCCACATCCATCAGGCCGCCGCGATGCAGGCCGATGGGCGCCTGAAGGCCCCGGCCTATGTGCAGTTCGTCATGGGTGTGAAGAACGCCATGCCCGCCGATCGGAACGTGTTCGACTATTACATTCGCACCGTCCAGCGCCTGCTGCCGGGGTCGGAATGGTGTGCCGCCGGGATCGGACCGGCGCAGATCACCCTGAACGAATGGAGCGTGGCCGCCGGCGGACATGCCCGCACCGGTCTGGAAGACAACGTCCGGCTGGACCGCGCGACACTGGCGCCGTCGAACGCGGCGCTGGTGCAGCGGGTGGTCCGCATCTGCGAACGCCATCACCGCCCGGTCGCCACCCCAGCCGAGGCGCGGCGCATCCTTGGCCTGGCCGACGTTTGACGCCGGGGCCGCAAAGCATATCGCACGCGCCTCATTTCTGCGCCGCAGCAAAGCGACCTGCACAAAAACCGCGCATCGGGGTCAGCGAAACCCTCAAAGCCCCCCGGCCCGGTCTGCCCATGTTGATTTGACTTTGGCCGCTTGGTCTATCCGTCGCATGGGCCTGCGACTGCAGCGCCCTGACGAAATGGATGTGCGGTGACGAGAGCCTGGAAAACCGTCGCCACCGCACGGGGTGCAACACTAGGTCGCCACGACAGTCTGGCCGATCCCGCAAGGTTTGGGAAGGCCCCGGCGACCCCAATGGATTGGGGGACAATCAATGAAACTGACCCGTCGCATGCTGCTCGCTTCTGGCGTTGCAGCCCTGGCCACGCCGCGCATCGCCTTTGCGCAAGCCGAGACCATCAAGATCGGCATCCTGCATTCGCTGTCCGGCACGATGGCGATTTCGGAAACGACGCTGAAAGATACCATGCTGATGCTGATCGAGGCCCAGAACGCCAAGGGTGGCCTTCTGGGCAAGCAGCTTGAGGCGGTGGTTGTCGACCCGGCGTCGGATTGGCCGCTTTTCGCCGAAAAGGCACGCGAGCTTCTGACCGTGTCGAAGGTCGACTGCATGTTCGGCTGCTGGACCAGCGTTTCGCGCAAATCGGTCCTTCCGGTGATCGAAGAGTTGAACGGCCTGCTGTTCTACCCCGTGCAGTATGAAGGCGAGGAATCTTCGCGCAACGTGTTCTACACCGGTGCCGCGCCGCTCAACGAACTTGGGATCACCAAGTTCGCCCTGCTCGGCACTGACTATGTCTATCCGCGCACCACCAACAACATTCTTGAGGCCTACCTCAAGTCCAAGGGGATCGCAGCTGAGGACATCTTCGTCAACTACACCCCCTTTGGTCATTCGGACTGGTCGAAGATCGTGGCTGACGTTGTGGCACTGGGCGCTGACGGCAAGAAGGTCGGCGTCGTCTCGACCATCAACGGCGATGCCAATATCGGGTTCTACAAGGAACTGGCCGCTGCGGGCGTGACTGCCGACACGCTGCCCGTCATCGCCTTCTCGGTCGGCGAGGAAGAGCTTTCGGGGCTGGATACCACCAACCTTGCCGGTCACCTTGCGGCCTGGAACTACTTCATGACCGCCGACACGCCGGAAAACGCCAAGTTCATCGCCGACTGGCACGCCTTCATCAAGGATGACAAGCGCGTGACGAACGACCCGATGGAAGCACATTACATCGGCTTCAACATGTGGGTGAACGCGGTGACCGAGGCCGGAACCACCGACGTCGACGCGGTGCGCGAAAAGATGTGGGGTCAGAAGTTCCCGAACCTGACCGGCGGCGTCGCCGAGATGCTGGTGAACCATCATCTGACCAAGCCGGTCTTGATTGGCGAGATCCGGGCAGATGGCCAGTTCGACATCATCAGCCAGACCGAACCGGTCCCCGGTGACGCCTGGACCGACTACCTGCCGGAATCGGCGGTGCTGGACTCGAACTGGCGCGATCTGCAGTGCGGGATGTTCAACACCGAAACCAAGACCTGCGTCCAGTTGACCTCGAACTACTGATACAGCGCACGGGAGGGGGGACTTCCCCCTCTCGCACCACTTTCCTTTTCCCTGCCGGAGACCTGGATGCTGCGCACGCTTTGCCTTGCGCTGACACTTGCCCTCAGCCTGTGCATGGCCGCGCAGGCCGAAAGCCTGTCGGACATCGTGGCAGCCAATGCCGAGGCCATCGCCAAACCCTCGCGCCAGACCATCGGGCCGGTGATCGACGCGATTGCGCAAAGCGGCGATCCGATGGCCGCCGCTTTCCTGACCGCCTGGGAGGCGCGACGTCTTGGGCAGCGCAAGGCGGATGGCGCCTTCTTCCTTCTGGCCCCGGATCCTGCCGGATTTGCCCTTGCCGCAGTGGACGGGACGTCCGCCGGGACGGTTCCGAAATCCGACATCACCGAGTTGAAGCCCAACGCCGGGGTGCGCGGCCTGATCGCAACCGCGCTGGTGCAGTTCACGCTGTCAGACCCCGACCCCGCGACCCGGACCGCAGCACTGGACAGCATCGCCAAGGATCCGACCGCCGAAAGCCTTGCGCCCTTGCGTGCCGCGATAGAGACCGAGACTGATCCCGCGCTCAAGGCACGCAAGACCCGGCTTGAACGCCTTCTGACCCTGCAATTCGACCCGGACCCTGCCGCACGGATCGCCGCCATCCAGGGCTTTGGCGCCGACACCGGGATTGACCTGCGCGCGGCATTGTCCCCCCTGCTGGCCACCACCCCGCTTGCAGGCCTTGCCGCGCCCGAAGGTGCCAACATCGCCCGCGAGCTTCAGCCCGGTCGTGACCTGACCGAAGTCGAGGCCTATGCAGCCCTTGTGGCGGCGGGCATGGCACCGGAACCCTTGGCCCCCGAGGCGCAGAAGGCCGCCCTTGCCGCGAATATCGTGGGCGGCACGGTGGGTGGTGTGCCGGTGGCCGATCTTGCCCAGCAAGCGGCACGCGACCGTGCCTATTCTGCGCTGGAGGTAGCCGGAACCGTACCGACCGCCGCCACAGCGGATGAAATCACCGCTGCCGTCGCCGCACATCGGTTCTTCGAGGTCTATGCCGAACCTGACCCCGCCGTTACCGATGCTGCCTCTGCAGCACTGGACCGGATCGGCCTGAGCGTGGGTGCCATGCAGGCAGTCGACCTCGGCCTTGATGCACTGTCGCTGGCCTCGATCTACTTTCTTGCGGCCATCGGGCTGGCTATCACGTTCGGTGTGATGGGCGTGATCAACATGGCGCATGGCGAATTCATCACGCTGGGCGCCTACACCGGCTATGTCGTCCAGCTTTTCGTGCCAGACCTGACGCGTGATCCGACACCTTTACAAGCGCCCGCTGGAGACGCTGCTTGCGACCTTCGGCATCTCCATCGCCATCCAGCAGGTCTTGAAGAACGTCTTCGGCACGCAGGCCCGACCGCTGACCGCGCCCGGCTGGCTGGACGGGGCATGGGTGGTGAATGACGTGATCTCGATCAGCACGGTCAGGATCGCGATCTTCGTGCTGGCGCTGGCCTTCCTGGCCTTCTTCATCTGGCTGATGCGCCGCACCCGGCTGGGGCTGGAAGTGCGTGCCGTCACCCAGAACCCGGCCATGGCCGCCAGCATGGGGATCAACCCGGACCGGATCAACATGCTGACCTTCGGCATCGGGTCCGGCATCGCCGGCATCGCCGGGGTGGCCATCGGCCTCTTTGCCAAGGTCACGTCCGAGCTGGGGTCGGATTACATCGTGCAGTCCTTCATGACCGTGGTGGTGGGCGGCGTCGGGTCGATCTGGGGCACGCTTGCCGGGGCCACGATGATCGGCGGGCTGCAGAAGGTGATCGAGTTCCTGAACCCTTCCAACACGCTGGCGGCTCAGACCTACATGATCCTGTTCATCATCCTGTTCA
This sequence comes from Rhodobacterales bacterium, assembly GCA_026400325.1. Lineage (GTDB taxonomy): Bacteria > Pseudomonadota > Alphaproteobacteria > Rhodobacterales > Rhodobacteraceae > Tabrizicola. Next base: position 116,298 of record JAPLPF010000081.1, read on the forward strand.
TCCAGTTTCGGCCGCGCGGCATCATCGCTCTGCGTGGTCGTGCGGCCGGGGATTGACGCCATGACCGCCCCCCTTGCCCCCCGCCCGTTCCTGGCGCGAAACCCCTCGGTCGGGTGGTTTCTTGGCATCCTTGCCGCGCTTTGTCTGATCGTCGTGATCCTGTCACCGGCCCTAGGGCTGGACATGGTCTCGACCAGCTTCATCAAGACGCTGGGCAAGACGCTGTGCCTGTGCCTGGCCGCCCTGGCGATGGATGTGGTCTGGGGTTACACCGGTATCCTGTCCCTTGGTCACATGGCGTTCTTTGCGCTGGGCGGCTACATGATCGGCCAGTGGCTGATGTATGCCCGGACCGAGGAAATCGTGCTTTTGTCGCTGGCGGGAGGGCCGATACCGCCCACCGCGACCGAGGTGGCCCAGGGCGTTGCCACGCAGATCTTCGGCGTCGTCGGATCGTCCGACATCCCGGCGATCTGGAGCTTTGCCCATTCGTTGCCGCTGCAGCTGGCGCTGGTAGTGCTGGTGCCGGGGATCATCGCGCTGGTCTTTGGTTGGCTTGCGTTCCGCAGCCGGGTGACGGGCGTTTACCTGTCGATCCTGACGCAGGCGATGACGCTGGCCCTGTCGCTGTACCTGTTCCAGAACGACAGCGGGTTGCGTGGCAACAACGGGCTTTCCGGGCTGCAGAACCTGCCGGGTCTGGCGGCAACATCGCAAGACGCGGTGTCGCTGTGGTTCTTCCTGGCCTCGGCAGCGGCGCTTGGCCTGACCTATGTCCTCCTTGCCTGGGCGACTTCGGGCAAGTTCGGGTCGGTCCTGCGCGCGATCCGCGATGACGAGGCGCGGGTGCGCTTCCTTGGCTATCCGGTCGAGGGGTTCAAGCTCTTCGTCTTCACTGCAACCGCCATCCTTTGCGGCATCGCAGGTGCGCTTTACTATCCGCAGGCCGGGATCATCAACCCGGCGGAACTTGCTCCCATCGCGTCGATCTACCTTGCGGTCTGGGTCGCCATCGGCGGGCGCGGGCGGCTTTACGGAGCGGTGATCGGGGCGGCCTTCGTGTCGCTGGTGTCAAGCTGGTTCACCGGGGGGAGGGTCCCCGCGATCAACCTTGGTTTCTACACCATCGACTGGGTCGACTGGTGGCTGGTCCTTCTGGGGCTGTCCTTTGTGCTTGTCACCCTTTTCGCGCCAAAGGGGATCGGTGGGCTGTTCGACCTCTGGCAAGGCCTGCGCGCACCGGACCGCAAGGGCGCACCGCTTGGCCCGGACCAGGGCGCGCTGCAGGAAAAGGAGGCACTGGAATGACGGCGCTTCTTGAAGTTTCGGGCGTGTCCGTCACTTTTGACGGCTTCCGCGCGATCAACAACCTCTCGTTCAGCATCGGCCCGGCCGAAATGCGTGCGGTGATCGGACCGAACGGGGCGGGCAAGACCACCTTCATGGACATCGTAACGGGAAAGACCCGGCCCGACACCGGCAGCGTCACATGGGGCGAGCGGTCGGTGTCGCTGTTGAAGATGACCGAGGCCCAGATCGCCCGCGCCGGGGTGGGCCGCAAATTCCAGCGCCCGACGGTGTTCGAGGACCAAAGCGTCGCTGACAACCTGATCCTTGCCCTGCAGTCGAAACGGGGGCCGCTTGCGGCGCTGCGCTTTGCCTTGTCGGGCGCAGGCCGTGACCGGGTGGCCGAGCTTGCCGCCGAGGTTGGCCTGACCGACCACCTGGCGCGCAAGGCGGGTGAGCTGAGCCACGGCCAGAAGCAATGGCTGGAAATCGCGATGCTGCTGGCACAAGAGCCGAAACTTCTCCTCGTCGATGAACCCGCCGCCGGAATGACGCTGGCCGAACGCGAGCGCACCACCGCCATGCTGGTCGAGATGGCCAGGACCCGCGCTGTTGTCGTGGTCGAGCATGACATGGACTTTGTCCGCCGCCTGAACTGCAAGGTCACGGTCCTGCATGAGGGTCGAGTGCTGGCCGAGGGCACGCTTGACCATGTGACCAAGGACCCGACCGTGGTCGATGTCTACCTGGGGCGCGGATGATGCCCGCAACTGCCATGCCTGAAACACCCACGCCCGAAACACCCACCTCGGAAACGCCCATGCTGGAAACCAGGGGTCTGACCCTGCACTACGGCGGCAGCCAGATCCTGCACGGCATCGACTTTCACGCCCGTGCGGGCGAGGTGACCTGCATCATGGGCACGAACGGGGTCGGCAAGACCAGTTTCCTCAAGGCGCTGGCTGGCACGCATCCCCGCTCGGGCGGCGACGTGCGGCTGGACGGGCAGGACCTGCCCCGCCTGAGGCCGCAGGACATGGCTGCGCGCGGGCTGTCCGTCGTGCCGCAGGGGCGGATGATATTTCCCCTGCTGACGGTGCAGGAAAACCTTGAAACGGCGTTTGCCGTCCTTCCCCGGTCCGACCGGCAGGTCCCGGATGAGATCTTCACGCTTTTCCCCGTCCTCAAGGACATGGCGCGGCGTCGCGGGGGCGATCTGTCGGGCGGCCAGCAGCAACAGCTTGCCATCGCCCGCGCCCTGATCATGCGGCCCAAGGTCCTGCTACTGGACGAACCGACCGAGGGTATCCAGCCGAACATCATTCAGGATATCGGCCGGGTGATCAGCCATCTGAAAGCGCGGGGAGGCATGGCCATCGTGCTGGTCGAACAGTATTTCGACTTTGCCTGGGGCCTTGCGGACCGCCTTTACGTCCTCGATCGGGGCGCGGTCGCCATCTCGGGCGACAAGGCCGCGCTTTCGGTCGAAGACGTGCGCGCCCGCTTTTCGCTTTAGGCCCGCGCTGTTTCCAGGTCTGTGCCTTCTCGGGGCCGTCATGAAAACTTCACTGGACGCGACTTCCATATTTCCGGCATTCAGGAAATATGGAATCATCCGCCGCCACCTGCGCCTTTGCGACCCTCGGCCATCCCGGCCGTCTTGCGGTGTTCCGCCTTCTGATGAGGTTCGCCCCGCAGGGTGTGCGCCCGACCGAGATCGCCGCCGCGCTTGGGCTGAAGCAGAACACGTTGTCGCACCATCTGGCTGACCTGACCGCCGTCGGTCTGGTGCTGGTCGAACGCCAGGGGCGGTCGCTGCGCTATCGCGTCGATCTTGACCGGACCGAGGCGTTGATCGGCTATCTCGCCCTGGACCTTGGCCGCGCAAGGCCCGACCTCTTGCCGCCGCATTTCCCGCAGTCAAAGGAGCCGCCGATGCGCGACACCGATTTCGACGTTCTGTTCATCTGTTCCGGCAACTCTGCCCGCTCGATCTTTGCCGAGGCGCTTCTGCGTGACCTGGGGAAGGGCAAGTTCCAGGCGTTCTCTGCCGGAACGAAACCCGGCACCGAGCTAAATCCCTTCGCTCTTCAGGTTCTGACCCGCAATGGCCATGATGTGACAAACCTGCGGGCAAAGCACATTTCGGAATTCCAGCAACCCGGCTCCATCGTCATGGACTTCGTCTTCACCGTCTGCGACACCGCCGCGGCCGAGGAATGCCCGCCCTGGCCAGGACAGCCGATCACCGGCCACTGGGGCCTGCCGGACCCGGTGAAGGCAACCGGAACCGAGGCGGAACGTGCGCTGGTCTTTGCCCAGACCTATGCCGCCCTGCGCCGCCGCATCGCAGCCTTTGTGGACCTGCCATTCGAAAGCCTCAGCCGGCTTTCCTTGCAGGCGAAGGTCGATGCCATCGGTCTTGACGCCCCCGTAAAGTCCTGACGCATGGCCCGGATCGCCCTGAATGGCCTTGGCCGCATCGGAAAACTGGTCTTGCGCGACCTGATCGACACCGGTGCAGGCGGTGAGATCGTGCTGCTGAACGACCCCGTCGGCGACGCCGAACAGCACGCGCTGCTGATGGAGTTCGATTCTGTCCATGGCCGCTGGCGCACGCCGGTCGGGTATGCAGATGGCGCGTTGCTGCTGAACGGGCGCAGGATTCCGCTGACCCATGAAAAGACGATCGAGGCCCTGCCTCTGGCAAAGCTGGGCGTCGATCTGGTGATCGACTGCACCGGGGTCTTCAAGACCGCGGCCAAGGTCGCCCCCTACTACGCCTCAGGGGTGAGGAAGGTCGTGGTCAGCGCGCCGGTCAAGGACGGTGGCGCGCTGAACCTGGTCTACGGGGTCAACCATCACCTTTATGACGGCTCGCAACGCCTGATCACCGCAGCCTCCTGCACGACGAATTGCCTGGCCCCCGTGGTCAAGGTGATCCACGAGGGCATCGGCATCCGGCACGGGTCGATCACCACGATCCATGATGTCACCAATACGCAGACCATCGTCGATCGCCCGGCCAAGGACATGCGCCGCGCCCGCTCGGCGCTGCTGAACCTCATCCCCACCACCACCGGCTCCGCGACCGCGATCACGCTGATCTACCCCGAACTCAAGGGCCGCCTGAACGGCCACGCCGTACGCGTGCCGCTTTTGAATGCGTCGCTGACCGATTGCGTGTTCGAGGTCGAACGCCCCACCAGCGTCGAAGAAGTGAACACGCTTTTCGCTGCGGCCGCCGAAGGCCCGCTGAACGGCATCCTTGGCTTCGAGACCCGCGCCCTTGTCTCGTCGGATTTCACCAACGATCCCCGCTCTGCCATCATCGACGCGCCATCGACCATGGTGGTGAACGGCACCCAGGTGAAGATCTACGCCTGGTATGACAACGAATGGGGCTATGCCTGCCGCCTGGCCGACATTGCCCGAATGGCGGCGGGCGCTCTGTGATGCCCTTTCATCTGTCCCCAAATATCCCGGGAGGGTCCGGGAGGGCAGCGTCCTCCCGGGGGTCGGGCCTGGAATGACGGCCCAAAGCCCCCTGCGCGCCTATGCCGCCGTGACTGCGGCCTATTGGGCCTTCATGCTGTCGGACGGGGCGCTGCGCATGCTGGTGCTGCTGCACTTCAACAGCCTCGGCTTCACGCCCATCCAGCTCGCCTGGCTGTTCCTGCTTTACGAAGCGGCGGGGATCGCCACCAACCTCGCGGCTGGCTGGCTGGCCGCCCGGTTCGGCCTTGCCTCCACGCTTTTCGCGGGGCTTTCCCTCCAGATCGGTGCGCTTGTGGCGCTGTCGGGTCTTGATCCCGCGTGGAGCATCGCCGCATCGGTCGTTTTCGTCATGGCGGTGCAGGGCGTCTCGGGCGTGGCAAAGGACCTTGCCAAGATGTCGTCGAAGTCAGCCGTCAAACTTCTGGCCCCAACCGAGGCTGGCGGGCTTTTCCGCTGGGTCGCGTATCTTACCGGATCGAAGAACGCGGTGAAGGGGCTTGGCTTTTTTCTGGGGGCGGCTCTTCTTGCCCTCGCGGGGTTCAAGATGGCGCTCTGGGGAATGGCGGCCATCCTTGCCGTCATCCTTGTGGCCGTGATGCTCTTCCTGCCCGAGGGTCTGCCCGGTCGCCTGAAGGGCCAGGAGGCCTGGGCCGGCTGGCGGTCGAAGGACGTTCGGGTCAACCGTCTTGCCCTTGCCCGGATGTTCCTGTTCGGCGCACGCGATGTCTGGTTCGTCGTCGGCATCCCGGTCTATTTCCAGTCCGTCCTGTCGGACGGCACCGCCGAAGGCCGGCGCGAGGCGTTCTTCCTGATCGGCGGCTTTCTGGCGCTGTGGATCATCGCTTATGGAGGGGTGCAGGCGCTTGCCCCGTACATTCTGGGGGCCAGGGGCCAGCCCCTGGCTGCGACGACCGAAAAGGCCATCCGCTGGGCAGGGTTTCTGGTGCCAATTCCCTTTGCGCTGTCCTTGGCCGCCCTGGTGGCGGCGGAGCCTTCGCCTTTGCTGACCGGCGCACTGGTCGCGGGGCTGATGCTGTTCGGCTTTGTCTTTGCGATCAACTCTGCAGTCCACTCCTATCTGATCCTGGCCTACGGATCGGCTGAACGGATCACACGGGACGTGGGATTTTACTACATGGCAAACGCGGCGGGCCGGCTGATCGGCACACTTCTTTCGGGCGTCAGCTATCAGGTAGGCGGCTTGCCCTTGTGTCTTGCCACGGCGGGGCTGATGGCGCTGGGCAGTTGGCTTGCCGCGCGCCGGTTGCGATCTGCCTGACCGTCAGTCTGATCCGGGCAGGGCCAGAAGCTCGGTCAGAAGGCGGTTTGGAAAGCGGCGCTCGCGGGTGACGGCCAGGAAGGTCTCGGAAATGCCGGGCAGCCGCAGCGCCTCGACCAGCAGCCCCTGCGCCAATTCGTCCAGCACAACAATCGGTGGGAGCCGCCAGACCGTCAAATGCCGTGCGAAGGGCACTTCCCGGCGCAGGCAGGATCAGGGGTTCCGCTGCCATCAACTCGGCCAACCCACGCCCCGCGCCGACGCGGCCAGGCGTGCCGATCAGGCTGACGGCCTGCTCGTCGATCCTGTGCACCAGCCAGGCATCTCCCGGTTCCCGCAAGGGCGCGAGGTTGGTCAGCACGACGTCCAGCTCCAGCGCCTCAAGCCCGCGCAGAAGTTCGGATTGCGACCCCGAGCGAAGGATCACCTCGACATCGGCCCGGCCGACCAGCGGGCGCAGGAACTGCATCTGAAAGTTGCGTGAAAGCGTGGACAGCGCCCCGACCCGCAGCATGCGCCGCTTCTGACCGGTCTCGCGCAGGGTGGCGGTCAGGTCGTCGGCGGTGCGAAAGATCGCTTCGGCATGGTCCAGCGCAATGCGCCCCGCCTCGGTCAGGACAAGGCCCCTGCCCCGGCGTTCGAACAGATCGTGCCCCAGAACCGCCTCAAGTGTGCGGATCTGGGTTGAAAGGGCGGACTGCGACAAGTTCAGCGTCCGGGCGGCACCCGTCAGGGTTCCATCGGTCGCAACTGCCCGGAACAGGCGGAGGTGGTGCAGGTTGATCTGGGCCATGGTTCCATAAAATCGAACATTAAAGTCCATTATATGTAATTTTATGAAGAACCCGCAAGCCCTAAGAGTGTCCCGACACGTTCTTGCCCGCCCGTTCTTGCCCGAAGGAGACTACCCGATGGATACGCTTCCGCCTTTCAGCTTTCTGGCACCGCTGGCCATGCTGGCTGTGGCGCTGCTTGCTTTCGTGCGGCCCGGCCGCCGACCGGGTGCTTTGCCGCGCCTCGCTGAAGCAGCGGCGGCACTGGGTGTTCTTCTGGCGGTGGGTGGTGTCGTGCAACTTCTGACGACCGGCCCTGCAACCCTGGCGCTGGGCACTGGTCCAGTTGTTCTGGCGCTACGGCTGGATGCGGTCAGCGCCACCATGGCGCTTCTGGTTGCGTTCGTCGGCTGGGTGGTGGTGCGCTACTCCGGCCGCTATCTTGACGGCGAAGCGCGCGAGGGGGCCTTTCACGGCCTGATGCTCGCCACGCTGGCGGCGGTCCTTGTGCTGGTTCAATCCGGCAGTCTTGCTGTCCTCGTCGCGGCCTTCCTCGCCGTCGGCATCGGCATGCGGCAACTGCTTCTCTTTTACCCAGACCGGCCCGAAGCGCGGCGCGCCGCCGCCAAGTTCACCCTGGTCTGGGGTGCGGGCGATGCCCTTCTGATCGTCGCGGCGATCCTGCTCTGGTCTGCTTTCGGCACCGCTGATATCGCCGCGATCACCACAGCCGCCGCCGGAGGCCTTCCTGTCTCTGCGCGCGTCGCTGTCGGCCTTCTGATCCTGATCGCCGCGCTCAAGACGGCAAGCTTCCCGCTGCATGGCTGGCTGACCGAGGTGATGGAAGCCCCGACCCCGGTATCCGCACTTCTTCACGCCGGGATCATAAACGCGGGTGGCTTCCTGATGATCCGCCTTGCGGCTCTGGTGCAGGAAAGCAGCGGCGCGATGGCTGCGCTTGTGATGGTCGGCGGGTTCACGGCGCTGTTCGGCGCGGTCGTGATGCTGACGCAAAGTGCGGTGAAGACCGCGCTGGCCTGGTCCACCGTGGCACAGATGGGCTTCATGCTGCTGCAATGCGGGCTGGGGCTCTGGGCGCTCGCACTCCTCCACATCGTTGCCCATTCGATGTACAAGGCGCATGCGTTCCTGTCCTCGGGAGGGGCGGTTCAGGCCGTCGCCGGCATCCGTCGCCCCGGGGCGGTTGCCGTCCCCGGCCCGGGGGCCGTTGCCCGCGCCTTCGGACTGGCCATTGTCCTTTACACGGTGGTGGCCGTCCTTTTCACGCTGGTCACCGGGCCAAAGTCGGCCCAGGCGCTTGCCCTTGGCGCGATCCTGGTCTTCGGGGTGGCTTACCTTGTCGCACAGGGTCTTGCCGACGCTGCGCCCAAGGCCCTGACCCGGCGCACCGCACTGGCCTCACTGGCGGCGACGCTGGCCTATTTCGGCTTTCAGGCCATCGCGCAGGCCCTCTGGGGCCATGACCTGCCTGCCACTCCGGTTGCCGGTCCGCTGGAATGGGCGCTGATCGTCGTTGCGGTTCTGTCCTTCGGTCTTGTCGCCGTCGCGCAGGCGCTGTTTCCGCTTTGGGCGCATCACCCGGCGGCGGCTGGCTTGCGGGTTCACCTGGCCAACGGACTTTACCTCAATGCCGTGCTTGACCGGCTGATCGGCGGCTTTCGCCGGGCAGCAGGCCAATGACATCCCCAGATATCGGAGACACCAACATGTTCCTGAGGCAAAGCACCCCCGCCCCTGCACGGTCAAAGACCCTTCTGAAGGCCGCCGAGACCGCTGCGCGCAGGGTCCCCCCCGCCTTTCCTCTGTCGGCCACGGTCGCGGTGAACCCTTTCCTTGGCCAGACAGGTGAAGACCTTGCGACCGCGTCTGCAAGGCTTGCCCGGGTCGCTGGCCTGCGGATCACGCAACCCCGCAGCACCCATGCCGCCGTGATCAAGGCTGGCCGCATCACCGACGACGACCTTGCCGCCGCGCTGATCGCCTGCCCTTCGGGCCTGAAGCCCACGGACCTTGGCACACTGAAAGCGCGTCTCGCGATGGAGCCGCCAACAGCCAAAGCCCTGCCGACCGTCGCCGAGCTGGCGGCCCGGTCAACCGGCACCGATTGGCCAGCCGTGGTCACCCGCTGCCTTGGCCTCTGGGCCGCTGGCCAGTTCGACCGGGGCCAGGCGCTCTGGTCGCCCGCACCGGGGCGCAGCACCTTTGCCGCCTGGCGCGCTTGGGCCGTGCATGACCTGACGCCGGAAATCGCCGGACTCAGGGGCTTTTGCGCCCATGTCGCCGAAGCGCCCGACACCGCCGAGCGTGCAATCCTTGCCGCCTGCGAGACGTTGGGCGTCACTGACGAGGCTGCCGAGACCCTGTTTCACCGCCTGTTCATCGATCTTGGCGGCTGGGCGCAGCATGCCCGCTGGCTGCTTTGGGAGGCCGAGCTTGCAGGCGACAGCGACCAGACCCTGACTGACCTTCTTGCAATCCGTCTGGTCTGGGAAGCAGCGATCTTCGATTGTCACCCTGCGCTGGCAGCCGACTGGCGGGCCACGCTCGCCGCTCATGCCGCGCCGGTCGCCGCCACAACGCACACAGTGCTTGACGCCATCCTGCAAGAGGCGGCCGAGCGTGCCCATCAGCGCCAGATCGCTGCCCTTCTGACCGGGCCCAGGCCCGCGACGGGGCGCCCCGCCCTGCAGGCCGCCTTTTGCATCGACGTGCGGTCCGAGGTTTTCCGCCGCGCGCTGGAGGCGCTTGATCCCGGCATCGCCACCATCGGCTTTGCAGGCTTCTTCGGCCTGACACTGGCCCATCGCGGCCCCGGCACCGACCTTGTGGCTGCCCATCTGCCGGTCCTTCTGAACGCGGGCTTTCACAGCCATAGCCACGCCGCCCCGGCGCTGGAAGAGTCCAGCCGCATCGCCGCCCGCACCGCCCGCGCCTGGGGTCGGTTCCGGCAGGCCGCCGTGTCGTCCTTTGCTTTTGTCGAGGCAGCGGGCCCGACCTATGCGGTCAAACTGGTGACGGCGTCCCTTGGCCTAAGCTCGGGTGCCAAGACCCCCGATCCGGCACCCGAGTTCGACACGCCGCTGACCGCCGAGGCCAAGGCCACGACTGGTGCCGCCGTCCTGAAGGCGATGAGCATGGGCAGCGGCCACGCGCGCCTTGTCCTTCTTCTTGGCCATGGCGCACAGGTCACGAACAACCCGCACGAAAGCGCCTATCACTGTGGTGCTTGTGGCGGCCAGACGGGCGAGGTTTCGGCACGCCTGCTTGCAAGGCTGCTGAATGACCCCGAAACCCGCTCCGGACTGGCCGGGCATGGGGTGACCGTGCCTGCCGACACGATTTTCATCGCGGGCCTGCACGATACCACGACGGACGAGGTCACCCTTTACGAGGATGACCCCTCTGCCGGCCACACTGCTGACCTGAGCGCCGCCCGCGACTGGCTGGCCCGCGCCGCCAAGGGGGCGCGCACCGAACGCGCCGCCCGCCTGCCGGGTGCCACCGCGTCGACCATCACCGAACGCGCGCTCGATTGGGCCGAGGTGCGGCCCGAATGGGGGCTTGCCGGTTGTGCCGCCTTCATCGCCGCCCCCCGCACGGTGACTACCGGGGCCGATCTGAAAGGCCGCGCCTTCCTGCACAGCTATGACTGGCAGGCCGATGCGGGCTTTGGCACACTGGAACTTATCCTCACCGCGCCGGTTGTCGTCGCCAGCTGGATCAGCCTGCAATACTACGGCTCATCCGTGGCCCCTGACTGCTTCGGCGGCGGGAACAAGCTGATCCACAACGTCGTTGGCGGCATCGGCGTGGTGCAGGGCAACGGCGGGATGCTGCGGCCGGGCCTGCCATGGCAGACAGTGCATGATGGTGAGGCGCTGGTCCACGAACCCCTGCGCCTTTCCGTCCTTGTCGAGGCACCGCGCGCCGAGATCCTGAACGTGCTGGCCAGACATGATGGGGTCAGGGCACTTTTCGACAACGGCTGGATGCACCTTTTCGTCCTTGAAGAGGGCAGGATCGCCGCCCGCTATCGCCCCGGTCTTGCCTGGGAGGAGGCGAGCGATCTGCGGCAAGCCGCCTGAACCCGCCACCGCCTTGCAGCCGGGCAGCGGCTGATGAAACGCCGCTGTCCCCAGGCTTGCAGCCCGGGCTGATCCGCGCCACTGTCAAAGGACAATGACCGCCAGCCTGACCCCCGGACCGAACCGCCTGATCGCGCTGGACATGGCGCGGACTCTGGCGATCATCTGCATGGTGATCTTCCACTTTACCTTTGATCTGGCGCTATTCGGCCATATCCCGGCTGAAACCCTGTCGCAGCCATTCTGGCATTACTTCCCCCGGATGATCGCCGGCAGCTTTCTGTTCCTTTCTGGCGTCAGCCTGTGGTTGGCGCATGGGAACGGCATCCGCTGGCGGGCGTTCTGGCTGAGGTTCGGCAAGTTGGCTGCCGCGGCTTTTCTCGTGACGTTGGCAAGTCTGTGGTTCGTGCCCGGTGGTCCGATCTGGTTTGGCATCCTGCATGCCATCGCTGTGGCCAGCCTGATCGGCGTGTTGGCGCTTCGCCTGCCATGGCCGGCCACGCTGGCCCTTGCGGCAACGATCTTTGCCATCGGCTGGACCTGGCGCAGCCCGGCCTTCGACCCGCTTTGGCTGGTCTGGACCGGCCTTGCCGATGCCCGGCCCGCGATGGGCGACTATGTGCCGCTGTTTCCCTGGGCGGCACCGGCCCTTGCCGGGATTGCCTTTGCCCGGGCCTTTCGCATCGACCGCTGGTCGGGGGCCATGCCCTCGCGCGGTCCGCGAGTCCTTTCCTTTCCCGGCCGCCATTCCTTGCTGATCTACCTGGTCCATCAGCCCATCCTGATTGGTCTGTTCAACCTTCACGCCATGGCAACGCTGCCCTGACCCCGCTTCCCCTTGGCTTGCCTTTGCGATAAGCCCGGTGCCGCACTGCTACGGGAACCGCACAGATGAAATTCACCCTGTCCTGGCTGAAGGACCACCTCGACACCGAGGCCTCGGTTGACGCGCTGGCCGAGGCTCTTACCGACCTTGGGCTGGAAGTGGAAGGAATCGAGGATCCCGCCGCCGCGCTGGGCGCCTTCCGAATCTGTCGCGTGATCGAGGCCGTGCAGCATCCCAACGCCGACCGCCTGCGCGTCTGTCGGGTGGAAACCTTCCCCGACGGCCCTGGCGGCCGGGCCGAGGACGTGCAGGTCGTCTGCGGTGCGCCCAATGCGAAAACCGGACTTGTAGGCGTCTTCGCACCCCCTGGCACGTTCGTTCCGGGTACCGGCGTTGATCTGAAGCCCGGCAACATCCGGGGTGTCGACAGCAACGGCATGTTGTGTTCGGAACGCGAGCTGATGCTGTCGGACAACCACGACGGCATCATCGAGCTGCCCGCCGACGCGCCCCTCGGCATGCGCTACATCGACTATCGCGGCCTGAACGACCCGGTGGTCGAGATCAAGGTCACCCCCAATCGCCCCGATGCACTGGGTATCCACGGCATTGCCCGTGATCTTGCCGCGCGCGGACTTGGCACGCTGCAACCTGTCCGGGCTGTGCCGGTAGCGGGCAGCTTCCCCTCGCCCATCAGTGTCACGATTGACCCCAGCCTCAAGGCCAGGGGTTGCCCTCATTTTGCCGGTCGCCTGATCCGTGGCGTAAAGAACGGCCCCTCACCCGACTGGCTGGCCGCGCGACTGAAGGGGATCGGGTTGCGCCCCATCTCGGCCTTGGTGGATATCACCAACTACTTCACCTTCGGGCTGAACCGGCCCTTGCACGTCTTTGACGCGGCCAAAGTGGCCGGCAACCTTGCCATCCGCCCCGCCCGTGCGGGCGAGACGCTGCTGGCGCTGGACGGCAAGACCTATGCGCTGACCGAAGGTCAGATGGTGATCGCCGATGACCACGGCCCGGAATCCCTTGCCGGGATCATGGGCGGCGAGGCCTCGGGCTGTTCGCCGGACACCACTGATGTGTTCCTTGAAAGCGCGTATTGGGACCCGATCACCATCGCCACCACCGGCCGCGCGCTGAAGATCAACTCTGACGCCCGTTACCGTTTTGAACGAGGCGTTGACCCGGCCTTCACTCTTCCGGGGCTGGAACTTGCGACCCGGATGATCCTCGACCTCTGCGGTGGCGAGGCAGGGATCGTCGTGCAGGACGGCGCGCCAATCGACACCGCGCGCACCTACCAGTTGAACCCCGCCCGCGTGATCAGCCTGGTCGGGATGGACATCGCCGAGGCCACCCAGCGCGCCACTCTGAAGGCCTTGGGCTTCACTCTGAACGGCAACGCCGTGACCCCGCCAAGCTGGCGGCCGGATATCCTTGGCGATGCTGACCTGATCGAGGAAGTCGCCCGCATCGCCAGCCTGACGAAACTGCAAGGCGCGCCGATGGCCCGCAGCCTGCCCGGCGTGCCAAAGCCGATCCTGACACCGCTGCAAGTGCGCGAACGCACCACCCGCCGCACCATCGCAGGCTTGGGCTACAACGAATGCGTGACCTACAGCTTCATCGACGCCAAGGCAGCGGCGCTTTTTGGTGGCGGCAGCGATGCCGTCCGCGTCGACAACCCGATCTCGTCCGAGATGTCGCATCTGCGTCCCGACCTGCTGCCCGGCCTTCTTGCGGCGGCGGCGCGGAACCAGGCGCGTGGCTTCATGGACCTGTCCCTGTTCGAGGTTGGTCCCGCCTTCCAGGGTGGCGAACCGGGTGATCAGCACCTGCAAGCCGCGGGCCTTCTGATCGGTGCCGCCGCCGGGCGTGACCCGCATGGCAGCCGCAGGATGGTCGATGTCTTTGACGCCAAGGCCGACGCCGAGGCGGTGCTTGCCGCCCTTGGCGCCCCGGCCCGCGCCCAGATCAGCCGCAAGGCGGCAGGCTGGTGGCACCCCGGCCGGTCCGGCGTGATCGGCCTTGGGCCGACCATGATGGCCAGCTTCGGCGAGGTTCACCCCCGCATTTGCCAAGCGATGAACGTCAAGGGCCCTGCCGTAGCCTTCACCATCCTCATCGCCAACATACCCGCGCCCAAGGTGAAAACCCCCACCCGCCCCGCGCTGACAATCAGCGACCTGCAGGCGGTGGACCGCGATTTTGCCTTCGTTGTGGACAGGCAGGTCGAGGCGCTGACCGCCGTCAACGCAGCCCAAGGGGCAGACAAGGCCCTGATCGAAAGTGTCCGCGTCTTCGATCAGTTCACCGGCGACAAGGCCGAGGCGCAGTTGGGGCCGGGCAAGAAGTCCATCGCCCTGACCGTGCGGCTGCAGCCGACCACGGCAACGCTGACCGAGGCCGAGATCGAGGCGGTAAGCGCCAAGATCATCGAGAAGGTGACAAAGGCGACCGGCGGGACGCTGCGCGCCTGACCGCTCGCCAATCCCGCGCCTTCGGCGTGCCATCCTTGACGTGACGCCGGCGCTGAGGGTGGCGGCGACGGCTATACCCAGACCCGGACCTATGACCTCAGCTACCGCCTGACCGGGATCAAGGACGCCCTCGGGGCCACCCGGCTCCGCGACGTGACCATGGGCTACGAAGGCCGCGACAATCTCGCCTCGATCACCGATCTGATGGTTGCCGGGAATTCGGAGACTTTCACCTACACCCCGCTCGAAAGCCTCTCGGGGGCCACCGGCCCCTATGGTGCGCTGGCCTATACCTATGACGGGGTAGGGTGAGGTGCGCCCGGACGGCCTTCCAGTGGAAGGACGTCAGCGCTGAACGCCCGAGCAAACCTGCGAGGGCCGGGGCTGACCGCCAAGCCTGGCACCGCGACCGACAGCTACACCTATCCCGCCACCTCCAACCGCCTCTCGATGATCAACCTCGCGACCGGCGGCACGCGGGGGTTCACCTATGACGCCTCAGGCAACGTGACCGCCGAGGCGCGGGCGGGCGGCACCTAAGGCTACACCCACAACGCCGCCGGCCGGATGTCGGAGTTCCGGATCAACGGCGTCCTGCAGGCTTCGTACAAATACGACGCGATGGGCCGCCAGGCGATTCGCACCCTCACCTCGCCCACCGCCGTCACCATCCACTCGGTCTTCGATTCGGACGGCCGCCGCATCGCCGAGTACAACGAGACCTCCGGCGCGCTGATCCGGGAGTACGTCTGGAACGGCTGGGACCCGGTCGCGGTCATCGAGGGCGGGGTGGTCAGCTTTGTGCGGGCAGACCACATCGGCCGCCCGGTCTTCGCGACCAACGCCACCGGAGTGAAGGTCTGGACCGCCACCTACACCCCCTTCGGCGGCGTCCACACCTCCACCGGAGCCCTCCCGCCCAACCGCTTCCCCGGCCAGTGGTTCCAGACCGAATCCGGCCTCCACCAGAACTGGATGCGCGACTACGATCCAACCATGGGAAGGTATCTGCGGGACTGCCGTCCT
>JAPLPF010000129.1:0-11130 GCA_026400325.1 Rhodobacterales bacterium
CAACCCAGATGCGCCCTTGTGGCGCGCTCGCGGTCATACTCGGCGCCGTCAATTTCGCCGTTTGCTGCCTCTTGCAACATCCGGCCAACCGTGGGCAGACCTGCCGACAGGTCGCCGCAGGTCCACAGGTCAGACCGCTGCAACGCGCGGGCGCATTGTGAATAAACCTCGGCCACGCGGATTACGATCACCGTGCGCGGGTGTTTGCCATCGCGGTCAAAGCGACCACACAGGCCGGTATCTGCTGTCAACCGCGCCGTGCCGTTGACGCGGACGGACGTGGTTGATCCCGGCACCATGAAATACAGACTGACCCGCCCGTCGCGCACTATGTTGCGCAAGCTGTCGATGCGCTGGTTGCCGTGCCAATCGGGAAGCAGCAAGGTTTCGTCATCGGCCACGGTGACCACAGGGCCAAGATCACCGCGCGGACTGCCATCGGTGCCCTCGGGCCCCACGGAAGACAACACGCAAAACCGGGACGCGGTGATGAAGGCGGCATAGGCGGGCGTCAGCCGCGTGGTCTGCTTGCGCAATGCAGCCTGCCCCGGCGCGCCGTAGGCCGCATGCAAGCCGTCTAGATCGGTGATCCAGTCCATCACTTGGCCTTCCGGGTTTTCAGTTTGGGCGCCGGTGTCTCATGCGCCACAATACGCAGCACGCGGGCACATAGATCGGGGTCGTCCAGCACTTCCGAGCCGACGATATGGTCCTTGCTGCCCGGATAGGCCAGCGCGCGTTCGGCATCGGGCAACAGCGCCAAGGCCCCCTGCGTCGGCTTGATGAACAGCGTGTCGTCGCAGACCAGGGCCACCACCTTGCCGTCGAGGTAAAGCGCATACTCGCCGAACATCTTGCGCGCCGTCAGTGGCAGCGGGCCGAGGATGTCAAGCAGGTGGTCGACGGTATCTGCGCGCGTGGACATCAGAGTTTGAACCCGACCTCGGCCATCAGGCGGCTGGACTGGGTCTCGACCTCGGTTTCAAGCTGCTTCATGAACTCGGCAACTGGAAGGCCGGGGGCGATCGGGGCCAGAAACTCCACCACCGCCACACCCGGTTTGCGCAGGATGCCGCGCTTTGGCCAGAAGACGCCGACATTGGTGGCCACCGGCTGACAGGGTTGTCCAAGCTGTTCGTACAAAAGGCCGGTGCCGACCTTGTAGGGCCTTTTCTCGCCCGGGGCGACGCGGGTGCCTTGCGGATAGATGATCAATTGTCCCGGCTCGGCCGCACCCTTGGCCACGTCAGCCTTCATCCGGGTGATGGCAGCGCCACGCTTGCCCCGGTCCACCGGAACGCAGCCGATCCGCAGCGCATACTGGCCAAGGAAGGGCGTGTAGATCAGTTCGCGCTTCATGATGAACTTGCCGCGCGGGACGGCGTGGAAGATCAGGATGATGTCGAGAAAGCTTTGATGCTTGGCCGCGATCACGCATTCGCCCTCGGGCGGCGTGCCGCGAACCTCGGACCGCAGACCGCACAGCAGGCGTGCGGTGAAGATGACCCAGGCGCAATAGCTGTGCATGGCGACATAGGCGCCCTTGCGACTGAAAAGCGCCCAGGGGGCAAAGACCAGCGCCAGGACCGCCATGGCCAGATACATCTGGACGATGAACAGCAGCGACAAAAGCCAGCGGATCAGGGTCATGTCAGGTCTCGCAACTGGCGAAAGGCGGCGCGTCTGGTGGCAAGGAACGCCACGATGGCGGCAAGCGGTGGCAGGATCAGTGGCCAAAGCCAGCCGGTTCCCGCAAAGCCAAGTCCGGTCAGAAAGCCGCCGGCGGCGTCGGTCGCGGGCAGGGCTGCCACCCCGGCGATCCCGGCGGCCGCCCCGACCGAGGCCCCCGCCAGCGTGCGCAGGGTAAAGCGGCGCACGAAGGCGCGGGCGATGTAGCTGTCCTTGGCCCCCACAAGGCGCAGGACGCGGATCACCTCGGCATTTGTGGCAAGGGCCGCGCGGGCGGCAAGAGTGATCATCGCGGCCATCGCGGCCCCGATCAGGGCAATCGAGAGCACTCCAAGCAGGCGCAGACGGGTCGCCGCCTCGACCAGCGGGCGGCGCCAGCGGGTGTGGTCATCCAGCACAGCGCCGGGCGCCTCGCCGGACAGACGCTGGCGCAGGCCTTCGGAGTCGTAACCGGGCCTCGCCTCGACCACTTCGATCAGGCGGGGGATCGGCAGGGCCTCGATCGGCAGGTCGGGGCCGAACCAGGGTTCCAGCAGCGCCCTGGTCTCGGCATCGGTCAGGGCGCGGAAGCTGGCGATCCCCGGTGTCTTCGCAAGGACGGCAAGAATTGCGTCGGTCTGAAGCTGCATCTGCTCGGCCGGCGCGGACAGCCGGATCGTGGCAGTGCGGGCCAGCGCCTCGGACCAGCGGTCGGCAAGGCGGCCCGAGGCAAGCGAAAGCGCCAGAGCGAAGACGCACAGGAAGGTCATCGCCCCGGCGGTGAACGTGGTCAGCCAGGCCGTCGGCCCCGAGGGGGGCACAACCTGCAGCGCGCGCGTGGCGGGGCTGGCGGGTTTCGCGGCGGGCGGTTTCACAGGTCGGCCCCGGCAAGCTGGATCCGGTGCTTGGCGATGCGCAGGACACGCGCCTGGATCTGCGCCTTGGCCTGGCGGATCAGGTTCAGATCATGGGTGGCGACAAGGATGGTCTTGCCCATGCGGTTCAACTCGACCAGCAGGGTCAGGATGCGCAAGGACATTTCCCAGTCGACGTTGCCGGTGGGTTCGTCCGCCAGGATCACGTCGGGGTCGACAATGACGGCACGGGCAAGGGCGGCACGCTGGCGTTCTCCACCCGAAAGCTGCGGCGGCAACGCGCCCGACAGGTGGGAAAGGCCGACCCATCCCAGAAGGTCCACCATGTCCTGTGGCGCGCTTTCCCGGTCGGACACGGTAAAGGGCAGCGCCATGTTGGCGGCAAGCGACAGATGATCCAGGAACTTGCAGTCCTGATGCACGACGCCGATGCGCCGCCGCGTGCGGGCCACGTCATCGCGCGACAACGAGGTCACGTTGCGGTCAAACAGCATGACCTGGCCGGAACTGGGCAACAATTCGGCATAGGCAAGCTTGAGGAAAGTGGATTTTCCAGACCCCGAAGGTCCGGTCAGAAAGTGGAACGACCCGGGCGCAAGCCGCAGCGACACATCGGCAAGAAGATCGCCGCCGCCATAGCTGTAGGCCACGTTCTCGAAGGCGATCACGGCGTTTCTCCAGGCTTGGCGGCCAGCGTGTTTTCGGGGGGGTGCGGTTTGATGCGCAACATCCGACTGCGCTTTCCATCGCACAGGCGGAAAGGATTGCACAAGAGCGCGCTACAAAGCCTTGGAACAACAGGAATTAAGGTTTACAAAATGAACGGGAGAGCCGAAAAAAGGCGTTGAGGGACAAGAATGCGGTTGGTTTGCCCGAACTGCGAGGCCAAGTACGAAGTGCCTGACGATGCGATTCCGGATACGGGTCGTGATGTCCAGTGCGCGAATTGTGGCCATGCATGGTTCCAGATGCGCGCACGCGCGGTGACATCGGCTCCAGTTGCAACTGGGGTTTCGACTGCGGTTCCAGAACCTGTGCCGATGGCCGAACCGGTCGCGGTGGCAGGGTCCGCGGTCCCGGATCCGATGCCCGAGGCCGACGCTGCAGATGCTGGTGGCGATGGATCAATCGTCATTTCTGGCGCGGACGACGTCGATCCGGCCCCTGTTTCAGAGCCAGAGCCAGAGCCAGCCGTCGAACCCATGCCCGAAGAACCGTCGGTCTTGATGGAAGACACCCTGGCCGCGACGCCCGTGGCGCTTGTGACGAAGGACGAGGCCCTTTCCGTCAGTGGGTTTGACGTCTTGCCAGTCATGTCGGAAACGCCGCTTGCCGCAGATGACGCAGCCTCCGACTTGTCCGCAGACCTGTCCGGTGACGCACCGGTCGAGGAGATGGCTTCCGAACCGGCCACCCCCGATGTGACCTTGCAAGCCGAGGGTGATGCCTTGGCCGAAATGTCCGACGATGCCGGTTCAGACGGGCCCGAAGCCGCCACCGAACCCGAAACCCCGGCCGAGCCCGAAACCCTCGCCGGGACTGCCGAGACTGGCGCTGCCTCCGTTGCAGCGGCGGGGGCCGCAGCCTATGCGGTGGACGAGTCCGTCCTTGCCATCTTGCGCGAAGAGGCCGAACGCGAAGCCAATGCCCGCAAGTCCGACGCGCAGGTTCTTGAGACC
The DNA here is from genome assembly GCA_026400325.1 of Rhodobacterales bacterium. Lineage (GTDB taxonomy): Bacteria > Pseudomonadota > Alphaproteobacteria > Rhodobacterales > Rhodobacteraceae > Tabrizicola. The sequence continues at coordinate 4,223 of JAPLPF010000129.1, forward strand.
CAGACCAGCCTTGGCCTTGCCCCCGCAGGCAAGAAAAAGAAGGCAACCGTGGCCAAGGTCGAGGCAAAGCCCGCAGCGCGCCGTGACCTGTTGCCGGACGTGGAAGAGATCAATTCGACCTTGCGCCCGTCGGAACCCGAAGCCGACGCAGATGGCCTGGGCAAGGCAGCATCCCTTCCCTCTCCGGTGCGCAGCGGCTTTCGCAGCGGTTTTCTGACAGTGATGACCGTCGCGATCCTGTGCGCGGTGCTTTACATTCTGTCACCCCGGATCGGGTCCGCAGTCCCCGCTCTCGCTGACCCGCTGCAGTCCTATGTCAGCTTCGTCGACGGTTTGCGGCTGCACCTTGACGGGATGATGCGGTCAGCCACCGTCGCGATCAACGGCGGCTGATTCCGGCAATTCGGCTTGCCCCTGACAGGGCAGGCCTTTATCCCTTGTGCGCAAGCCATTGCCCGCAAGGAGCCGCCATGACCAATCAGCGTTTCGACAAGTCGAAGCTTCCCAGCCGCCATGTGACCGAAGGTCCGGCGCGCGCCCCCCACCGCAGCTATTTCTACGCGATGGGGATCACCGAGGAAGAGATTCACCAGCCTTGGGTCGGCGTGGCAACCTGCTGGAACGAGGCGGCACCCTGCAACATCGCGCTGAACCGTCAGGCGCAGATCGTCAAACACGGCGTCAAGAAGGGCGGCGGCACCCCGCGTGAATTCACCACGATCACCGTGACCGACGGGATCGCGATGGGGCATGAAGGGATGCGGTCCTCGCTCGCCTCGCGCGATGCCATTGCCGATACGGTCGAACTGACGATGCGCGGGCATTGCTATGACGCGATTGTCGGGCTGGCCGGGTGCGACAAAAGCTTGCCGGGGATGATGATGGCGATGGTTCGCCTGAACGTGCCGTCGGTATTCATCTACGGCGGATCGATCCTGCCGGGCCGCTACAAGGGCCAGGACATCACTGTGCAGGACATGTTCGAGGCCGTGGGCAAGCACCAGGCCGGGAACCTGTCGGACGCGGAACTTGAGATCATGGAGCGGGTGGCTTGCCCGTCTTCGGGTGCCTGCGGCGCGCAGTATACCGCGAACACGATGGCCTGCGTGTCCGAGGCCATCGGGCTGGCGCTGCTGAATTCCTCCTCGGCGCCCGCGCCTTACGAGTCGCGCGACCAGTATGGCGAGGCGTCGGGCGTGGCCGTGATGCACCTGATCGAAAAGAACATTCGCGCGCGCGATATCGTGACGCTGAAGTCGCTGGAAAACGCGGCGCGGGTCGTGGGTTGCACCGGGGGCAGCACCAACGCGGCGCTGCACCTGCCGGCGCTGGCGAACGAGGCGGGGATCGACTTTGATCTTTTCGACGTGGCGGCCTGCATGAAGGATACGCCCTATTTCGTCGATCTGCGGCCGGGCGGAAAGTATGTGGCCAAGGACCTGCACGAGGTGGGCGGCGTTGCCGTGGTGATGAAGGAACTTGCCAAGGAGGGCCTTCTGCACCTCGACTGCATCACCGCAAGCGGCAAGACGCTGGGGGAATCGCTGGACGAAATCCGGGGCGAGGCGGACGGTCGGGTGATCTATCACATCAACTCGCCTATCACCAAGACCGGGGGTGTGGTCAGCCTCAAGGGCAACCTTGCGCCTGACGGGGCCATCGTGAAAGTCGCGGGCATGACCGAGGCTGAGCAGGTCTTCACTGGCCCGGCGCGGGTGTTCGAGTGTGAGGAAGATGCGTTCGAGGCCGTCAAGCAGCGCGGCTACAAGGAGGGCGAGGTCATCGTCATCCGCAACGAAGGCCCTGCAGGTGGCCCGGGGATGCGCGAGATGCTGTCCACGACGGCGGCGCTGTCCGGTCAGGGCATGGGCAAGAAGGTGGCGCTGATCACCGATGGCCGCTTCTCGGGGGCCACGCGGGGCTTCTGCGTGGGCCACGTCGGCCCCGAGGCGGCACATGGCGGGCCGATTGCCCTGTTGAAAACCGGGGACGTCATCACGCTGAACGCCCTGACGGGCGAGCTTTCGGTCGCTCTGACGGATGCCGAGCTGGCGGCGCGCAAGGCCGACTGGAAAGGCCCGCGCAAGACACAGTACACCAGCGGCGCGATCCACAAGTTCGCCCGTCTGGTCGGCGGCGCGCGCTGGGGGGCGGTCACGCATCCCGGGGCGAAGGCAGAAAGCCACGTCTACATGGACCAGTAAGGGCAGGTCATGGCAGGCCGTCTGGCGCAGATCCTTGATCAGTGGCGGCTGCGCAAGGTGCAGGCCTACTGGTCAAACCTGGCCGATGCGGCAACCGATGCACCGCCCTTTGCCCTGCGTGCCCAGCGGGCCGAGGCACTGGCCATGCGTCGCCAGATCGACCGGCTGATCCATGTGGCCGGCCATCGGCTTGCCACTCCCGCCTTGACGGCGGGCCTGCCGCGGCAGCCGCTTGGCACCGACTGGGCCTGGCGCGCCGATGCCTGGCGCGGCCCGCTGTCGAAGCCGGGGGCCATCGCTGCGGGCGACCGGACCGAGATCAGCGACGATCTGGCGCTGTATCATGACTGCCCGCTTGCCGAGATTGCCGTCCGTCAGCTGCGCAACCGCGATGAGGGTGACCGCGCCCCGTTCGGCCTTGCGGTCGAGGTGTTCGGTTTTCGCGGCAGCTTCCTGTCGCTTGCCACCCGCCTGCCTGACAGCGCGGTGGCCGGGTTGAAGGCGCGCCATCTGATCCGGGTCGATGCCGTGATCGACGCCGACCGCCCGCTGCGCGGCTTTGCCCGGCTGAACATCAAGCACGGCCCGAACCTGGCGCAACTTGTCAGCGACCTGCCACAGGACGGGCGCGGCAAGATCGCCGAGTTCGACCTTGCCTATGCAGGTCTGGACGAAACCCGGATCGACCGGGCCTGGCTGGACCTCATCTTCAACGATGTCGCCATGACCGGCATCGCGTTGCGTGACGTGGTGGTCAGCCGCCGCCCGCGCGCCGAATTGTGAGGTCGCAATGAACGCCCCAACCCTGACGCAGACCCGCCTTGCGAACGGCATCTGGGAGGGGACGCTGACCGGCACGACCGGTGCCGCACCCAAGGTCGAGGCGCTTTACCAGAACATGCCGCTTGACGGGGTCGAGCTAACCCCGTTGCCCGGCAAGATGGGCGATTTTCTTGTCCGGGTTCCAATCCCGGCCACGGTGTTGAGCGAAGGGGTGCAAACCATCCTCTTGCGCCTGGGGGACGGGGTGCTGGCACAGGTCACCATCGTGGCTGGTACGCCGCTTGAGGATGACCTTCGCGCCGAGATCGGCCTGCTTCGGGCCGAACTTGACCTCTTGAAGCGGGCGTTTCGTCGTCATTGTGCCGAGACGGCGGGCGAGGACCAAATTTCTTAAGCTAGAAATTTGACAAAATCCTTACTCAAGGATTTTGGGTGCCTCAGCCCCAGGTCGGGTGGAACTTGCCGGCGGGCGAAAGGGTGAAGATCTCGCAGCCCGTGGCGGTGACACCGACCGAATGTTCGAACTGGGCGGAGAGTGACTTGTCCCGGGTGACGGCGGTCCAGTCGTCGGCCAGCACCTTGGTTTCGGGGCGGCCAAGGTTCACCATCGGTTCGATGGTGAAGAACATGCCTTCCTCCAGCACCGGACCTGCGCCCGCCCGACCATAGTGCAGCACGTTCGGCGGGGCATGGAACACCCGGCCCAGGCCGTGGCCGCAGAAATCGCGCACCACGCTCATCCGGTTCGCCTCGACATAGGCCTGGATCGCATGGCCAATGTCGCCAAAGGTGTTGCCGGGCTTGACCGCCGCGATCCCGCGCATCAGTCCCTCATGCGTGACTTCGATCAGCCGCTCAGCCTTGCGCGCAAGCTGGCCTGCCACATACATCCGGCTGGTATCGCCGAACCATCCATCGACGATGACCGTGACGTCCACGTTCAGGATGTCGCCATCGACCAGCAGCTTTGCGCCCGGAATGCCGTGGCAGACCACATGGTTCACCGAAATGCAGGACGCGTGGCGATAGCCCTTGTAGCCGATGGTGGCCGAGGTCACCCCCCGGCGCCGGATCTCTTCGGTGATGAAATCATCAATCGCGGCTGTCGAGGTGCCGGGCAGGACCAGCGGTACCACGGCATCCAGAATATCGGCGGCCACGCGGCCTGCGGCACGCATGCCTGCGAAATCCGCATCCTCGTAGATGCGGATGCCATCCTTCGTGATCCGGGCGCGCATGTCGTCCAAAGCCATCTCCATCGGCCTTACATAGGCACCTTGTGCGGATTTGGCCAGAGGGGGGCTGCGGGCGGGGTTTGATTGCGCGGCCCTCGGCGCTATACCCCGTGTAGGCGTCCAAGGGAGAGTGCCATGACCAATCCGACCGCGGCGATGCTGGTGATCGGGGACGAGATCCTTTCGGGCCGGACCCGCGATTCCAACATGTACTATCTGGCAGGTGAGTTGACCCGCATCGGGATCACTCTGCGCGAGGTCCGTGTGGTGGCCGATGTGCACAATGACATTGTCGTGGCGGCGCGGGCGCTGGCAGGTGGGCATGACCATGTCTTCACCTCGGGCGGGATCGGTCCCACGCATGACGACATCACCGCCGATGCCGTGGCCGAGGCGATGGGGGCCGCGATCGGCCCCCGCGCCGACGCGATGGCGCTGTTGCAGGCGCATTACGACCGCGCGGGGCTTCCCTTCAACGAGGCGCGCCAGCGCATGGCCCGCATCCCCGACGGGGCCACGCTGATCGACAACCCGGTGTCGACCGCGCCGGGGTTCACCATTGCCAACGTGCATGTCATGGCGGGCGTGCCGAACATCTTTCAGGCGATGGTGGCCAGCGTGCTGCCAAAGTTGACCGGGGGGCCGCCGCTTCTGTCGCAATCCCTGCGCGTCAACCGGGGCGAGGGCGAGATTGCGGGCGATTTCGGCAGCCTCGCCGCCGAGTATCCCGATCTGTCGATGGGGTCATACCCCTTCATGCTGAACGGCGCGCATGGCACAAATCTGGTGGTCCGGGGCACTGATCCGGGGCGGGTTGATCAGGCCATGATGCGGCTGACCCGGCTTTTCGCCCAACCATCCGAATGACGCCAGAAATCCTTTCCCACCTGATGGAGGCGACCTGGCCCCCCGCGCGCCACTGGCGCGATGGGCCCTTTACCCTGCGTGACGGGGCCGGGGGCGGCAAGCGCGTGTCGGCGGCAAGCTGCGATGGCCCCTGGACCGAGGGTGATCTTGCGCTGCTTGACCAACTGGCAGCCCCTCTGGTTCTGGTCCGGGCCAGCGACGGGCCGCTGGATGCAGCCCTCGCCGCACGGGGTTGGCAGATTGTCGATCCGGTGATCGCCTACGCAGCACCGGTCGCTGCAATCACCGCCGACCTGCCGCCGCTTGCCGCCTTCGCCCACTGGCCCCCGCTGGAAATCGCGCGGTCGATCTGGGCCGAAGGTGGCATCGGCCCGGAACGTGTTGCGGTGATGGACCGGGTCGCGGGTACGAAGACAGCCCTGCTGGCGCGGCACGGGGATCGGCCGGCTGGCGTTGCCTTCATGGCCTGTGACGGGCGCGACGCGATGGTCCATGCGCTGGAGGTTCGCCCAGATTTGCGGCGGCTTGGTGTGGGGCTGACGCTGCTGCAAGCGGCGGCAAACTGGGCGGCCGGGGCAGGAGCCGACCGGATTTCGCTGGTGGTGACCGCGCGAAACACCGCTGCCCGCGCGCTCTACTCTCGCCTTGGGATGCAAACTGTGGGACAGTATCATTATCGAATGAAGTGATCGCGGAAAGCGCTCCGGGCAGTGAGGCGAGCCATCCCACTCTTGTGCCAGCTTTGCTGGGCGCTGGTCCCTTCGGGGTCGGCCCATGCGCTGACACTTGACCTGCCCGCCCCGTTGATCGCCGAGGAAACGCGGCGCGAGGTTCCGGGCAGCTATCCTTTGCCGCTTGGCCCGTTTGACGGCATCACGGTGCCGCAACGCCAGGTGGAAGGGGCTGTCGACCAGCGGGCCCTGCAACTCAATGCCCCCGGCATGACGACCCTGGCCATCATGGCCCCCTTGCGCGATCAGGTTGTATCAGCGGGCTTCACCATCATTCTGGACTGCCAGGCGCGCGCCTGTGGCGGCTTTGACTTTCGCTATGCCACCGATGTGCTGCCCGAACCGGACATGCATGTCGACACCGGGGACTTTCGCTTTCTGTCGGCGGAACGCGGCGCAGAGGCGGTGTCGATCCTGGTCAGCCGCTCGGCGTTGTCGGCCTATGTCCAGATCACGCAGGTCACGGCAGCCCCGGCGCAGGACCCGCCAACCGCCGAAGGCGTGTCCGTGGCTGCTGTGGACCTTGGCGACGAGACTGCGCGCGACTTTGACCGTGCGGCGGTGGCGGGTTCGGGCATCGGTGCGGCCCTCGATGCTGACGGTGCCGCCGTGCTGGACGATCTTGTCTTTGCCAGCGGGGCCGCGACCCTTGCCGAAGGGGATTATCCTTCGCTCGCAGCCCTTGCCGCCTGGCTTGAAGCGAACCCGGACGGCACCATCGCCCTCGTCGGGCACACCGATGCCTCGGGCAGCCTGACGGCCAACATTGCCCTGTCCGAGCGCCGGGCCGAAGCGGTTGCGCAGGTCTTGATCGACCGCTTCGGTGCAGATGGGGACCGGATCACCGGCGAGGGGGTGGGCTTTCTGGCGCCCCGCGCCACGAACCAGACCGACGAAGGTCGCCAGAAAAACCGGCGGGTCGAGGTCGTGGTGACCTCGACCCGCTGAAGGGGCCGGGGAGGGAGCCGACGCCTTCTTCAGGGGTCACCAGTTGTCGGGGCCCTTTTCCATATAGCGTTTGGCCAGAAAGTCGATGAAGGCCCGCACCTTGGGCTGGGTGAACCGGCCCGGCGGATAGACCGCGTAGA
>JAPLPF010000129.1:11187-12678 GCA_026400325.1 Rhodobacterales bacterium
CAGGCCGGTGATTGCTTCCTCGACCAGCCCCTGCCGCATCGCATCGGCGTAAAGGAAGCTGGGCAGATAGGCGATGCCCAGGCCCGAGATGGCCGCGTTCAGCAGGCTTTGCCCGTCATTCACCGTCAGCCAACCCACCGACCGGACCTGCCGCTTTTCACCTGACGGGGCCGTGATCTTCCAGACATTGCCGTTGGCCTGGTTGGAATAGTGCAGAAGCTTGTGGTCGTTCAGATCGTCGATCTTCATCGGGCGGCCGAACTTCTGGAAGTAGGATGGCGCGCCGATCATCCGCTTGGTCGTTTCGGTCAGCTTGCGGGCGCGAAGCGAGCTGTCCTCAAGGTCGCCCACACGAACGGCCATGTCGAAGCCTTCGCTGATCAGTTCGACATAGCGGTTGTTCAGAACCATGTTCACCGTGATGTCGGGATATTCCAGAAGGAAATCCCCCAGGATCGGCGACAGAAGGTTGACGCCAAAGTCGGTTGCCACGCTGACCCGCAGAAGGCCGGACGGGGCCGATTGCATGCTGGTCACCAGCGCGTCCGCTTCGCCCGCGTCGTTCAGAACGCGGCGGGCGCGGTCATAGTAGGCCAGGCCGATCTCGGTCGGGCTGACCCGGCGGGTGGTGCGGTTCAAAAGCCGCGCGCCCAGCCGTGCCTCAAGCGCCGAGACATGTTTTGACACCGCAGATTTCGAGATTCCCATCTTCTTTGCAGCATCGGTGAAGCCGCCTTGGTCCACGACGGTGGCAAAGGCCTCCATCTCGGTCAGTCGATCCATGTCTTGCCCTCGTTGTGGCAGTCGTCACGCCGTTTATGAGGAAAAGGTGTCGATCCCAAATCGGGCAGGATGGCGGCAAGCGCGCGTCCTATCCGGGGTATTCTGTGGGATCGTTCATGGCGGGGAAACACCCGACCCCGGCTGATCCCTGGCAAAACGTTGCCGATATGGCCGATCCGCACCGGCGGACAAAGGTTCACGGTGCCAAGGTCGGCGGAATAACGTTTCTGAAAGCTTTAGTTTCAGGCGGAATTGGACCGCAAAACTGGTCAATTTCCGTTCGCATATGGAACATTCATCCGGTTGCGCCCAGTTTGGCTGCGGGGGGCACAAGAGGCTTCCCCGCAATTCTGGATAGAACAAGGAGACGTCCATGAAACCTTTGGCAACACTGCTGGTTCCGCTGGCCTTTTTCACGGTCACCGCCGCACAGGCCGCCTTGCCCGACGTGCCAGACACCGATGGCAGCGGCAGCTGGTCCCTGGTCGAGCTTCAGGCCGTCTGGACCGACCTGACCGAAGATGGCTTCAAGGCCATCGACACCAGCGCCGATGGTGCCGTCGATCCGGTCGAGCTGCAGGCCGCCCTTGACGGTGGCGTGATTACCGCCCCGGCTGGCAACTAAAGGCTGGCACCTAAAGCCGGGCTGCCAGGCGCGCGGCCTGATCTATCGCGCGCTTGGCGTCCAGTTCGGCCGCGACATCCGCC
>JAPLPF010000142.1:0-3280 GCA_026400325.1 Rhodobacterales bacterium
CCCCCGTGGCACACTGTGCGTCGTGGACCACGACGTTGTGCGGCGCGCGCCGCTGTTCTCAGCCCTGGACGACGAGGCCGGCGAGGCCCTGCTCGCGGGGATGAGCACCGTGCGCATGGAGCGCGGCGACATCGTCATAGCACTCGGCGGGGGCGTGATCGGCGATCTTGTCGGATTTTCGGCAGCCATTCTGCGTCGTGGCGTCCGTTTCGTGCAGGTGCCGACCACGCTTCTGGCACAGGTCGACAGCTCGGTCGGCGGGAAGACCGGGATCAACACTGCGCAAGGCAAGAACCTTGTGGGTGCCTTCCATCAACCCAGCCTTGTCCTTGCCGACACCGCCGTTCTGGACACGCTGCCCGACCGCGATGTCCTGTCGGGCTATGGCGAGGTGGTGAAATACGGGCTTTTGGGTGACGCAGGGTTCTTTGACTGGCTGGAGCAGAACGGGCCTTCGCTGCGCAATGGTGACGCTGCCGTGCGCCTGCACGCCGTCACCCGGTCGGTCGAGATGAAGGCCGGGATCGTCAGCCGCGACGAGACCGAAGAGGGTGAACGCGCGCTTCTCAACCTTGGCCACACCTTTTGCCACGCCCTTGAAAAGGCTACCGGATACTCATCCCGCCTGCTGCATGGCGAGGGCGTGGCGATCGGCTGCGCCCTGGCGTTCGAGCTGTCCGCGCGTCTTGGGCTTTGCTCTCAGGAGGAACCCGGCAGGGTCCGTGCACATCTTCGCGCGATGGGAATGAAAGTTGATCTTTCCGACATCCCGGGCGACCTGCCGGGGGCTGACGCTCTCATCTCGCTCATGGGGCAGGACAAGAAAGTGGTGGATGGACGGCTGCGCTTCATCCTTGCGCGGGGGATCGGTCAGGCCTTCGTGGCCGAGGACGTGCCCGACGACGCGGTTCGCAGGCTGCTGGAGGATGCGTTGGCCGGCTGACCTTTTTAGAACCGCGTCCTAGAACAGCAGCTTGTAAATGTTTCCGTTGGTGTCGGACGCACTTCCGGTGCCGCTTGCGGTCCCGGACCCGATCACGAAGGTGCCCTGAACCCGGGTGCCATCGGCGCAGACGGCATAGAACTCGCCGTCATTCACCCGGGCCAGAGTAGAGCTTTCGCTGCCAAGTTCCCCCCCGGTCTTGCTCCAGGTCAGGCTCAGACCTTTTGACCTTGAAACGGTTTTGGGGGTCAGCGAACTCCAGGTTCCCTCGCATTTGCCGGGTTCCGGCAGGCGGAATTTCAGCGGACCGGACGTGCCGCCGACATTCTGCATGGTGGCTTCGATCACGAGTGTCGGATCAGTACGCGCAATCTCGCCGTCCAGCGGATAAAGCTGCATCGTGGTGGTCCCGCCGACGCAAGCGACAAGCGGCAGGGTCGCAACAAGGCAGAGAAGTCGATAGGTCACGTCACGACAGCTTTCCTGATGAATGTGTGCGGTCGATATCAGGAAAGCCAAGGCCTAGACAACAGCAATTCGCGGCGCAGCACATGCGGGAACAAAAGGCAGAATTAATAATTATTTACAAAGACTTGTCGTCTGCAGGTCCGGAACCGGCCAAACCCGCAGGCGAAAGCGACGGGGCGGCCTTCCCTTAGCCGTCGAAGTTGACAGTTTCCATGATCTTCAGCGCGGCTGCGCGCTGCGCGGCTATCTCGGCCAGAGGAATGGGATCTGCGGTGAACTCTCCCCAGCTTGCCACCAGCGCAGACCGTTCGACGCCGGGCTTGACCGGAAACTCGTGATTGGTTTCGGCATAGATCTTCTGGGCGGTGTCCCCTGACAGCCACTCCATGAACGCCAGCGCATTTTCGCGGTTCGGGGCAGACCTGGTCATGGCGACGCCCGAGATGTTCAGATGCGTGCCGCCGCCTTCGAAGGTCGGGAAGACGATGTTCACCATTTCTGCTGCCGGTGCCTGCTCGGGGTCTGCCAGCATCTGGCCGATGTAATAGGTATTGCCGATGGCAATATCGCATTCCCCGGCGGCAATTGCCTTGACCTGATCGCGGTCGCCACCGTCGGGTTTCTTGGCAAGGTTGGCTTTCAGGCCGGCGGCCCAGGTGGTGGCATAGGCCTCGTCGTGGTGGACGATCATCGCGCCAAGGAGGGCAATGTTGTAGTCGCTCAGCCCCGAACGGGTGCAAAGACGGCCTTTCCACTTTTCCGAGGCGAGGTCTTCGTAAGTGGTGATTTCACCCGGAGCGACCCGCTCCTTCGAGGCATAGACAATGCGGGCCCGCGAAGTCAGCCCGAACCACTGATCGCCGGGGTCGCGCAAGGTTTCGGGGATATTGGCCTCCAGCACGTCGGACTGAACCGGTTGGGTCACGCCAGCCTCGACGACCTGCATCAGGCGGGCGATGTCCACGGTCAGGATCAGATCGGCGGGCGAACGGTCGCCCTCGGCCACCAGACGCTCTGCCATGCCCTTGTCCACGAAGGCCACATTCACCTTGATCCCGGTTTCAGCGGTGAAGGCATCGACCAGCGGTTGGATCAGTTCGGGCTGGCGGTGCGAATAGACGTTGATTTCCTGCGCCAGAACCGGGGTAGAGCAGGCAAGAATGGCGAAAGTGGTAAGGCGCAACATGGTTGACTCCTTTAGTCGGATTTATGGCAACCTTAAACCTGAGCATTTTGCCCGGGTCAATAGTCTGAGTGAACCAGTCGGGAATTATTGACCGGCCTTCTCTTCGACCTTGGCTCGGGTCCACAGGGCATCCATTTCGGCAAGGTCGCTTTCAACAGGCGTGCGACCAGAGTCTGCAAGCCAATCCTCGATCCGGGCAAACCGTCGGGCGAATTTCCGGTTTGCCGCGCGCAAGGCAGCTTCGGGATCAACGCGAAGGTGGCGCGCAAGGTTTGCCACCACGAAAAGAAGATCGCCGATTTCCTCGGCAAGGGCATCCTGGGTCAGGGTATCGCGGGCCTCGACCACCTCGCGGGCCTCTTCGATCAGCTTGTCCAGAACATGATCCGTCGAGGGCCAGTCAAAGCCGACCCTTGCCGCGCGGTTCTGCAATTTCAGCGCGCGGGTGAGTGCGGGCAGCGCTGCAGCAATGCCGTCAAGCGTGCGGGCCTTTCCCCGTTCCAGTGCCTTTTGTGCCTCCCAGTCGCGGGTCTGTTCGTCGGCGGTCTTGTCGCGTGTCTGGTCGCCAAAGACATGCGGGTGGCGGGTGATCATCTTGTCGCTGATGGCGGTGACGACATCGGCGAAGGTGAAATGACCGGCCTCCGCGGCCATTTGCGCATGATAGACAGTCTGGAAAAGCA
>JAPLPF010000142.1:3351-9663 GCA_026400325.1 Rhodobacterales bacterium
GGCCTGGCGTTCGATGGCATCGGCGACCTCATGCGCTTCCTCCAGCGTGTAGGGGGCGATGGTGGCGAAGGTCTGCGCGATGTCCCAGGGGCAGCCGCTGGCCGGGTCGCGTAAGGCCGCCATGATGGCAAGAAGGCGGTCGAGTCCCTTGGGCGGAAGCTGGTCAAGGCGGGGATCAGTCATTGCGGCCACCGGGTTTTTGCGATTTGATCAAAGGGCACTGTCTGGAGAGTCCGTTATGCCCGTCCTGAACCGTATCGCCTCATATGCCGAGGAAATGAAGGGGTGGCGGCACCATTTGCACATGCACCCGGAACTGGCCCTGGACTGCCACGAGACAGCGGCCTTCATCCTTGACCGCCTGCGCGAGATCGGGGTGGACGAAATCCATGAAGGAATCGCCAGGACGGGGATCGTGGCCCTGATCAAGGGGCAGAAAGCCGGTCCGGTCATCGGGCTGCGCGCCGACATGGACGCGTTGCCGATCGAAGAGATGACCGGGGCGCCCCATACCAGCACGGTCAAGGGCAAGATGCATGCCTGCGGCCATGACGGACATGTGACCATGCTGCTGGGGGCCGCGAAGTACCTTGCCGAGACGCGGAACTTTGCCGGGACCGTCGCGCTAATCTTCCAGCCGGCTGAGGAAGACGGGGCTGGCGGGCAGATCATGGTGCAGGAAGGCATCATGGACCGCTTCGACATTGCCCAGGTCTATGGCATCCACAACGCGCCGAACGTGCCGTTCGGACATTTCAGCACCACGCCGGGGCCCTACATGGCAAGTGTGGACACAGCTTATGTCACCATAACCGGCAAGGGCGGGCACGGGGCGACGCCGCATGAATGCGTGGACCCGGTGGTTGCCGTGGTGGGTATGGTCGGGGCGATCCAGACCATCATCCCGCGCAACGTCTATGCCTTGGAAGAGGCGGTGATCAGCGTGACGCAGATTCACGCCGGGACAGCATCGAACATCATCCCGGAAGAGGCGACGTTCTGCGCCACGATCCGCTGCTTCAAGCCCGATGTCCGCGCCTTGTTGAAAAGGCGGATCATCGAGATCGTCGAGGGCCACGCGCTGGCCTACGGGGTAAAGGCGCGGGTCGATTATGACTGGGGCTATCCGGCGACGATCAATCACGAGGATCAGACGGAAATCGCCGCCGATGCAGCGCGCGAGGTGGTGGGGCCCGAGGCGGTGGACGCCCGCGCCAACCGCGAGATGGGGTCCGAGGATTTCAGCTACATGCTCGAGGCGCGACCGGGGGCGTATCTGTTCCTTGGCACCGGGCCGGGGGCGGGGCTGCACCATCCGGCCTTTGATTTCAATGACGAGGCGGCACCGATCGGGGCAAGCTTCTTTGCCCGCCTGGTAGAGCGCACTCAGCCCCTCGTCTGAGCGCGCAAGGCCGGGATCAGGGCAAAGCCTATCTGGGCGGCAAGGCCAAGCGCGCCGGCCGTGTGGGTAAAGCTGGCAGCATAGGCGGTGGTGGACTGGCCGAACACCGCGACCGCAAGTCCAAATTCGGCCAGCATCAGCAGCACGAAAGCAATCGCACCCATGCCAAGCGCCTTTGTCGTGGCCAGCGGCCAGCGGCGGCGCAGGCGCCCGGCCACGACCCATGACAGGCCAAGGATCACCGGCACTTCAAGCGCCACAGCGGCAAGCGCGCCGATCTGCGGGGCGATCATCGTCACGCGCAGGGCGCCGACGACAAAGGCAACCGCGAAGACCATCGCGAAATACACAAGGGCAGGCATCAGGATCATTTTGCGGTGGCCTAGATGAGATTTGCCTCGGGAAAGATCAGGCTGGACGGTGGACCGCAGGACGACGACACTGGTGGGGTATCCTGCACATTCCTTGGACAATCTGCACATCTTGGAGAGCTTGATGAAATCCTTTTTCGCTCTGGTCCTTTTGGCCTCGCCGGTCCTGGCCGATGACTACGTCGCGTTCCAGTCGCCAACAGGGAACATCCACTGCGCAATCTATTCTGCCGGCAACGGCGCCGAGGCACGCTGCGACCTGATCGACCTTGTCCAAAGTTACCCCGAACGCCCGAAGGGCTGCGATCTTGACTGGGGCAACGCCTTTGCCGTCGGCAGCAACGGCCGCGGCGCCCTGGCCTGCGTTGGCGATACCGTCCGCGATCCGCGCAGTCCCGTGCTGCCCTATGGCGAGGCAGTGGCCATGGGTGGGATTTCCTGCGTCTCGTCCAGGACCGGGATGACCTGTACCAACGCCGACGGCCACGGGTTCAGCGTCGCACGGGCAAAGCAGCGGCTTTTCTGACGGCGAATCAGGGTTGGATCGGGAAAAGCCCATGTAGCCCATCATCAACCATTGGATACCATATCTTGCTGCACCGCTACCATTTGGGCTCGGGCAGGGCTGGCGGTAATTTGATCAAAATGTTAGGATGCGACGGCAAATGCCGACCGGAGACCGACATGACCGCCGCTTTCAAGCCGAATTCACCTTCACCTGCCGAGATCTGGTAAATGGATCGGACCCATTCCCTGCATCCCTGGACGAATTTTGGCCCTTTTGAACGCGAAGGCGCATTGGTCATCAGTCGGGGCGAGGGCTGCTATCTGTGGGATGCCGACGGGCAGCGCTATCTTGACGCGGTGGGCGGCCTTTGGTGCACCAACATTGGCCTCGGCCGCAAGGAAATGGCGCAGGCCATCGCCGATCAGGCCGAACGACTGGCATTCTCCAACACCTTTGTCGACATGACCAACGATCCCTCGGCGCGTCTGGCGGCAAAGCTGGCGAGCCTTGCGCCCGGCGATCTGAACCGCGTCCATTTCACGACCGGCGGGTCGACGGCGGTGGATACGGCGGCGCGGATGGTTGGCTATTACCAGCACGCGATGGGGCGGCCGGAAAAGCAGGGGATCGTCGCGCGCGATCACAGCTATCACGGGTCCACCTATCTGTCGCAGTCGGTGGGCAAGCGCCCCGGCGACCGGGTGGACGAGTTCCGCTACAAGCATGACGGGATCTGGCATCTGTCGGTGCCGAACCCCTACCGCCGCCCCGAGGGCATGACCGAGGCTGCGTTCTGCGACGCTTTGGTGGCCGAGTTCGAGGCCCTGATCGCCGACGTGGGGGCCGAAAAGATCGGCGGGTTCTTTGCCGAACCGATCCAGGCAAGCGGCGGGGTGATCGTGCCGCCCGACGGCTATCTGCGCCGGATGTGGGAGGTCTGTCAGCGCCACGACATCCTTTTTGTGGCAGACGAGGTGGTGACAGCCTTCGGACGCCTTGGTCACTGGTTTGCCTCATGGGATGAATTCGGCGTGCAGCCGGACATCATCTGCACCGCAAAGGGGCTGACCTCGGGCTATATCCCGATGGGTGCCATGATCTTTTCCGACCGGATCTGGGCGGCGATGGCCGAAGGCGGGACGCGTTGGTTCACCTCGGGCCTGACCTATGCCGGGCATCCGGTGGCGGCCGCCGCAGGCCTGAAGAACATCGAGATCATGGAACGCGAGGATCTGCTGGGCAACGCCGCCCGCGTCGGCGCCTATTTCGAGACGCGGCTTGCCGGTCTGAAAGACCTGCCTCTGGTCGGTGATGTTCGCGGCAAGAAGCTGATGATGTGCGTCGAGTGCGTCGCTGACAAAGAGACCAAGACGCTGCTGGTGGATGCCGCGAACGAAAGCAAGCGCATCTCGAACCTGTGCGAAAGCCTGGGGTTGATGGTGCGCCCGATCGGCCATCTGAACGTGATGTCGCCGCCCTTGGTGATGACCGAAGCGCAGGTCGATTTCGTGACCGAAACGCTTGAAAAGGCGATCCGTCAAGTCACGGACGAACTGGTGCGCGAAGGGTTCGCCCTGGGTTGACTTTGACGGGCTGGGCGACGATCCCTTGCCCCGACGGATGAGCGCGGTCTCCGACACGAACGATAGCGCAAATCTTGAAGGAGGCCCCGATGGCCCTGGAAGACGCCAAGACCGAAGTCGATACCGCGATCACCCGCAAGGGGCTGCGCGGCTATTCAATGGAAAACGCCTTTGGCGGGGCAGCCAGTTTCCTGCGCCGGACCTATACCAAAGACCTGACCGGAGTTGACCTCGCGATCACCGGGGTGCCCTTCGACCAGGCGGTCAGCCACCGGGCGGGCACCCGCTTTGGCCCGCGCGCGATCCGCGAGGCAAGCGCGCTCATGCCCTACGATCCGCCGCCCGGCTGGGGGACGAGCCCATTGGAGGAGCTTTCGGTCATCGACTACGGCGACGTGGCCTTTGACTATGCGAACGTGCCGGAGTTTCCCGAGGCGCTTACGGACCACATTCGGACCATTCTTAAGGCCGGGGCAGGGTCCATCGTGCTGGGCGGGGATCACTTCATCACCTGGCCGGACGACAACCCGGCGCGGATCGACCATGGGACGATGTTCTACAAGTCGGTCAAGGCCGGGCTGGTCGATCCGAAGCGGTCAGTCCAGATCGGCATCCGCACGACGACCGAAGACTACATGGGCGTGAACGTGATCACCGCGCGAGAGGCGCATGAGTGGGGTGTCGAACGGGTGGTCGCGACGGTGAAGGACATCGTGGGCGACCGGCCGACTTACCTGACCTTCGACATCGACGCGCTGGATCCGGCATTTGCGCCGGGCACCGGCACGCCGGTCTGGGGCGGGCTGGCAAGCTGGCAGGCGGCGGCGATGCTGCGCGACCTGGCAGGCATCAACCTGGTCGGTGGGGATGTGGTCGAGGTCTCGCCCCCCTACGACACCACGGGTGCCACGGCGATTGCCGGGGCGGCGGTGGCCTATGAGCTGATCTGCCTGTACCACTGGGCACGGACACAGAGGTAAGGATGCGGCGCATGGCGGGATATCTGGCACTTGGGCTTCTGGTCGCAGTTGTGGCCTTTGCGCTTTATGTCCGCCTTGCGCCGTCAGACCCGGGGCGGTGGAACGTCGCCCCGGTGGCCGACGGTCCAACTGGCGAAGTGGTGGTGGCGGGGCTGAACAGCGCCACCTTGCGCCTTGGCCCCGAGGCCGGAGCACCGGCTGAACTTCTGGCCCGGCTGGACGCGGTTGCGCTGGCCACACCGCGCACGACCCGGCTTGCCGGCAGCGTCGCGGAAGGGCGGATCACCTGGATTACGCGGTCCGCGCTTTGGGGTTTCCCTGACTACACCACCGCCGAAGCGCGCGCCGATGGGCTTTACATCCAGGCCCGCAGCCGGTTCGGACAAGGCGACATGGGCGTGAATGCGGCCCGGTTGCGGGACTGGCAAAGCCGGCTTCTGGGCTCTTGACCACAGGGACCGAACGGGCGACACCCCCGGCATGGTTCCCTTGGACAAGCTTGCCCAGATCACCCAGCGTTTCGAGTTTCTCGAAGCGCAGCTGAATGCAGGCTCGGCCCCCGCCGATATCGCGCGGATCAGCAAGGAATACACCGACCTGCGGCCCGTGGTCGAAGAGATCGCCGCCTATCGCCGGGCGCTGGACGATCTGGCCGAGGCCGAGGCGATGCTGGCCGACCCCGAGATGAAGGCGCTGGCCGAAGAGGAGATGCCCCGGCTCAAGGCCCGCATCCCGGAAATGGAGCAGGCCCTGCGCCTGGCGCTTTTGCCGAAGGATTCGGCGGATGCGCGGCCCGCGATCATCGAGATCCGGCCGGGTACGGGGGGCGACGAGGCGGCGCTGTTCGCCGGTGACCTCGCACGGATGTATCAGCGCTATGCCGAACGGATGGGTTGGCGGTTTGAGATCATCAGCGAGCAGGCGGGCGAGCTTGGCGGGCTGAAGGAATTCTCGGCACTGATCGAGGGCGAAGGCGTCTATGCCCGGATGAAGTACGAATCCGGCGTCCACCGCGTGCAGCGGGTGCCGGAAACCGAGGCTCAGGGTCGGATCCACACCTCTGCGGCAACTGTCGCGGTGCTGCCCGAGGCGGACGAGGTCGAGATCGACATTCCGGCGAGCGATATCCGGATCGACACGATGCGATCCTCGGGCGCGGGCGGGCAGCACGTGAACACCACCGACTCGGCGGTGCGCATCACGCACCTGCCATCGGGCATCGTGGTGACCTCGTCCGAGAAATCGCAGCATCGCAACAAGGAAATCGCGATGCAGGTGCTGCGCTCGCGGCTGTACGAGGCTGAACGCGAGCGGCTGCACACCGCACGCGCGGCCGACCGCAAGTCACAGATCGGCTCGGGTGACCGTAGCGAACGGATCCGCACCTACAACTTTCCGCAAGGCCGGATGACCGACCACCGCATCAACCTCACGCTTTACTCGTTGGCGCAGATCATGGCGGGCGATC
>JAPLPF010000160.1:0-16721 GCA_026400325.1 Rhodobacterales bacterium
ATGAAGGCGCGGGGGCAGAAGATCTCCATGCTCTACGTCACCACGCTGGAAGAGGCGGCGGCAGCCGACGCGGCGGGGATCGACATGCTGTCGATCGAGTCCCGCTTCTTCAGCCCGGAGATGCGTGAGGCAGCCGGGCGCTGCTTCGTGCAGGTCGGTCTGCCCTTCGGCCCCTTTGGCCAGCTCGCCACCGCCGAGGATTACCTGCGCGCGGCGTTCAAGTTCACCGCGATGGGCGGCGACTGCTTCTACTGCGCTGCCAGCCTGGATATCCAGAAGGCGCTTTGCGACAACCACATGCCAATCGTGGCCCATGTCGGGCTGATCCCGTCCTTCATCACCTGGACCGGCTGGCGCGCCGTCGGCAAGACCGCGCTTGAGGCCCGCACCGTCTGGGACCAGGTGAAGCGGCTGGAAGCCATCGGCTGCTTCGGCGCCGAGCTTGAAGTCGTGCCGGACCGTCTTGGCGCGTTCATCGCGAAGAACACCTCGATGATCATGCTGGGAATGGGTGCGGGGCCAGGGGCCGACGCGCAATACCTTTTTGCCGAGGATGTGCTGGGCTGCACCGACGGCCACCGCCCCCGCCACGCCAAGGCCTACCGCAACTTCGCCGCCGAATATGCCCGCCTGCAGACCGAACGCGTCGCCGCGTTCAAGGAGTTCATCGCCGACGTGGCCACAGGCGGCTACCCGCAACCGCAGCACAATGTCGCCATGCCGGACGCGGAATTTGACGCTTTCAAGGCCGCCATCGGCCATTAACCCAAGGAAAACAACATGCTGAAAGTCGGCCTTCTTGGCGCCGGGCGCATCGCCGGCGTCCATGCCACCGCCATCACCACCAACCCCGGGTCAACGCTTGTCGCCGTCAGCGACATCAACTCCGAGGCTGCCGCCAAGCTCGCCATGCAATATGGCGCAGAGGCGCGCGCTACAGACGCGATCCTGTCCGATCCGTCCATCAACGCGGTCCTGATCGCCACCTCGACCGACACCCATTCCGACCTGATCGAGCGCGCCACTGGGGCCGGAAAGGCCGTCCTGTGCGAAAAGCCGGTCGACCTGTCGCTGGCACGGGCCCAAGCCTGCCAGAAGGTGGCGGCCAAGAACGGCAAGCCCGTGATGATCGGCTTCAACCGCCGGTTCGACCCGAACTTTGCCGCCCTCAAGTCCGCGCTGGACAAGGGCGAGATCGGCAAGCCAGAGCTTCTGTCGATCACTTCCTTCGACCCCGCCCCGCCACCTGTCGCCTATATCAAGGTCTCGGGCGGTCTTTTCCGTGACATGATGATCCATGACTTTGACATGGCGAATTTCCTGATGGGCGCAGCCCCGGTCAGCGTCAGCGCAGTGGGTACCAACATCGTCGATCCGGCGATCGGTGCCGCGGGCGATGTGGATACCGCCGTGGTGACGCTGACCTATGCAGACGGTCGGATCGCCGTGATCAAGAACAGCCGCCGCGCGGTCTATGGCTATGACCAGCGGGTCGAGCTTCTGGGCTCCGAGGGCCTGTTGCAGGCGCAGAACATGCTGGAGAACACGGTGGTCAAATCGACGACCGCTGGCGTGACCGGGGCCAAGCCCACCTACTTCTTCCTTGAACGCTACATGCCGGCATACGCAGCCGAATGGGCCGCGTTTGTGGCGGCAGTCAGCAGCGGTGGGAAGCTGCCCGTCACGCTGAGCGACGGCATCGCCGCCCTTGCCATGGCCGAAGCGGCCACGCAGTCCTCCAGGTCGGGGCTACCGGTCGCTTTGGCCAGCGTCCTTGGCTGACACCTCGGTGCATGAGGTTGCTCAAAGCAATGGTGCGCGCATTTTGTCCCGGCCCGCCAGCAAGCCGGCTGACGAAAACGCATCCCATCCGCCTCGTGTCAAGCTGTGCGGTCCAGCCAGTCGCGGAACGCGTCGACTACCTCGGCGTCGCAGTCGACCAGATGCTGTGGCGCCGGGTAGTCTCCGCCTTGCACATCCGCCACATAGCGCCCCATGGCCGCGATCCGCATTTCTTGCAGCCGATCATGTTCAGCGGCGAAGTCGGCGTAGACCTTGGCGTGGCGCGGAATCCTTCCCCGGTTCTGGCCCAGCACATCATCCGTAAACAGATACTGCGCGTGGCCAGAGGACCCCGCGCCCATCGAGATCAGGAAGAGGTCCGTCCGTTCCGCAATCGCCTTGGTGATCGAATGGGGTACCACCTCGATCTCGACCGCGAAGGCCCCGGCAGCTTCCAGCGCCTTGCACTGGTTCCAGACGAGTTGCGCGCTTTCCAGCGTCTTTCCCACGGCCTTGAAGCCGCCTGTCCAGGTGCGTTTCGACGGGATCAGCCCGACATGCCCGCAAACCGGAAGGGCATGGTCGGCCATTGCGCGGACGGTGGCGAGAGAGCCCGAGCAGTAAAAGCCGTCAGCCCCGTGCTTGAACAAGGGAAAAGCCCAGCGCAGGAAATCGTCGGTCCCGCCGATCTCGTAGAAGTTGTCACCGGGGAAGGCAAAGCAATCGGGCGCCGCTTCGCGGAAACGGCCATCCAGGATCATCGCGGGGGGCACCGACAAAAGCTCTACCCCCGCGCGGGCAGCGGCTTCGGCCTCTTCCAGCGTCTCGACCCGCAGCATGGCAAACTGGTGCTTCCCGCGCGCATCGCGCAGGTCCTTGACGGTCAGGCGGGCCATCAGGCGACCTCGACATAGACGCGGCCACCTTCGACCTTGACGGGAAAGGTGCGCAGGTTCACGCAGACCGGGGTGCGCTTTGCCTCGCCCGTCCGATAGTCGAACTGGCCGTTGTGCTTTGGGCATTCGATGAGGTGGCCCATGACAAGGCCATCGCAAAGGTGCACTTCTTCATGCGTGCAGCGACCGGCGGTGGCGTAGAACTCTCCCTCGGGCGAGTGGAAGATGGCAAACGTCTGGGTGCCGTGATCCCAGCGGATCAGGTCTTCTTCGTCCACATCATCGGTGGCGCAGGCGTCAATCCAGGGCATGTCGTCCTCACTCGGCTGCGGCGGGGCGCATCATGCCCGGCACGTATTGGTGGAAATCCTCGCGGTAGGGCTTGGCGGTGGGCGGCAGGTCGCGTTTCAGGAAGTAATCCTCGTTCAGGATCTGCCGCTTGAAGGCCGGCCACATCTCGGCGAAAGCCTCCGCGATCGAGCGGTTCGGCGGCGGCAGGTCGGGCTTCATGATCTCGTGCAGGCGCGGCAGCGCGTGGTAGGGGACCATCGGGAACATGTGATGTTCGACGTGGTAGTTCATGTTCCAGTAGATGAAGCGGCTGATCGGGTTCATCAGCACGGTCCGGCTGTTCAGCCGGTGGTCGACCACATTGTCGGCCAGGCCACCGTGCTGCAGAAGGCCGGTCATTATGTGGTGCCAGGCGCCGTACATCCGGGGCAGGCCGATGACCATCAGGGGCAGGATCGAGCCCATCCAGACGGCCAATGCTATCGTCGCGCCGTAGATCGCCACATGGATCCGGGCCGCACGCCGGACTTTCGGCCATTCGCTTTCGGGAACAAAGGTCCGCTCCTCGGGCGTCGGGCCGGAGACGGCGTTGCGCAGGATGCGGGGGATGAAGGCAATGACATCCAGGATGCCGAAGAAGTTCAGGATCAGCTTTGCCAGTTCTGGCGGGCGCATCACGGCAATTTCCGGGTCTCGCCCGACAAGGTAGGTTTCCGAATGATGGCGCGCATGGCTCCAGCGCCAGGTGGCGGGGTTGCGCATGATCATGAAGCTGGCGATCTGGTAGACGGCATTGTTCATCCAGGGCGTGCGGAAAGCCGTGCCATGGCTGCATTCGTGCCAGCGGGAATCGGAAGCCGAGCCGTACAGGACTCCGTAAGCCAGCCAGAATGGCGCGGACCACCAGCTTGGCCAAAGCGCGATACCGATGCCCGCAAGGACGATCATGCTGCCGTAAAGGATGATCGTGTCGCGGATCGCGGGGCCGTCGCTGCGGGCCATCAGGTCCTTCATCACCTTGCGTGGCACGTCGGTGTGATACCACTCGGCCGCCGTCAGCCCGGTGTCCACCGCCCGCTTTGCGTCGGCGCCAAAGGGGCTGTAGTCGCGTTTGCCCATCTTCATCCTCCTCTTCGGCGCCGTCGGGCGCTGGCTTTTCATGGATACGCGCATGCAGAGGCAATCACCAAGGCGGGCCTTGCAGGATTCGTCATAGAGCATCATTGTTTTGCCGATATTTGATGTACTTTCGTCAGGAAGCCATGGCCAGCCGTTCCACGATCCACGACGTCGCCCGCGAGGCAGGTGTTTCGACCGCAACCGTAGACCGCGTGTTGAACGCGCGCGAACGGGTCCGGGAGGAAACGGCGCGCAAGGTCTATGATGCAGCGCGGGTTGTCGGATACCACGCGGCGGCGCTGATCGGGCAGCGGGTGCAGGCCGACCTGATGCGCCTGCGTCTCGGGTTGGTGTTGCACAAGGAGAGGCAATCCTTCTACCAGCAGTTCAAGGCCGAGGCAGAGCGGGCGATTGCCCAGGCCACCGGCGTGCGCGCAACGTTGCATGTGGCCTTTGCCGCCTCACAATCGCCCAAGGATTTTACCGCGCTGATGGAGGGAATGGTCGGCCGCGTCGATGCCATCGCGGCAACGGCGGTCACGCATCCAGAGGTGACCGAGGCCGTCATGCGCCTGAACACCAAGGGAATACCCTGCTTTGCCCTTCTCAACGACTTTGCCCAAGGTGTTCGCCAGAATTACCTTGGCATGAACAACCTGAAGGTTGGCCGCATTGCCGCGCACATGATCGCGACGGCCGCGCGCCAGCCCGGAAAGATTGCGGTTTTCGTCGGCGGCTATCGCTGGCACGGGCACGAGCTGCGCGAAACCGGGGTCCGAAGCTACTTCCGCGAACATGCGCCGCAGTTCCAGGTGCTGGACACGCTGATCAACCTGGAAACCCGGCAGCTGACCTATGAGGCGACGCTTGACCTTCTGAACCGTCACCCCGACCTGCGCGGAATCTATTGTGCCGGCGGCGGGATGGAGGGCGCCATCGCTGCCGTGCGTGAGGCGCGGGCGCCCGGAGACGTGGCCCTGATCGTGAACGAGCTGACACCGGAAAGCCGGGCGGCGCTGGTCTCGCGGCATGTGACCATGGCCATCGGCACGCCGCTGCATCGGTTGTGCAACGACCTTGTGACCTTGGCCACGCAGGCGCTGGTCGAAGGGATCCGCCCGGTACAAGGCCAGCACTTTTTGCCGCCGGACCTGTATCTGCCAGAGTCTGTTTGATGTGATTTCATCAGAGTTAACCTCAGTGCTTCGTCATTTTTGATGGAATAGTCCTGCTTCCGATTGACGCAAGGCCACCCGGCGCAGACGGTGCCCCCAGCTTGCTTTGGTTGGGAGGCCGTGCATGATTCCCTTCGCGTTGAACCATATGACCGTGGCCAGACTGTCGTTCCGCGACCTTGTGGCGTTGGCCGCGCGTCTGGGCTGCGTCGGGATCGAGGTGCGCAACGACCTGCCACAGCCCCTTTTTGACGGAATGGACCCGGGCGAGGCCGGGGATCTGGCCCGCGCCGCAGGTCTTCGGCTGTTGGCCGTGGCCGAGGTCAAGCGTTTCAACGACTGGTCCGAAGACAAGGCCGCAGAAGCACTGGCACTGATGAAGATCGCCCGGACCGCGGGAGCCGAGGCAGTCAGCCTGATCCCGCGCAACGACAATCTGGGCATGGGCAACGGCGAGCGGCAGGCGGCGCTTCGTCTGGCGCTCAAGGCGCTGAAGCCGATGCTTGAGGACCATGACCTTCTTGGCATGGTCGAACCGCTGGGCTTTGAAATCTGCGCCTTGCGTTCCAAATCCGAAGCGGTCGAGGGGATCGAGGCGGTCGGCGGCATCGGGCGTTTCAAGCTGGTCCACGACACGTTTCACCACACGCTGGCCCATGGCGGGCCGCTGTTCCCCGAACATACCGGCATCGTCCATGTCTCGGGTGTGGTCGACCAGGAGGTCAGCCTGTCGCAGATGCGCGACCCACACCGCGTGCTGGTCACCCCCGGCGACCGGCTGGGCAACATCGACCAGATCGCGGCTTTGCAGGCGGCAGGCTGGATCGGTCCGGTGTCCTTCGAGGCCTTTTCGCCTGCGGTCCACGCCCTGCCCGACCCAGAGGTCGCCCTGCGGGCAAGCATGGGCCACATGGCCGGAGTTTTGGCATGAAAGCCCCAGTTCAGGCTGGATGGACCCTCTGCCCTGCGGGTCAAGGCCGCATGACACGGCGGTTTTGCAACCGGTTGCAAAAATCTGTTGACCGGCCCGTAGAAACTGCCCAGTCTGTGCGACCAGACTGATCGAGTCGTCCCTTCCGCGCGGGGAGAGCGTGGCGGGACGTTGAAGAAACCGGACCTGTCGTAGTGGACGACGGGCCGACACTGGGAGGAGACACCTATGAAAAAGACCCTTTTCGCTGCAGGCCTTGCCGCACTGATGACCACGACCGCGATGGCCGAGGGCATCGGCGTGTCGATGGCACGCTTCGACGACAACTTCCTGACCGTTCTGCGCAACGGCATCCAGGCCCAGGCCGATGCGGCGGGCCTGTCGGTGCAGATCGAGGACGCGCAGGACGACGTGGCCAAGCAGCTGGACCAGATCAACAACTTCATCGCGTCTGGCGTCGATGCAATCATCGTGAACCCGGTCGACACCTCGGCGACCCAGGCGATGTCGGACGCCGCCGCCGCCGCTGGCGTGCCGCTGGTCTATGTGAACCGCCAGCCGATCAACGTCGACACCCTGCCCGACAACCAGGCTTTCGTCGCCTCGAACGAGGTGGATTCGTCCAGCCAGGGCTTCATCGAACAGTGCAACCAGTGGGCAGCCGCCGGCAAGACCGACGTGAATGTCTATATCATGCAGGGCCAGCTTTCGAACCAGGCCGCCGTGCAGCGCACGCAGAACTACACCGACGTGATCGACGCCGGGAAATGCGCGGTCAAGGTCAATGTGATCGACATGCAGACCGCGAACTGGAGCCGGGACGAAGCGCAGAACCTGATGACGAACTGGCTTTCGACTGGTGCCGCCTTTGACGGCGTCCTGGCCAACAACGACGAAATGGCGCTTGGCGCGATCCAGGCGATGAAGGCTGCAGGGATCGACATGGCCTCGGTCATCGTGTCCGGCGTGGACGCAACGCAGGACGCGCTTGCCTCGATGCAGGCGGGCGAGCTGGACATCACCGTGTTCCAGAATGCGGCGGCACAAGGTGGCGGCGCGCTGGATGCAGCGGTCAAGCTGGCTGCCGGTGAAGCCGTCGAGCAGAAGGTCTACGTGCCCTTCGAACTCGTGACCCCGGCGAATATCGACGGCTACCTCGCGAAGAACTGATCCCCTCCCGGGGAGTCTGCCGGGGCGGCACCAGCCGCCCCGGCTTTTTCTGGATGCCCTGCGCCGATGGGTCCAGTCTGTCCGTCAAGCGCAGGATTTCATGGGGGAGACGACAGTGGCAGAGGCGACCCACGGGCTTGGTGGCCTGAAATACGATCCGGCAAAGCGCACCCGCGCGCCGGAGTGGAATGTGTTTGCGGCTCTGGTCCTGATCGTCCTGGTGTTCGAGATCCTGAACCGCCTGCAGGGCGGATCCTTTCTTTTCAACACTCGCGACAACGTGGATGCGCTTTTCAATCAGCAGCGCATCGACATCATGATCCTGCAGGTCGCGATCATCGGGATCATCGCGCTGGGGGTGACGCAGGTCATCATCATCGGCGGGATCGACCTGTCCTCCGGCTCGGTCGTGGGCATCACCGCGATGGTGGTGATGAGCTTTGCCCAGACCGCCATGGTGAACGGCAACCCCAACCCGAAGGCGATCTTTGGCGCCTGGGGGATGGACCTGCCGGTCGTCGTGCCTATTGCGGCCGGAACTTCATTGCCACGCTGGGGGTCATGGTCTCGGCCCGGGGGGCGGCGCGCTGGTGGTCGAACGGCCAACCGGTCAGCTTTCCGACCGAAACCTTCGGCGGCCTGGCGAATGGCGACATTCTGGGCCGGCTTACCTTTGGCCTTCTGTCATGGCCGGGACAGAACCCGGCTGTGGTCTTTGTGGTGCTGGCCATCCTTTTTCACATCCTGATGACCTACACGCTTTACGGCAAACGCTGCTATGCCATCGGCTCGAACGAGGCGGCGGCGCGGATGTCGGGGATCAACGTCGACCGCCACAAGGTGCTGGTCTACGTCATCGCCGGGCTGATGGCCGCCGTGGCCGCGATCCTGCTGACGTCCAAGAACCTTACCGCGCAGGCGGGCATGGGCGTGATGTATGAGTTGGACGCCATCGCCATGGCCGTCATCGGCGGGGTCAGCCTTGCCGGGGGGCGCGGGTCGATCCTTGGCACGGTGCTGGGCGCGGCGATCTTTTCGGTGATCATCTCGGGCTTCACGTCGATCAAGCTGGACGCCTACTACCAGGAGATGGTGAAGGGCGCGATCATCGTCGGGGCCGTGGTGCTGGACCAGTGGCGGCAACGCAAACGGGCGCAGGGGTAGGCCAATGTCAAAGATCATTCTGGAGACGCGCGGCCTGACCAAACACTATGGCGGTGTGCAGGCGCTGGAAGATGCCAACTTCATCCTGCATGAGGGCGAGCATGTCGCTGTCGTGGGCGACAACGGCGCTGGCAAGTCAACCTTCGTGCGGCAGGTGACGGCGGTGGAACAGCGCACGGGCGGCGAGGTTTTCTTTGACGGCCAGCCCGTCCAGTTCTCTGGCCCCCTGGAAGCCCGCGAAGCCGGGATCGAGACGGTGTTCCAGACCCTTGCGCTGGCCGATGATCTGGACGTGCCCTCGAACCTTTTCCTCGGGCGCGAGCTGTTCAAGTTCCGCCTTGGCCCATTCTCCTGGCTTGACCGCAAGGCGATGCGCGACCGGACGATGGAGGCGCTGGCGACCACCGCCGTCAAGATCCCGAACGTCGACAACCCGATCCGCAACATGTCCGGGGGCCAGCGCCAATGCGTGGCAATCGCGCGGACAGCGGCTTTCGCCTCAAAGCTCGTCATCATGGACGAACCGACGGCGGCCCTTGGGGTGCAGGAAACCAGGCAGGTCGAGAACATCATTCGGGGCCTCAAGGACCGGGGCATCCCGATGGTCCTGATTTCCCACAACCTGAGACAGGTCTTTGATCTTGTCGACCGGATCGTCGTTTTCCGCCGGGGACGGATTGTTGCCAGCTTGCGCAAGGACGAAACTGATGGCAACGACATCGTCAGTTACATCACCGGCGTGAAAGGTGCGTCGGATACCGCTTATGCCTGAGGCGCCCACGGGCGTCCTCTCTGCATTGAAAACACCCGGGCTATCCCCGGAGCAAGGAGAACCATGACGATCAGATTCGGGCTTCTGGGTGCAGGGCGCATCGGCAAGGTGCACGCGAAAGCGGTGACCGGCAATTCGGCGGCGAGACTGGTGGCGGTGTCCGATGCGATGCCGGCCGCGGCACAGGCGATTGCAGACCAGTATGACTGCGACGTGCGGTCCATTGATGCGATTGCGGCGGCGAAGGATATCGACGCGGTGGTGATCTGCACCCCGACCGACACGCACGCCGATCTGATCGAACAGTTCGTGAAGGCCGGGAAAGCGGTCTTCTGCGAAAAACCCATCGACCTGTCGCTGGCCCGCGTCAAACAGTGCCTGGAGGTGGTCCGCGCGGCCAAAGGCACCCTGATGGTCGGCTTCAACCGCCGCTTTGACCCGCATTTCCAGGCCGTGCGCGCCGAGATCGACAAGGGCACCGTTGGCACCGTCGAAATGGTGGTGATCACCAGCCGCGACCCCGGTGCGCCGCCGGTGGACTATATCGCCCGCTCGGGTGGCATCTTCCGCGACATGACGATCCATGACTTTGACATGGCGCGGTTCTTGCTGGGTGAGGAGGTCGCAGAGGTCTCGGCCATGGCTTCAGTGTTGGTCGATCCGGCCATCGGAAAGGCGGGGGACAGCGACAGCGTGCAAGTCATGCTGCGGACGGCCAGCGGGAAAATGGCGGTGATCTCGAACTCCCGCCGGGCGACCTATGGCTATGACCAGCGGATCGAAGTGCATGGGTCAAAGGGCGCGGTCAGCGCCGAGAACCAGCGCCCGGTCAGCATCGAGGTTGCCACTGCTGCAGGCTATACCCGTCCACCGCTGCATGATTTCTTCATGACGCGCTATACCGAGGCCTATGCCGCCGAAATCGCCGCCTTCATCGACGCGGTGGCCGGCAAGGCGAAGGCAAGCCCGTCGGGTGAAGACGGCCTGCTGGCCTTGGCACTCGCCGAGGCTGCGCTGACATCGGTTGCGGAAGGCAGGGTCGTGAAGCTGCAGACCTGAGGCCCAGAGCCCCGGGCCTTTCGGGCGCGTCACGTCAGCCGCGCGCCGCCCATGCCTTTGAGATGTATGTCGCGGTCATAAGGTCAAGATGCGCACCACCGCCGTTCTTGGCGATGGTGATCTCGTCCGCTGACCGCCGCGCGAACAGTGCCGGGTCGTCGTAGAAATCGGCAATCACATCCGCCTCGGTGATCGCGCCCGAGGCGATGGGGGCCATGATCTCGCCGATGTGGTGCACTGTGGTTGCCCGCGCATCGACAAAGACGCGGGCGCGGGCCATGGCGGTGTCGTCCACCTCACGCATGGCCGGGGTATAGGCACCGATCAAGTCTAGATGTTGACCGGGCTGCAGCCAGTCGCCCCGGATCACCGGGTCGGTCGCCATGGTGGCGGTGCAGATGATGTCGGCGCGGCGCACGGCGGCCTCAAGATCGTCGGCGACGGGCAGGCCCATCACCTCGGCGCTCTTGCGGGTGCGGCTCCAGACAGTGAACTCGGCATCCGGAAATGCGCTGCCATAGGCTTCGACCATGCTGCGCGCCACGACGCCCGCGCCGACAAGAAGGATGCGGCGGCTGTCCTTGCGCGCAAGGCGGGTGGCCGACAAGAGGCTGTCACCCGCTGTCTTCCACTTGGTGACCAGGTGAAAGTCAAGAAGCGCCGTCAGCTCGCCCGTCGCATCGTCAAAGACGTTGACGATGCCATTGACCGTGGGCTTGCCGCGCGCTGCATTGGCAGGGACAATGGTCCCCACCTTGACCAGGGCGCCCAGCCCGTCGATCCAGGCACCCCGGTCCAGCAGCGTATCCGCGCCGCGATACAGGAAAAGGTCGGCGATTTCGGCCCTTGGCAGGCGATGCCCGGCCTCCAGCGCGGCCATCAGTCCGGCCCAGGTCATATGCGCCTCGGCCTTGAAGGGGATCATTTCGACGGTCATACGCCGGCCTCCGTTTCGGTCAGCAGGTCCTCGGCGACCAGCCGCCGCGCCCAGCCCTGCCAGGTTTCAAACTGATGCGTCCGCCAACCGCGGCGGGCGGCGGCGGTGATGTTGTCGGCCCGGTCGTCGGTGAACAGCAACCGGTCCGGACGGATCCCGCTGTCATCCTCGACGATCTGGTAGATCCGCGGGTCGGGCTTGGTGACCTTCAACTCGCCCGAAACATATCGGCGGTCGAAGTCGGACAGGAAATCCATTTTCGGCAGCGCCTCGGCAAAGGAGTATTTGCCAAAGTTCGTCAGGGCAAAGACCGGCACGCCCTTGGCCCGCAACGCCCGTTGCAGGGCAATCGACCCTTCGATCCGCGGGCTGGCAAGTTCGAACCACCGGTCATACCACATGCGGATTTCATCGCCCCAGGCAGGGTGCCGGTCGGCCCAGTCGTAGATCGTCTCGCGAAAGAGGCCGCCCGCATCGACGATCTCGTTCATGCCGTGCAGATCAACTTCGGCGAAAAGGGCGCGGCGCCGGTCCGGGCCGATCACCCGGTCGTAAAACGCCTCGGGCTGCCAGCGGACCAGCACGTTGCCGATGTCGAACACCACCGCCTCAGGCCGCATCCGCCCGCCTCCGACGCCGATTGAGGGTCGCCTCGCGCCAGATGACATAAAGGCCGGACCCGCAGATCAGTGCAATCCCGGCCCAGGCGGTGGCATCGGGAAAGGTGCCAAAGACCACCACGCCCCAGACGATGGCCATCGGCATGCCGATATACTCGAGAGGCGCGATCAGACCGGCTTCCGCCGTGCGGTAGGCCTGCGTGACCATCATCCCGCCGATGCCGACGGCCAGACCCGTGGCCAGAAAGATCGGCCAGTCTTGCACCGGCGGCCAGACCCACGGGCGAAACAGAAAACCCCACAGCGGATCTTTCGACGCCAGATGGCCATCGCCCGCCCAAAGCCCCATTGCCAGGCTGACGATGATGAAACCGGACTGGACGTAGAAGGACAGCGTCATGGCGCTTTCGGTGCCACCCATGTGGCGGGCCAGAAGGTTGCCGCTTGCGTAAAGCACGGCGGAAATCAGCACCAGAAGGGCGGCAGGCTGGATCACGCCCGCACCGGGGCGCAGCATGACGATGACGCCAACCATGCCGACGATCACCGCAGCCCAGCGCCTGGGACCAACCCTTTCGCCCAGAAACACGATCGACAAGAGCGTGATGGCAATCGGGCTGACATAGGCCACCGCCACGGCATCGGCCAGCGGCATGGCGGCAAGCCCGACAAAGAAGGTAACGTTGGACACCATGACGATCACGACACGCAAAAGATGCATGCGCGGGCGGCTGGTGGCGATCTGCGACCAGCCACGGTCCGAGACATGGATGACCGTCAGGATGAAAGCCATCGCCACGAAGGCCCGGATCAGGATCACCTGATGCAGGGCATAGCCGCCAGACAGGAACTTGATCGCCACGTCATTGACCGAAAAGATCAGCGTGCCGCCAGCGGCGAAAAGGATACCCGTCAGGGCCTGAGACCGTGCCATGACATCAGGTGACCCGTCCCGGCGGGGCGCGTCTGTTCTGCCTGCGACAGGTTCGGTCGGGAAGCTGCAAGCCTGGCGGCACGGTTGCTCCCCCTGCCCGTTTCCCACGGACTAGGCTTTGGCACCAAGACCGGCTCAGGCCTGCAGCGCCTGTCGGGCCATGCGGTCCAGCACGTCAAGAAACCGGCTTCGGTCGGCTTTGGAGAACAGTGCCGCGCCGCCCTGGCGGAACGGGTCGGCCGCACGCAGGTCGGCCATCAGGTCGCGGGTCGCCAGCACCATGCCGATGTTGGCAGCGGTCAGCACTTCCCCGTTCGGTTTCAGCACGCAAGCCCCGGCGGCCACGCATTTCGCGGCCAGCGGGATGTCCGAGGTCACCACCACATCGCCCGGACCGCAGGCCTCGGCAATCCAGCGGTCAGCCTCATCTGGACCCTGGGCGACAAAGACGCTTTCGACCAGCGGGTTCTGCGACGGCCGGATGCCGCCATTCGACACCAGCACCATCGTTACCCCTAGGCGGGTCGCCACCCGTTCGGCTTCAGCCTTGACCGGGCAGGCGTCGGCGTCGATCAGAAGGCGGGTCAAGGTCGTTGCACACCGAACACCTGCACCCAGTAATAGCGCAAGCTGCCCTTCTGGCCTTTCAGCGGGCGGTCGTCGGCCTGATAGACCATCGCAATCCCGGTCTCACGGAACTTGCAATCCATGATGTTGCGGCGGTGGCCGGGGCTGTCGAGCCAGGCCTGAACGGCCCGCTGCGGCGTCGGCTGCCCTGCAGCGATGTTTTCGGCGGCAAAGCGGTACTTGTAGCCTTGCCCGCTGACGCGGGATGCAAATCCGCGGCCATCCTTGCCCCGGTGGCCGAAGAAATCCTTCTCGGCCATGTTGCGGGCCTGCAGCTTGGCCGCCGCCATCAGCTTGGAGTTGAACTTCAACGGCCCGCACCCGGCCTTGGCCCGCACCGCGTTGACGGATGCCAGCACCGACTGTTCGGGACTGGCCGCCACCGATACCGGCGTTGCCAGGACAAGGACAGCCGTGATGAGGATCAGGACTGCATCAGCCCCCAAGCGCCGAAGCGTGGAACTGCACATGGTCTTCCATGAAGGTCGAAACGAAGAAGTAACTGTGATCATAGCCCTTTTGCATCCTGAATGTGCCCCCCTGCCGTGAGGCGGCCATCGATTCGGCCAGAGTTTCAGGGCGAAGTTTGTCAAGAAAAAGGTCGGCAGTGCCCTGATCGATCAGCATCGGTCCGTCAAAGCCCCTGCGCCGCAGCAGCAGACTGGCATCATGCGCGGCCCATGTCGCCTGGTCTGGCCCAAGATAGGCAAGAAATTGCGGACGCCCCCAATCGCTCGCCACAGGGTTGCAGATCGGTGCGAAGGCCGAAACACTGGCAAAGCGGCCGGGAAAGCTCATCGCGATGGTCAGCGCACCATGGCCGCCCATGGAGTGGCCGGTGATCGCCTGCGCCTCTTCGGCCAGCGGAAAGGCGTTGAACAGAAGGCGCGGAAGTTCATCGGTCAGATAGTCCCACATCCGGAAGTGCGGGGCCCAGGGCGCCCGGGTGGCGTTGACGTAGAACCCCGCGCCCTGCCCCAGGTCGCTGGCCGCATCGTTGGCAACCCCGGGTCCGCGCGGCGAGGTGTCGGGAAAGCACAGCGCGATCCCGGCCTCAGCCGCCCAACGCTGGGCCCCGGCCTTGATCATCGCATTTTCATGCGTGCAGGTCAGGCCCGAAAGAAACCACAACAGCGGCACTGGCCCCTCTTCGGCCTCGGCCGGCAGGAAAAGCCCGAAGGTCATGTCGCAGGCGCAGGCGGTCGAGGCATGGGAATAGACCCCCTGCACCCCGCCAAAGGCCCGGTTCTCGGAAACGGTTTTCATGGAACTCTCCTAACTTACCAGCGAGATCACCCCTGTCACCGTCAGCACCGAGGCTGCCGTTGACAAAAGGATCGCGCTGGAAACCCGTTGTGGCGCAACACCATAATGCTGCGCCAGGATGAAGACATTGCCGGCCACCGGCAAGGCGGCGGCCGCGATCATGACACCCGCGGCAAATCCAGTGACCCCGAAGGCCCAACAGGCCAGCGCCACGGCCGCCGGGTGCAGCACCAGCTTTGAAAAGGACAGCCAGGCCGCCACCTCGACCCGTTCGGCCGACCGCCCTGCCAGCGAGGCCCCGATGGCAAAAAGCGCGCAAGGCGTGGCCGCGGCACCAAGAAGGGTCAGGAACTCGTTCACCGGAACCGGCAGCTTCAGGCCCGTCGCCCCCCAGAGGATGCCAAGGACGACCGACACGATCATCGGGTTTTTCGCCAGACCGATCCCCAGGATGGCAACGGTTCCGGCGTTGACCCGCCCCGCCCGCAGCCCGGTGATCAGCATGGTCAGAACCGAGGAAAAGACGATCAGATCGACCGCAAGGACCAAAAGGACCGGCCCGACCGCATCCGCCCCGAGAAGAAGCGCCAGCATCGGAATTCCAAGAAAGCCGACGTTGCCGATGACCCCGGTATGGGCCTCGAAAACCGCTTCCTCACGGCTGGTACCGCGCCAGAGCGCCACCGCAGCGACCAGTCCCCAGATCGCAGACGTGCCCGCCAGGTAGGCAAAGACGAACGTCCAAGAAAAGATCGCCGCCACGTCCAGGTTTGCGGCAAAGCCGAACAGCATGGCCGAAAGGGCGAAGTAAAAGACGAACCGGGTCAGGTAGGCGGTTGCCTCGGCACTGAAGAACCGCGCCAGCCCTGACAGATAGCCAAGGCCAATGACGGCAAAGAAGGGCAGTGTCTTCAGGAAGATCTCGACCATGGCGCGTGTGGTCTCATGCAGGCGCGAAAAGCGCAAGCGCACGCAATGCGGGAATCGCTTGAAGAAAGGACGGGAGAGAACGCTCTCCCCAAGGGTGCAAGCGGGGGGAAGACCGCGGATCTTGTGGCAAAAGATTGGCACGGGATCGCCCGCTGCCGGGCGGCAACGGGCGACGGATGACCCAGCGGGCCGGCCCGAAGACCCTGAAATGCAGGTAAATGCTGCGTTCTGCATAAGTTGCGCGGCGATCTTCGTGCCGATCGGTCTGACTAGATTATGGCGGAAATCGCGCGCAGGGCGATCACGTTTTGGCCAAACTCATCCGGTACCACATGGGAATGGCCAAGCGTCCGCAATGAAACCGGGACCGGCGATCAGGGTGTGGAAATGACATCGGCTGCCGCAAGAATGGAAGAGGTCGGCATCGAGTCCTTCGCGGATGAGTTGCAACCCGGGACGCGGCTTCTCAGCGGCCAGTTCACGATTGATTCCTTCCTGAACGCGGGCGGTTTCGGCATTACCTATCTTGCGCGCGATTCCCTCGACCGGCGGGTGGTGATCAAGGAATGCTTTCCCAGCTCGTTCTGCCGGCGCAACGGCACCACGGTTGCCCCGAACACCCGGCAGCGTGAATCCGAGTTTCGGTCTGTCGTCGCCCTTTTCATGCAAGAGGCCATGACGCTGTCGCGCCTTGACCATCCGAACATCGTCCGGGTGCATCAGGTCTTTGAAGACAACGACACCGCCTACATGGCGATGGAATATGTCAATGGACCCGATCTTCTGGAAACGGTCGAGGGCAAGGCCCCCGCCCTGGCGCCGGACCAGATCACCCGCGTTCTGCACGACATGCTTTCCGCGCTTGACCACGTTCACGCGCAGGGCGTGCTGCATCGCGACATCTCGCCAGACAACATTCTGCTGGACCGCACCACGGGTCGGCCCGTGCTGATCGACTTCGGTGCCGCGCGCAAGGATGTGACGCGGAAAAGCCGGGCGCTTTCGGGCCTTCGGGTCGTCAAGGACGGCTACTCTCCGCAGGAATTCT
>JAPLPF010000160.1:16753-18249 GCA_026400325.1 Rhodobacterales bacterium
CAAAATCCTCGCAAGAGCGTCTCTCGGCCATCGCGAATCGCAACGGCGACCCGCAGGTGCCATTGGTCGGCCGGGTCCGGGGCTACCCTGAGGGGTTTGTCCGGGCTATCGACAAGGCGATGTCGATCTTCCCGCGGGACCGGATCCAGTCTGTCGCCGAATGGCAGGCAATCCTGCGCGAGGATGGCGCCCGGGCCCTTCCAACCCCGATTGCCGCAGCTCCACGCGTTGTTGATGGTGCCACGCCAGTCGTGCCAACCCTGGTTCAGCCCGAGCCGGCTCCTGCAGCGCCCCCTGCAGACATCACGGTGACGACACCCGGGGCGCCGGACGTGCAGGCATTGCCGGCAAAGGCGCAGGCCCCGCGCGGGCCGCGCGATCTTCTGGTGTCGTCAACAGCGGCGGTGCTTCTCCTGGCTGGTCTTCTGTCGCTGCCGGGTGATCTGGTCCAGCGTCTGATGCCAGGAAACGCACAACCTGTGCTTGCACAAACTGCAACCGACAGTATCGTGCTTCCCGGTGGGCTGACCTTCAGGACGGTGGCAACCGAAACCGGATTTCAGACCATCGTGGCGGACCTTGGGGATGGCACCGACAGCGATCTTCAGGTTGGAGATGTGCTTTTGGTCTA
Organism: Rhodobacterales bacterium; assembly: GCA_026400325.1. Classification (GTDB taxonomy): domain Bacteria; phylum Pseudomonadota; class Alphaproteobacteria; order Rhodobacterales; family Rhodobacteraceae; genus Tabrizicola. Next base: position 17,385 of record JAPLPF010000160.1, read on the forward strand.
TGCAGCCACAGGTGAAGCCTTGGGCAGCGAGACCTCACTGGCGGATATTCTGCGTCGTGAAATTGCGAAGAACGTTGCAACTTACGGTTTTGCTGTTCAGCGTAAAGGTGATGTTGCGGTTGGGTCGTTCCGGATGCCCGGATTGACCGAAGCAGACCTGAAGTTGCCAGAACTGGATGTGGAGACGAAGACGTGATGTTCCTGCGTGCACTCTTTGGCAAGACCGCGGTCGAACCGGCAAGGCCGGCAGCCCCGGTCGAGACCGGCCCGGATCCGGTCATGGCGGCGTTGGCCGAGCTGGAAGTCAAGCGCCTGCGCCAGGCGCTTGCCGCCGCTGCTCCGGCGCCTGCTCCTGCACCCGAGCCCGAGCTTGATCTTCCGTCGGCCCGGCCAAGCCGCGTGGTCAAGACCAAGTCCGCACGCCCCGAGGGTGCGACCGGTCCGGCGGTGAATATCTGGGACATGGACGAGGGAACGACCTCCCCGGTCAAGGCCGCCGAACCCGCTGCGGCGGCGTCGGAACCCGAACGTCGGCGGCCGACCCGGACGAAGACCCGCATTCTCGGGTTCGAGTTGCAGCCTGCGTCGGTTGTCCCGCTGTTCGACGAAGGCTCCAATTCGGCTGTCCCGATAGCGCAAGCCGCCGTGGGCCAGGGACATGTGATGTTCCCGACCGGCTGGCTGGTGGTCAAGTCCGGCCCCGGACATGGCGCGACCTATGCGCTGACCCAGGGTGTTTCGCAGATTGGCCGTGGGTCTGACCAGACGGTTGCGCTGGATTTCGGGGACATGGCGATTTCGCGTCAGAACCACGCGGCGGTGGCCTATGACGGGTCGACGCATCAGTTTCACATCGGTCACGGCG
>JAPLPF010000197.1 GCA_026400325.1 Rhodobacterales bacterium
CCTTCAGGTGACAGTCCTGGCAGGCGCGGGCATTGTAGAGCGGACCAAGGCCGTCGGATGCGCGGGTCGAGGCTGGGGCCGCAATCCAGGTCTTGCGAAAAAGCGCATTGCCAAGCTTGAAGTTCATCTCGCGTTCAAAGGGCATGTTGGCCGAATGCTGGCTGAAGGCATCGGCGGTCGTGGTTGCGCGGACGGTGGCGGCACCTGCGGGTTTCGCCTCGAAGAGTTCGGGTTTCGTGAAGTCGGTCGGGGGGGCAAGGACGGCGGCGACCTTGACGGCGTCCTCGGGTGTGCGGGGGATCACGGGAAGGTGGCGGTCGTCCAGACCCTCCGCCAGGGCGGGGGTGACGAGGCACAGGAGGGCGAGGGCAAGGCGCATGCGGAACTCCACTGTCGGTGTCATACGCCCGGTTTGTTGAGTGTTTCAATCGGAAAAGTGGGGCTGTGACGGAGGGTCGCTTGGTGGGGAAGGCCCCGGTTCCTGCCGCAACGGGCCGGGGGCGGGCACCAGCGATTTTGAATCAGTGGGTTGGGCGGAATCCGGGGTCCTTTTCCATCCACCTTCCAGAGTGCTTCCATCTCGATGCGCTGGGGGCGAGGGGGCGCCAACCCCAGTCGCGAATCGGGTGGGTGGGGGGCCACCCCCTCCCCTCTCCACGAGGGGGAGGCGAGGCGCTTTGGGTGGCGGGTGTGCTGGAAGGGCGGCCGGTCAGTGCGCCTGTCGGTCGCGTCTTGTGCGTGTCCGTTCGCCATCGGCGCGGACTCAGCGCTTGATGAACCTTGGCAGTGACAGAAGATCACGGCGTCACTGGAAGACGGCGTTCGGGTTGTCCAGGCTGTCAGAGCCCTGAAAATTGACGGGCGACAGACCCAGTGCCGTGATGGCGCGGTCGATCGACGCCGTCTGCGTGACCAGAGCGTCGATCGCCGCAGTAATCAGCGCAGCCCCTTCGCTGTTGCCGGGCGCAATCATCTGGTCGAAGGCCATGCCGCCTTCGGCCGCGCGCTTGATTGCACCAAGGGACGCGACCGAGGCGTCAAGTTCTGCCCTGAGCTGCGCGTCAACGCCGGGTGCCGCAGCGGCAACAAGGTCTGACAGCGATGGGCCGGACAGGGTAGAGCCATCAATCCGGGTGTAGGTTCCAAGATAGACGTTCCTGATCCCTACGCCGTCATAGAAATGGCTGTTGTGGGTATTGTCGGAAAAACAGTCATGCTCTTCTTCGGGGTCATTCAGCATCAGGCCAAGCTGCATCCGGTCCCCGGCAAGTTCGCCATAGGACATGCTGCCCATGCCAGTCAGCGCGGCAAGAAGACCTGCCTGCGGGTCGGCGGTCACGGCGGCACGGGCGGGGCCATCCACAGCCCAATTCGCAGTCATTTCTTCAAGGTCCGCCACCAGAAGGTCTGTTGCGGCCTGCAGATATGCGGCGCGGCGGTCGCAGTTTCCGCCGGTGCAGCCATCGCCCTGAAGATAGTCGGTGAAGGGTCGGGTGCCCGCACCCGGTCCTGTGCCGTTCAGGTCCTGCCTCGATCCCGTCCGCTTCGTGCAGGGTAGCGGACAGGAAGTCTGGCGTGATCTGGCTGGCGTCGATTTCGACACCGGACAGGATGAAGGCCGGCGTGGCGATGACGTTCAGGGTTGACAGCGTGTTCTCTTCGTTTGTCCCGGTATCTGAAGCGACATAGTCGATCAGCCCCTCGTCCAGCGGCCAGGAATTCACCTGACCCTCCCAGTCGTCCACGATCGGGTTTCCGAAGCGGAACGCCTCGGTCTGCTGGTAGGGCACGCGGGCGGCAAGCCAGCCGGTGCGGGCGGCCTTGAGGGTTTCGTCGGACGGCTCGGCAATCAGGGCAGCGACGGACTGTTGCAGCGCCTGCGCGGTTGTCAGGCTGTCCTGGTAGCCGGCCAGCGCGATGTCGGCGTAATGCGCGGTAACCTCTTGCGATGTCGCGGCCAAGGAAGGGGCGCAAAACGCAGTTGTCAGGACAAGGGCTGCAAGCAAGCGCATCGGGAAACCTTTTCAGTCAGGATTTCCGGAGTATCTGACAAGAACAATCGATCTTGTAAAGTCTGATTCTTTTGATCGGAAATTTTTTCAGACTGATGCCAAACATTTCTCGATTGAAATCCTAGACTTGGCGATCGGGCAGTTCTGCCGCGACCACGCGCGCTGCCGCGGCGGGGTCTTTTGCCTGCCAGATCGGGCGCCCCACGACGATGTGGTCGGCCCCGTCCATGATAGCCTGCCGCGGGGTGGCGATCCGCTTCTGGTCTCCCGTCGCGGCCCCGGCCGGGCGAACACCGGGGGTGACGATCAGCTTGCCCCGCGCCTGCGGCAAGGCCCGGATCATCGCGGCTTCCTGCGGACTGGCGATGACGCCATCAGCCCCGGCCTCGAACGCGCGGGCGGCACGTTCAAGGGTGATCTGGTGGATGTCGCCGGGCTTGATCAGGTTCGCGTCAAGGTCGGCGCGGTCAAGCGAGGTGAGGACGGTAACCGCCAGGATCTTGAGGTTGGTCCCGCCCTTGCCCGTGGCGGCGGCGGCAACGACCTGCGGGTCGCCGTGGACGGTCAGAAAATCAAGATCATACTGGGACAGCCCGCGCACGGCAGCCTCGATCGTCGCGCCGATGTCGAAAAGCTTGAGGTCAAGGAACACCCGCTTGCCCTGCTCGTGCTTCAGCTCGTTTGCAAGGGCAAGGCCGCCACCGGTCAGCATGCCGAGGCCGATCTTGTAAAAGCCGGCGGCGTCGCCGATGCGGGCGACAAGGTCAAGGCCATGGACCACATTGGCGACATCGAGCGCAACGATCAGCCGGTCATCAGGGGTCATCAGGGGCTCCGGTCACGGGTAACGCGGTTTGACGGGGCGTGGCCGGGCTGTCAAGACTGGCACCAGGGAAGGGGAGCGCGGATGATCCAGACCTTCGACATCGGCGGCAGCCGGATCAAGGCAGCCATCTGGGGTGGCAGCGGACTTCACCCGATGGGTGAAGTGGCAACGCCCGTCGGCGACATTCGGGCCTTTGCCGACGCGATCCAGGGTTTCGCGGTTCGGAACGTGAAGGGCATCGCGATTTCGATTGCCGGAGTGATTGACCCCGCGACAGGTATCGGGCGGGTTGCCAACATCCCGGCGATCGACGGACTGTCGCTGAAACCCGAGCTGGAGCGGGTGACTGGCCTGCCGGTCATTGTCCTGAACGACGCGGATTGCTTTGCCCTTGCCGAGGCCACTCAGGGGGCTGGACGCGGGCGCGGCACAGTGTTTGGCGTCATTCTTGGCACAGGGGTGGGTGGTGGCCTTGTGATCGGGGGAAAACTGGTGACGGGCGCGGGCGGATATGCAGGCGAGTGGGGACATGGGCCGGTCATACGGGGCGAACATGCTATGACCTGCGGTTGCGGACAGGTCGGCTGCATCGACACCGTCGGGGGCGCGCGCGGGCTGGAACGGCTGCACCTTGGCCTGACAAGCCAGGTGAGGGGCGCGGAAGACATCATTGCTGGCTGGCAGGCCGGAGAAGCCGAAGCCGGCGAAACGCTGGACCTGTGGCGCAACCTGGTTGCCGGGCCGCTGGCCATGGTGGTGAACACGCTGGGCGCAGGGGTCGTGCCGGTCGGTGGCGGCCTTTCAAGGGCACCCGGACTGTTGTCCTATCTGGACGAGGCGGTGCGTGCGCGTATCCTGCGGCGAACCTTGGCACCGCTGGTCGTGCCTGCGGAATGCGGCGCCGACGCCGGGCTGCTGGGCGCCGCCATGGCGGGGCAAGCCGAATGGGGCTGACGCTGGAGGTTTGCGTCGACACCCCGGCCGGGGTTGCGGCGGCAGTGGCCGGGGGCGCGGATCGTCTGGAGCTTTGCTCGGCGCTAAGCCTGGGGGGACTGACACCGTCGACAGGATTCATGGCCTTGGCGGCGGGTTGCGGCCTGCCGGCTTTGGCAATGATCCGGCCACGGGCGGGCGGGTTCGTCTGGACCGAGGCGGACCTGGCGGTGATGGAGGCCGACATTGGGGCGGCGCGCAGGGCGGGACTGGCCGGGGTGGTGCTGGGGGCGCTTCTCCCGGACGGGCGACTGGATGGCCCGGCGCTGCGCCGGTTGCTTCTGGCGGCAGGCGGTCTTGACCTGACCCTCCACCGCTGCATCGACCTGGTGCCGGATAGGGATGCGGCACTGGACGAGGCGCTGGACCTGGGCTTTCACCGCGTCCTGACGTCGGGCGGCGCGCTGACCGCACCGGCGGGTGCGTCGCGGATCGCCGCCCTGGTCGCCCGGTCGGCAGGGCGTATCGCGATCATGGCGGGATCGGGGGTCACGGCGGAAACCGCGCCGGCGCTGAAGACCCTTGGGGTGCGGGAATTTCACAGCTCATGCGCAGAAAGCGTTGCGGTTTCCGGCAGGTTGGCTGAGATGGGCTTTGGGCCGGACCAGGAACGGCGGACCAGTGCTGCCAGGGTCAGCGCCCTGCGGATGGCGCTGGGATAAGGAACGGGCGATGGAGATCAACCTCAGCTTTGAACGACCGGAGGAGGGGCCTGGCTCTGGCCCCCTGAGCGTCGGCTGGTTCCTTGCGCAGGACAAGGGTGCCGTGCTTTACGACCCGCCCGAGCGGGTGGCGATCCGCGCGCCGAACCGGGCGCATGCCAAATCGGCCAGCCGCTGCCCTGCCGTCATCCAGCTGGAAAGCCGGTATTTCATGGTGAAATGCCCGTTCGATCTGCACATCGGCCTGTCGCGTGACGACAAGGGCAAGGCGATCCTGATCAACCGGGCGGGCACGGCAAGTCCGATCCGGTCGGGCAAGCTGAACGAGATCCTGACGCTGGTGAACGAGGCCGAGTGGCGGTTTCCCGACCGCCCTACGGTGCAGTTGCACCTGCCATACTGCTTCATCGCCGATGAACCGGTCTGGATGTCGCAGCTGTCGGCCTTTGCGCATTACCGGCCCGATCCATTGCCGGGCACCATCTTCGGCGGGCGCTTTCCGGTGTCGATCTGGCCGCGCCCCCTGATGTGGGCCTTCGAGTGGCACGAACCTGCGAAGGACCTGGTCCTGAAACGCGGCGAGCCGCTGTTCTATGTGCAGTTCGAGGGGATGGACCCCTCGCGCACGGTGCAACTTGTCGAAGCCGAAAAGACGGCAGAACTGATGGCCTATCTGGAAAAGCTTTCGGGAGTGGTCAACTACGTCAACCAGACATTTTCGCTGTTCAAGGCGGCCGAGGCGGTGCGGCCCAAGCGGTTGCTGGTGCCAAAGGTCCGGGAGTAGGTGCCTTTGGCCGGCCACCGGGGGCATCGCGCCCCCCGGACCCCGGCGGGATATTTGGACCAGAATGAAAGCCCGGATCAGCGGAGACCGAACGAAATGCGGAGCATTGTCGAGACTTTCGAGATCGCCACTGGTCACGTGCGGCAGGTGCTGTCCATAGGCGGGCGGATCGAGGCGCCGAACTGGGCACCATCGGGGGACTGGCTTTTGGTGAACGGCGAGGGGCGGCTATATCGGGTGCCGTTGGCAAAGCCAGAGCTTGTGCCGCAGGACACCGGACCTGCTGTCCGCTGCAACAACGACCACGGGATCAGCCCGGATGGCACCTTGCTGATATTGTCGTCGCACCACGAAGGGGAAGGCTCGCAAGTCTATGTCATGCCGGTCGCGGGTGGAGAGCTGCGCAAGGTCAGCCCGGAAAGCCCGAGCTGGTGGCACGGTGTTTCGCCCGATGGACAGAAGTTGGCCTATGTCGCCGCGCGGCAAGGCCGGCGGGTGATCGACGTCTATGACGTTCCGTTGTTCGGTGGCCAGGAGCGTCGCCTGACGCAAGGCGAGGGGCACTGCGACGGGCCGGACTTCAGTGCAGATGGCAGGCGCATATACTACAACTGTGACCGAACCGGCCA
>JAPLPF010000055.1 GCA_026400325.1 Rhodobacterales bacterium
CGGTGGCGAGGGCGGCGGGGGCGGCTATGACGACCGCGGCGGTCAGGATGGTTTCGGCAGTCAGGGCGGCGGGTATTCCAGCGGGGGCGGGGCCGCGCGCGGCGGATCGGGTTCCGGTGGGTCCGGTTCGGGTGGGTCCGGTTCGGGTGGGTCCGGTTCGGGTGGCGGTGGTCGCTCGGACATGGATGACGAGATCCCGTTCTAGATCCCTTGCAACCCGCACTGGACCTTGACCGCCCCAATCCCTATATAATTGGTCAACAACCAGCGCCGGGATACCGACCATGCACGACCAGATCGAGGGCAAGCCTCTCATAAAGCCCTCTTCCACCGACCATCCGCTTTATCCGCAGATCGTCGAGGCTTGCCGGTCGGTGTTCGACCCGGAAATCCCGGTCAACATCTTCGACCTTGGTCTGGTCTACACGATCGAGATCGGGGACGAAGCGCAGGTGGACATCACCATGACCCTTACGGCACCCGGTTGCCCGGTTGCGGGCGAGATGCCCGGCTGGGTTGCAGGGGCGGTCGAACCTTTGCCCGGCATCAAGCAGGTCGATGTCCACATGACCTTTGATCCACCCTGGGGCATGGACATGATGTCGGACGAGGCCAAGCTGGAACTTGGGTTCATGTAGGACGGGCCAAAACCAGTACGGGCCCAAACCAGGACAGGCCCGAACCAGGAGTGGCCCGAACCAGGAGTGGCCCGAACCAGGAGTGGCCCGAACCAAGTCAGACTTGAACGGTGTCCCGGTCGGGACTACCTTTGTTGCAATCGAAAGGATCGCCCCATGTTCGGCATTCCCGGCAAGGCCGCCGTCACCATCACCCCAGCCGCGCGCAGCCAGATTGCGCGGCTCATGGACCGAAACGGGTCACAGGGGCTGCGCATCGGCGTCAAGAAGGGCGGCTGCGCTGGCATGGAATACACCATGGAATACGTCAGTTCGGTCAACCCGCTGGACGAGGTGGTAGAACAGGACGGCGCCCGGGTGATGATCGCCCCCATGGCGCAGATGTTCCTGATCGGCACCGAGATCGATTACGAGACCTCGCTTCTGGAAGCAAAGTTCACCTTCCGCAATCCGAACGTGGCCGAGGCTTGCGGCTGCGGCGAATCGATCAAGTTCAAGGACCAGCCGGCCGCCTGAGGGCACGTGCCAGTGCGCGCTCGCAACAGCCCTTCCCCCCGGAAGGGCTTTTCCTTTCGCGGCCAAGACGCTAGGCCTTGTTCCGCGATCAGGGGAGACTGCGCATGAGAAAGCTTGCCGCCGGGAACTGGAAAATGAATGGCACCTCTGCCGCCTTGGCCGAAGTCAAGGCGCTGATCGGCGCGCATCCGGCACCGCCGTGCGAGATGCTCCTGTGTCCCCCCGCAACCCTGATCGCCCAGATGGCCCGGACCGCAAAGGGCAGCGCGCTCATGGTCGGCGGGCAGGACTGCCACCCCAAGACGTCAGGTGCCCATACCGGTGACCTTTCGGCAGCGATGCTGGCGGATGCCGGGGCGACCCACGTCATCCTTGGCCATTCCGAACGCCGTACCGACCATGGCGAGACGGACGCGCTGGTGAAATCAAAGGCGGAAGCCGCGCTCGCGGCCAATCTCATTGCCATCGTCTGCATTGGTGAGACGGAAGGCCAGCGCGACGCAGGGCAAACCCTTGCCGTCATCGGCCGCCAGCTTGACGGCTCGATCCCGGCAGGGGCGACGGCGGCCAACCTTGTGATTGCCTATGAACCGGTCTGGGCCATCGGCACCGGCCGCACCCCGACCCTTGCCGAGATCGGCGAGGTGCATGCCTTCCTCCGTGCCCGACTGCACGCCCTGATCGGGGCCGAGGCGGACGGCGTGCGCATCCTTTACGGCGGTTCGGTCAAGCCGACAAACGCAGTCGAGATCTTTGCCGTGCCGCATGTCGATGGGGCGCTGGTCGGGGGGGCGAGCCTCAAGGCCGCCGATTTCGGTGCGATTGTCGCCGCCCTTTCGGTATGACGACATTTCCGGTCGTGGCCCGGTCGGGAATGGACCAGCCCCGGCCAGGACCAAACCTAGACTGACCCCATGACAGTCCTTTCCCCCAGTGCTGCCCGATCCGCCCTGATCGCCAACCTGATCTGCCTTGCCTCGATGATGATCTGGGCGGCGGGCCTTCCGGCGGCGGGCCTTATCATCCCGCACATGCCACCCGTCGCGCTGACAGCGGGCCGGGCCACGCTGGCGGCCCTGGTGCTTTTGCCGATCTGGTGGCTTTGGGAGGGACGGCAGGCCGTGCTGAAGGCCGATTGGGCGACGGGTGCCTGGATTGGCTTTGTCACGCTTGGGCTGGCCTCGTTCTTCGTCATCATCGCCTTGCAGTTCAACGATCCTGTCACCGTTGCCATCGTGACAGCCGTGATGCCTGTTGCCGGCATCCTTCTGGAATGCGTGTCCGACAAGCGACCTTTCACCCGCGCGCTTGCGGCAGGATTGCTGCTCTCGGTCCTCGGCGGGTTGATCGCGGTCAGCGGGGCCGAGGGCAGCCTTGATTTCGGCGTGGGGGTGCTGGCGGCCCTGGCCTCGGTCCTGTGCTACACCTGGGGCTCGCGCGAGACGGTGCGTGCGCTTCCGGACCTTACACCGCTTGGCCGCTGCACTGTCACCGTCGCGGGCTGCGCCGGCATCGCGCTGGCGGCAGCCCTTGGCGACGGGGTCTTGCGCGGCAACTGGCCCGACTGGCAGGCGATCGGCTGGACCGAGTTCGGCGGCCTTGCGGTCTTCGGCATCGGGTCGATGGCGGTCAGTCAGCTTTTGTGGATCATCTCGGTCGGCAGGATCGGGATTGGCGCCGCCTCCATGCACATGAATGCGGTGCCGTTCTATGTGATGCTGATCGTCTTCGTCCTGGGCGGCCCGTGGAGCTGGCTTCAGACCCTTGGCGCCGCCATCGTGGTCGCGGGCGCGCTGATGGCGCAAGGGCTGATCGCACGGCGTCTGACCGGATACGGGCGGACCGTTTGATGCAGTCCCTTGTCCAGTCACCCACCGACGCGGGATTCGTGCAGAACCCCTATCCCTTCTACGAAAAGGCGCGCGGTCTTGGCCCTTTCTTTCTCTGGCAGGACTACAACCTGATCTGCACCGGCAATGCGGCGGCGGTGAACGCCATCTTCCGTGACCGCCGCTTTGGCCGCGAGATCCCGCCCGAGAAGGCAACCCCGATCCCGCCGCACCTTGCCCCGTTCTACGCGGTCGAGGCCCATTCCATGCTGGAGCTGGAGCCGCCCCGCCATACGCGGCTGCGCAACCTGGTGTTGCGTGCCTTCACCTCGCGCCGGATTGCCGCCCTTGGCCCCGAGATCACGACCCTCGCCGAAGAACTGGTCGCCGCAATTCCCCCTGGCGAATTTGACTTGCTTCAGGCCTTTGCCCAGCCCCTGCCCGTCCGCATCATCGCCCGGCTTCTGGGCGTGCCCGAAGACATAGCGCCCGACCTGCTGCGCTGGTCGAACGCGATGGTCGGCATGTACATGGCCGGCCGCACCCGCGAGGTCGAGGACCGTGCCGTGGCAGCAACCCAGGCTTTCGTCGCCTTCCTGCGGTCATATGTCGAGGAACGCCGCGCCCGCCCGGCCGACGACCTGATCACCCAGTTGATCGCCGCCGAAATGGAAGGTGAGCGTCTGACCACGGATGAGTTGATCACGACCCCACACCATCGGCAACGGGGTCAAGACGCTGCTGGAGCAAGGAACTCCCCTGGCAGCGCTGGAATCCGATGCCGTTGAGGCGACGGTCGAGGAAATCCTCCGCTTTGACCCCGCGCTGCACATGTTCACCCGCTGGGCCTATGACGAGATCGACGTGATGGGCCACCGCTTCCAGCGTGGCGACCAGGTGGGCCTGCTTCTCGGTGCCGCGAACCGCGATCCCGGCGTCTGGGACCGGCCGGCAAAGTTCCTGCCCACCCGCCCGGTCAAGCCCCACGCCAGCTTTGGCGCGGGCCTGCATTTCTGCGTCGGCGCGCCTCTGGCAAGGCTGGAGCTGCAGATCGCCCTGCCGATCCTGTTTCACCACCGGCCGGGCCTGCAGATTGCCGAGCCGCCAACCTATGCCGACGTGTACCATTTCCACGGACTTTCGCGCCTGCGGTTGAAGACCTAGGGCGGTCGCGACAGGAAAATCAGTATGGCAGCCCGCGCGTTTTCGCTTTTCGGAGTGCCGATTCGTGTACTAGACTCGATCGTCGTTGCAACACGGCTGGAGAAGCACGGATGCGCCTGATCAGTCTTTCAATCCTGGCCGCAACGGCCGCCGTGGCCGCGTGCGTCCAGACCGCCGACGCGCCGATGTCCATTGCTCCGACTGACGCAGACCGGGCAAGTCCGCCATACAAGGCCTGCGTCGCCGCAATCGCCCGCACCACAGGGCGGTCAGCTGCCGACGTGTCGGTGTTCAACTTCCTCTTTTCCGAAGCAAACACCCAGGTCGAGGCGACCGTAGCCGGGGCCGAAGCCCCCTGGCGTTGCCTTTCCTCGAACGACGGAGTCGTTGCCGAGGTCATCTATACCGGCAGCGAAGGCGCGCTTTAGTCTCATTCGCAGGATCGAGGCGGGGCAACCGCCTCTCCGCCCTTCTTGCATGACCTTGTCGGCGTCACAGCGGCAAGACCGTAGTCGACTTGATCTCTTCCATGCTAAGAAGGGCCGTCACATTGTAGATCCGCACTTCCGATATCAGCGCCTGGTAAAAGGTGTCATATGCCCGCGCATTCTTGACCCGCACCTTCAGGATATAGTCGATGTCGCCCGCCAACCGGTGCGCCTCAAGCACCTCGGGGCGCTCGCGCAGGGCCTTCAGGAATTTGCGCTGCCACTCGGCCTCGTGCTCGGACGTGCGGATCAGGACAAAGAAACAGGC
>JAPLPF010000214.1:0-1545 GCA_026400325.1 Rhodobacterales bacterium
ATGATCAGCGGCATGCAACCCGAAACCTCCGCCACGGCAACCGAATTCATCTGCCCGCCGGAATGCACCGGATAGCTGTCGTTGATCATGTAGCTGTTGCCGATGATCCCCACCACCGGCCGCCGTCCTGCAGTCCCCATGACGTTCAATGCCACCACTTGCCTTGTCCCCTGCGCATCAACATACCCCCAAGGCCCGCTGTCGCAAAGGCCAGATGGCGTTTCCCGACCGCACAGACCGACGTCTTTACCGCACAGTGCCCGTTTCAGGGGCAAATCTGCGCAGCGCTTCAGGAAAACGTGACTGGCCTTCCCATGGGGCAAGGACCGAAGCTGTCATTCACGTCCCAAATCCTGTCACTCCATACCCCGTCACTCCAGATCAAGGACCGAACATGCCCCGCTCTTTCCTGGCACCTTCTGCGGTTGCCGTTCTTCTGGCCCTTGGTGCGCCCCTGTCCGCGCGCGCCGAAGAAACCACCGGCCACGAAGGCCACATGATGATGGGCGACCAGGGTCCGTCCTCGATGGCCTTCGTGGAAGCGAATGACCGGATGCATGCCGCGATGGCGATGGAGTTTACCGGCAATGCCGATGTCGATTTCATCAGGGGCATGATCCCCCACCATCAAGGCGCAGTCGAGATGGCGCGGATCGTGCTTGAACATGGCACCGACCCGGAGGTGCGCAAGCTTGCCGAAAGCGTGATCGCCGCACAGGAGGCCGAGATCAAGTGGATGCAGGACTGGCTGGCCAAGAACGGCGGTTGACCGGAAAAAGCGGGGCCGTCCAAGACGGCGGCCCCCTTTTGCAAATGAAGTCAGAAGATTACCCGCGCCGCCGAAGGTAATCCTCCGCGATCTCGACCATTCGCGCCTGCGTCATTTCCGGGCCATGCCCGCCGATGAGCAGCCGGCAGTCAAGCCGGCGCAACCGGTCCATCGTCGCCAGATACTCCGTGACGGACGCACCCGGCAGATCGTCCAGGATGTCGTCATCATAGATGGCATCCCCGGAAAGCAGCAGGCCATCGCGTTCATCCAGAAGCCCGATCCCGCCGGGCGAATGGCCGGGCAGATGCAGGACGGTAAAGCTGCGGTCGCCAAGGTCGATCCGGTCGCCCTCGGCCAGCTCGGCGGTCAGGGGGGCCGCCCGCAGGGTCCAGTCCGCCACTGTCCAGCCCGCAAAGGGCGACGTGCTGACAAGATCGGGCCAGCCCCGGAATTCGGCGGCAAAGGTCTCGACCCCCGGCAACCCGGCAAAGCCTGCAGCCTCAAGGCCATGACCGCGGCGGTCGGAAAACGCGTGGAATCCGCCGACATGGTCGACATGGGCATGGCTTGCCACGGCGATGACCGGCTGATCGCCGGAATGAAGAATCCCGCGCAATGGCATGATCCCGCAGCCGAAATCAAACTGCAGGTCGCAGTCCCTGCCCCGCACGGTTACCATAGCCGCGCGAAACATCAGTGCAACGGCAGGCTCCAGCGTCACCTCGACACCGGGTGCGATGGACCGTGAGAGGAACCAGCCCATCAGGCATCTT
>JAPLPF010000214.1:1584-5684 GCA_026400325.1 Rhodobacterales bacterium
CGCCACAGCCTGCGCCGCAGCAGTCAGCGCGCCGGACCCGTGCGCGATGTCCAGCGCGCACAGGCCAGCCTCCATCACCGCCAGCGCCCCCAGCGTCATGTGGGCGTTCACATGCCCCATGTGCCCCACCCGCAGAAAGCCGTGATAGGCCGGGTCGGTCGACGGCGCCATGCCAAGGCCGATGCCAAGGGTGACACCGGCCTTCTCTTCGCACCATTGGCGCAGGCGTGTCGCATGGGGCGCCCCGAACCGCGCCGCCGTGACCGACCAGCCGCGATGCGCCGGATCGGCGACGTTCATTCCGATCGCCGGGTTTCCCTCACTCCAGGCGTCAAAAGCGGCCCAGACTGCACCCGCCAGCACCCGGTGGCGGTTCCAGACATGGGGCAAGCCTTCCTCGCGGATCATGTCCAACGCTTCTCGCAACCCATAAAGATGGCTTGTCGGGGCGGTGCCGTCCCAGATCTGCCAGAACTCGCCCGGTTCCGCCCGCGGTCCCCAGGCCCAGTACGGGCTGGCAAGGTCCGCGCCGGCGCACCGCTGGCGGGCAGGTTCAGAGAACCACACAAAGGCCATGCCGGGCGGGGTCATCAGCCCCTTCTGGCAGGCCGCGACCATCACATCGACGCCCCAGTCGTCCATGCGGAATTCATCGCAGCCAAGGCTTGCGATGCAATCGACCGCCAGAAGGGCCGGATGCCCTGCCGCATCCATCGCCATCCGCAGGGCCGGAATGTCGGTCCGGATCGAACTTGCCGTGTCGACATGTGTCGTCAGCACGGCCTTGATCTGGTGGTTCCTGTCCGCGCGCAGCGCCGCTTCGACCCGCGCCATGTCCACCGGAGCGGACTTGCCGAAGTCCAGCACCTCGACCTCGACCCCCATCGCACGGGCCGAATTTGCCCAGCTCAGCCCGAATTGACCGGTCGCAAGCACAAGCGCCTTGTCGCCCCGGCTGAACATGTTGGCATTCGCCGCCTCCCAGCCCGCATGACCGTTGCCGATGTACATGGCCACATGGCCTGTCGTCCCCGCCACCATCCGAAGGTCGGGAAACAGGCCCGCCACCATATCGACCAGGGGACCGTCATAGATGTTCGGCGAGCCCTGATGCATTGCCCGCAAGACGCGGTCGGGAATGACCGAGGGTCCGGGGATCGCCAGATAGGGGCGGCCATGGGCAAGGCTCATGCGGGTCTCCTGCTGTTTTGCCCGCCATGGCTAGGCGCTCGCGCGGGCAGCGTCAATGCGCTCTGGCTTGAGGCAGGGGCGCTTTCGGGCTACACCGCCCCCAGCGCCCTGACCGAAAGGCACTTTCCGCGTGCAGCCGACCAGCACCTACCCCTCGCGCGAACTTTTCGGAAGGTTCTGGCGCGGCTATCTTCGGCCGCATCTGGGGCTGATGCTGGTGGCGTTCGGGCTTTTGTCGCTGGAAGGCTCGACGCTGGGGCTGCTCAGCTACATGATCAAACCGCTCTTTGACGAGGTTCTTGCACCGGGCGGAGGGGCGGCCCTGCCACTCGTCGGCGGCGCGATCCTGACCTTGTTCCTTGTGCGGGCGGTGACTTCGGTCGGCGGGCGCTGGCTCATGGCACAGGTCAACCAGCGCGCGGCGGGGGAAATGCAGGCCGACCTGGTCCAGCACCTGCTGACACTGGATGCAGGCTTTTTCCAGACCAACGCACCCGGCACGCTGATCGAACGCGTGCAGGGCGACACCCAGGCCGCGCAGGGGGCCGCAACCGCCGTCATCACCGGGGTCGGGCGCGATATCGTGGCACTGGCGGGCCTTTTCGTCGTGGCCCTCAGCATAGACCCGCTCTGGACCGCGGCAGCGCTGGTCGGCACGCCGCTTCTGTTGCTGCCCGCCCTTGGCCTGCGGCGCTATATCCGCCGCAAGACGATGGATTCCCGCCAGCAGGCCGGTCTTCGCGCCACCCGGCTGGACGAGATCTTTCACGGCATGCAAGCCGTCAAGCTGAACCGGATGGAAGCATATCAGGCCGGCCGATTCCGGCGGATCATCGACACCATCGTGAAGGCCGAAGTGAAATCCGTTCTCGGCCGCGCCGCGATGCCGGGGCTGGTGGACGTGGTGACCGGCATCGGCTTTTTCGCCGTGCTGATCCTTGGCGGGCGCGAAGTGGCCGACGGGAACCGCACCACGGGTGAATTCATGGCTTTCTTCACGGCCATGGCCCTGACGTTTCAGCCGATCCGCCGCCTGGGAGAGCTGGCCGGCCTCTGGCAGGTGGCCGAAGCGAGCCTTGAGCGAATTTTTACCCTCTTTGATGCCCGACCCACAGGCACCCGTCCCGCGACCAGCCGTGCCACCCCCGCACCCGGCGCACCGGAAATCCGGTTCAAGGATGTCCACTTTGCCTATCCCGACCGCCCGGTCCTGAACGGCCTGACCTTTACTGCAGAAGCGGGCCAGGTCACGGCGCTGGTCGGAAGTTCTGGCGCGGGCAAGACCACGATCTTTCAGCTCATTTCCGGCCTTGTGGAACCACAATCCGGCCAGATCCTGGTCGGCGGGGTCGATGTCCAGGACATGAGCCTTTACGACCAGCGCGGGCTTCTGGCCTCGGTTTCGCAAGATGCCGCCCTCTTTGACGAGACGCTGCGCGAGAACCTGACCCTTGGTCGCAGCGGGCTGGACGAGGCCCGCCTTGCCCGTGCCCTGTCCGATGCCGAGGCGGCAGGCTTTGTAAGCCAGCTGCCCCTTGGACTTGAAACGGCTGCCGGGCCACGCGGATCGGCCCTGTCCGGGGGGCAGCGCCAGCGGATTGCCATTGCCCGCGCCCTTCTGGCCGACGCGCCGGTCCTCCTGCTGGATGAAGCGACCTCGGCCCTTGATACCCGGACCGAGGCTGCCGTCTCGGCCGCCCTCGCCCGTGCGCAGACCGGGCGCACGACACTGGTGATCGCGCACAGGCTGTCAACCGTGCAACGGGCGGACAGGATCCTTGTCCTCGACCAGGGTCGCGTCGTCGAAGAGGGGACACATGACACGCTTATGGCACAGGGCGGCCTTTACGCGCAGCTGCATCAGGCACAACTGCGTGACTGAACGGCGGTCAGGCGCACCTGCCCCGGCATCGCCCCTTTTCGCCAATGATGCCGTGCTGACCCATCTGCAATCGGGGCGTGGTCTTCCCTTGCAAATCCGGCAAGTGGCTTCCGGCACCGTCCTGGAACGCGTTTTCGCCATGCTTCCTGTCGGGATTGGCCATCGACAGGCCGAAGACTATCGCTAGTCTTCGGCTGAACCATGACAAACCCGAGAAGCCCTGGCGTGCGACCCATCCCCAGCGAACACTCCCCGCAACAGGCGGTGGTGCTTCCCCGCAAGCCACGGCGCGCCAACGGTCGACTGCGCTATGAGCACCTGCTGGACGCAGCCGAAAATCTGTTGGTCGCAGTCGGCCCATCTGCACTGACAACGCAGCGGTTGGCAAAAGAGGCCGGGGTGCCGACGGCATCGGTCTACCACTTCTTTCCCGGCCCGGTGGCAGTGTCGATCGGCCTGGCAGAGCGGTATCTTGCCGGGCTGGCCGAGACGATCGGTCAGCCCGTACAGGATAACGGGACGGTTGCCTGGCAGGATATCGTTGCGCTTCTGATGGATCGCGCCGTCGCCTATTACGTCGACCACCCCTACGCTCAGCGGCTGATCCTCGGGTCTGACCACAGCTGGCATATCCGCCAGTCCGATCTTGCCAACAACCACCTCCTTGCTGGACCGTCCGACGCTCGTCCAGGCAATCATCGTTGCCATTTCCGTCGGCGATGCCGTGCTGACCCTCGCAGTCGCGGAACAAGGGGGGATCACTCCGGCAATCGGTCGGGAGGCGACCCTGGCAATCTGCGGCTACATGACCACAAAGTTCGCAAGCCCCTGAGATTCATCTCCTTGCTTAATCGATAAAAATCGGATACCAGACAAGGGCGCTGACGAGAGGTATGCGTCGCGATCGTGTCGCCTGTCCTGATGTTTGTCCCGAGTACTCTTTTCAGCGCACCCATTTGCAGGCTTGACCCCCGATCCGGAGTATTCCATCATGACCGATTCCTCATCAGACCAGCCGGAGAACCAT
>JAPLPF010000184.1:0-4623 GCA_026400325.1 Rhodobacterales bacterium
CCTTGTCGCCCATCTCGACCGCCGAACAGGTCAGGCCCGCCGCCCCCATGTCCTGAATGGAAATGACCGCGCCGGATGCCATCAGTTCAAGGCAGGCCTCAAGCAGGCGCTTTTCGGTGAAGGGGTCGCCGACCTGCACTGTGGGGCGCTTTTCCTCGATGGTGTCATCGAATTCGGCGGATGCCATCGTGGCCCCGCCGACCCCGTCACGGCCGGTCTTGGCCCCCAGATAGACAACCGGCATACCCACGCCCGAGGCGGCGGAATAGAAGATCTTGTCGGTATTGGCCAGGCCTGCGGCAAAGGCGTTGACCAGGCAGTTGCCGTTATAGCTGCGGTGAAACCGCACCTCGCCGCCGACCGTCGGCACGCCGAAGGCATTGCCGTAGGAGCCAACGCCCTCGACCACGCCCTTGACCAGATGCGCGGTCTTGGGGTGGCTTGGCAGCCCGAAGGACAGCGCGTTCATCGCCGCAATGGGACGTGCGCCCATGGTAAAGACGTCGCGCAGGATTCCACCCACGCCGGTCGCTGCCCCCTGATGCGGCTCGATGTAGGAGGGGTGGTTGTGGCTTTCCATCTTGAAGACCACGGCCTGGCCATCGCCGATATCGACGACGCCCGCATTTTCACCCGGGCCGCAGATCACCTGCGGTCCGGTTGTCGGCAGGGTTCTGAGATGGATTTTCGAGGATTTGTAGGAACAATGCTCGTTCCACATCGCGCTGAAGATACCAAGCTCGGTGAAGGTGGGCTCGCGCCCAAGAATGCCCAGCAGCCGGTCATACTCATCCGGTTTCAACCCGTGGGCGGCAACCAGTTCAGGCGTGATCGCGGGTTCGGACATCGGCAGGTCTCCACACATTTGGCCAGCCTCATAGGCCATGGGGCAGGGCAGGGGAAGCGCCCGCGACAGCCGCAAAAATTTTTCTGCAATTTTTTTGCGTGCCCTGTCGAAATCGGCAAACTGCAAGCGTCCTTTGGTTACGAAACCCGAAACCGCAAAGGAAACCTTAGAATGTTGTTCACTGTGACCCCGCTTTACGCCCTGCCGCTTGCGGTCCTCTTTCTGATCCTGTGGTTCCGCATCAGCGGGGTGCGGGCCGCAACCAAGATCTCTTACGGCGACGGTGGCAACACCGAGCTTCTGCGCCGTGTGCGCCAGCAAGGCAACTTCGTAGAATGGACGACCTTCGTCCTGATCCTGATGATCCTGGCTGAGGGGATGGGCGCACCTGCCCTCTACCTTCACATCTCGGGTGCTTTGCTCCTGATCGGGCGGATCGCGCATCCCTTCGGACTTGGGGCGATCGACAACGCGGCCCACCCGCTGCGCTATGTCGGCAACGGCACCAACATCCTTGCCACGGTGAACCTGATGGCCTGCCTTGGCGTGAACATTCTCGGCCTTTGAACCCACAACCTCACCCAACGACCAACCACAACCCAAGGACAAAGGACTACACAAATGCAGTACATGCTTCTGATCTACACCGACGCATCCCGTGAACCTGCCTATGGCACCAAGGAATTCGATGCGATGATGGGCGGGTATTTCGCGCTGAACGAAAAGCTGAAGGCCGATGGCGTGCTGAAATCGGGTGAAGGCCTGAAAGGGGTCGAGACGGCCACCTCCGTGCGGCAACGGGAGGGCAAGATCGAAACGATGGATGGCCCGTTTGCCGAAACCAAGGAATACCTGGGCGGCTACTATGTGATCGACGTGCCGGATCTGGATGCGGCGTTGAAGTATGCGGCGCAGGTCCCTGCAGTGTCGCATGGCACGGTCGAGGTGCGTGCCCTGCAGAACTACAACCCGATGGACAACTGAAACCCGTGTCAGCCGCCCCCAATGCCATCGCCGTCACCAAAGCCCTAGAGGCCGTGATGCGCAATGATCGGGGGCGGCTGATCGCTGCCCTGATCTCGCGCTTGCGGGATTTTCAGTTGGCGGAGGAGGCCCTGCAAGAGGCGGCCATCTCGGCACTGTCGCATTGGGGCAGGGCAGGTCTGCCCGCCTCGCCGCAGGGGTGGCTGTTGAAAGTGGCGCTGCGCAAGGCAATTGACCGGCTGCGCGGCGGGGCACGGGAAAGCCGCAAGGCGGCCGAACTGGCCCATCTTGTCGGCGAAGAAGCGGATGCAGGCGAACCCGAAATGATCCCCGACCAACGCCTGCGGCTGATCTTCACCTGCTGCCACCCGGCCCTGGACCCCAAGTCGCGCGTGGCCCTGACGCTTCGTACCCTTGGGGGGCTTGCCACCGGCGAGATTGCCCGCGCTTTCCTTGATGCCGAACCCACGATGGGCCAGCGCCTGTCCCGCGCCAAGGCCAAGATCAGCGCCGCTGGCATCCCCTTCAAGGTGCCTGACCCCGAAGACCTGCCCGACCGGCTGAATTCGGTCCTGACCGTGGTCTACCTGATCTTCAATGCAGGCTATACCGTCGGCCCCTCCCTAGACCGCGACCTTTGCGTTGAGGCGATCTTTCTGGCCCGGATGCTGGCCCTTCTACAGCCGGGCGAGGCTGAGGTTGAGGGCTGCCTTGCCCTCCTCCTGATCACCCACGCCCGCCGCGATGCACGGCTGCGCAACGATGAAACCGTGGCGCTGACCGATCAGGACCGCACGCTTTGGGACAAGGCGATGCTGGCCGAAGGGCTTGGCCTATTGGACACCGCCATGGCCCGCCGGGCGCCGGGGCCGTTTCAGATCAAGGCTGCCATCGCCGCCTGCCAAAGCCAGTCGCCGCCTGACTGGCCCCAGATTGTCGCACTTTACGCCGGGCTCACCCGTCATGAACCGACCCCGGTCGTCCGCCTGAACCATGCCGTCGCACTTGCCGAGGCCGGAAATCCGCCTGCAGCCCTTGCGATCTTTTCCGCGCTGGAGGCAGAGCTTGCCGATTACCAGCCTTACCACGCAGCGCGGGCGGAATATCTTTCTCGGTCGGGCCAAACCACGGCGGCACTCGACGCCTATGACCGCGCAATCGCGCTTGCGGCCTCGGAGTCCGACAAGGCGTTTCTCATCCGGCGCCGCAACCGTATTCCAAGCTGAAAAAAAAGGCCGAGCTTGCGCTCGGCCAGGTCCAACAGGGAGGTGAAGCGACAAGAGCAAGCTCATCATCGCCTCGTGGATACACCTAGTGCTCGATGATTGCGCAAACAAGTATGGTTTGCCTGCCTTTTGCTCATTGCCGATATGCAGATGCTGCATGGCAGCAATCAGGTGGACGCATCAACGGCCTGGCGGCGTCGGAATGCCATGATCTCGTCGGTCACGAAATCGCGGAAGGCTGCCACGCGCTTGGAATGGCGCAATTCCTCGGGATAGGCCAGAAAGACCGGTACCTCGGCGCTTTGAATGTCGGGCAGGATGCGCACAAGATTGGGGAAATCTTCGGTCAGGTAATCTGGCAGCACCCCCACCCCCAGATGGTTCAGCACAGCCTGCAGCACACCGAAATAGTTGTTGACCGTCAGCGTTGACGGAATGTCCTGCGCCATGAGTTCGGCCACCAGAAGCGCGCCCGCTGCCACCTGCGGTGTCCCGGCATGCTGGCTGATCAGCCGATGGGTGCTGAGGTCTTCGGGCGTCTCCGGGGTGCCGTGTTCGGCCAGATATTCGGGCGTTGCGAAAAGCTGCATCCGGATGTTCATCAGCCGCTTGCGGATCAGATCGGCCTGGCTTGGCTCTTTCATCCGGATTGCCACGTCTGCCTCGCGCATCGGCAGGTCGAGGACGCGTTCCTCCAGCATCAGGTCGATCTTCAACGCCGGGTATTTCTCGTATAACCGCGCAAGACGCGGCGCGAGCCACAGCGTTCCGAACCCCGTCGTCGTGGTCACCCGCAGTTCGCCAAAGACCTCATCCTCGCTGTCCCGGATCCGTGCCGCGGTGGCGTCCAGCCGTTTGACCATGGCTTGTGTGGCGTCAAACAGCAGTTCGCCCTGTTCGGTCAGGATCAACCCGCGCGCGTGGCGATGAAAGAGCGTGACCGCCAGGCTTTCTTCAAGCGCGCGGATCTGGCGGCTGACGGCGGATTGCGACAGGTGCAGAACCTCACCAGCATGGGTCAGGCTGCCCTTTTCGGCCACGGCGTGAAAAATCCTCAGCTTGTCCCAATCCATGGCAGTCCCCTCGAAATTCGCCCGGCACCCTAACATGCCAGCGCCTGGAAAGGGAAACCCGAACACAAACGCCGCCTGGATACCCCGCTCCGGCGAGGCGCTGCATGGGTCTTTCGCGGGCGGATCGTCCGTCCTATGATCCATCGAGGCGTCCGATGCAGTTACAATGGGCGCAAATGGAAAGGGCAGTCATGGCCGTTGGCATCTTCGATTCGGGACTTGGAGGGTTGACTGTTCTTGATGCGGTAACAAAGCGTCTTCCGGACGTGTCTTTCGTTTATCTTGGCGACAATGCCCACGCGCCCTATGGCGTTCGCACCCCGGACGACATCTTCAACCTGACCACGGCGGCCACCATGCGGCTGTGGGAAGAAGGTTGCGATCTGGTTGTGCTGGCTTGCAACACCGCCAGCGCTGCGGCGTTGAAGCGGATGCAGGAAACCTGGGTGCCTTCCGACAAGCGCGTCCTTGGCGTATTCGTGCCCCTGATCGA